>NZ_CP065957.1:644199-966299 GCF_017310505.1 Methylacidiphilum caldifontis | reverse complement strand
GACCGTGATAAGGTTTGAGAGAATTTATAAGTCTTTTGGGAGAAGGAAGCTCTTTGAAGATCTCAACTTTGAGCTTAAAGAAAAAAAAACCATAGCCATCCTCGGACCTAACGGTTCAGGGAAAACCACTCTGATTAAAATCCTCCTTGGCCTTGTCATTCCTGATAAGGGAAAGGTAGTTATAAATAACAGAGATATATATAGAGATGCTAGATATAAAAAAATAATAGGATACATGCCACAGATTCCTGAGTTTCCTGAAAACCTTAAAGTGAGAGAAATAATCTCCATGATAGAGGACATAAGGGATCAGAAGGCTATAAGACTTAAGGAACTTCTTGACCTTTTAAACCTTGGCAAAGAATTGGAAAAGAAGTTTTCAAGCCTTTCAGGGGGTACAAGGCAAAAGGTAGGTGCTCTCGTAGCTTTGGCATTTGATACACCTTTGCTTATATTGGATGAGCCATTGGTGGGGATTGATCCCATCTCCGCATATAGACTTAAGGGCTTTATCCTTGAAGAGAAAAAAAGGGATAAAACAGTGATTTACATATCTCACATAATGAACGAAGTGGAAGAGATAGCAGATGAGGTGGTTTTTCTAACCGATGGCAAAGTTATCTTTGAAGGGAGCCTTGTGGATCTTAAGAAAAAAACTGGTAAGGTAAGGCTTGAGGAGGCTGTGATTTGCTTGTTAAGCTCATAAAATATGTATTTTATGATCTTTTAAAGAGTCGATGGACCTTTGCAACCTTTATTTTCTACGCTTTGGTAACTTACATTTTACTAGAGTTTGGAAGAAGTGTAGAAAAGGCAGTGGTTAGCTATGGTAATCTCTCTTCCCTCTCCTTGTCCTTATTTTCTTTGCTTCTTACTACCACATTTCTTTACGGCAATAAAAACTTCCTTGAATTTCTCCTTTCTCAACCCGTCAAAAGATCTATCCTTCTGTTCTCAATTAGTATAAGCATTAGCCTCTCCTTATGCTTTAGTTACCTTTTAGGTTCCCTCCTTCCTTTCTACTACTTAGCAGGATTCAGTCAAAGCTTTTTAAAGTGCGTGCTTCTCAATCTTTCTCTTGTCCCCCTATTTGTAAGCCTTGGTATTTTCTCTTTCCTATTTATAGAAGATAGTATAAAGGGACTTGGTTTTTCCCTTTTTCTGTGGCTCTTCTTCTGTATATTTTACGATGCACTCCTTCTTTATCTTGTAATAGCTCTCTCTGAATATCCAGCGGAAATGCTGCTGATAAGCCTTACCCTTATAAATCCGGTAGACTTTTTGAGACTCACTCTTCTTATGGAGGTGGGGCTTTACGAGCTCATGGGCTTTTTGGGAAGGTGGATAAAAAGTTCCTATATCAAAGAATTCTGGTTTTTACCCTTTATTTTATCTCTTTTTTACACATTCATCATTTCTTTTTTGAATCTTAAAATCTTTAAAAGGAAAAATTTCTAATATGTATTTACTATTTTTATCATTTTTACTATTATTTGCTCTTTTGTATGTCCCATCATGCGAAAAAACAAGTGTAGAGGAAAAGCCAAGATTGGAGATTAGTGCAAAAGAGCTTTTCAGGCTTAGGGGATGCACTGATTGTCATGATACGAAAAGATTTCTCGTCGGACCTTCCTTTTACGATATAGCTCAGAGATACGAAAAAAAAGAAGTGCTTGTAAAGAGTGTATTGGAAGGTTCTTGTGGAAAGTGGAAGACAAAATGGGAATGTATGCCACCTCAAAGGGTAGAAAAGGAGGAGGCAGAAAGGATGGTTGAGTGGATTCTCAACCTCAGAACTACAAAGCCACCAGGATCTTCGTAGGTTCTCTTTTGGAAAAATTTTCCCATAGATAGTGAGCTTTATTTTTTTGCTAAATAGTAGTTGGCTAAATAGAAAAGTTAGGCATGGATTTGGTTGAGAAGTTTGTGGTAAAGTTTAATTATCATGTTAGCATCTCCTTGTAGGAAATTTTGACCAATTTATGAAATCTTTATCCTGAGACGAGGTTTTTTATATAAGATTCCCAATGATTTGAATTTCTCACTCTACGCATAGGAGTTAATAATTAATTAACTGATTATTAAAAATGAACTTGAGCGAAGAGCATCAAAAAACAGTTTTAGCCCCTTTCTCTTTCTTTAGGGATGGAGCCATTCTCCTTATATTTTTATGCGGGTTTTTGCTTTCCGGGTTTTATGCTTGGTCAATCCTTTATAAAAGAAAAGCAGAAGATGAGAAGGTAGCAGAAAATATAAGGCAAATGCGTTTGGGAGAGCAGATCGAAGAAAAGAAAAAACTTTCTTCATATGGGTGGATTGATAAGGAAAAGAAAATTGTTCACATCCCCATAGATGAAGCTATGGAAGATATTGTTAAGGAATACAAGTCGAAAACATCCAAAGCCTCTGGGGTTTATTTGCCCGGCATACAACGGCCCTCTGAATCAAAATAGAAAGCCAGTGCGATGAGTAAACAGACAATCAATTCTTTAAAACCAACAGGCTTGCAGACCGCCGGTAAAGGAGAAATATCCCTGGATGGCTCTTTCATGAGACCTGTCATCTTCCTGCTCATGGCCGCTTTTTTCTGGCTTTTGGTCTCTCTAGGTTTTGCTCTGCTTGGAGCTGGGAAAATTATGATTCCTAACCTTCTTGGGTCGTGGGGATGGTTGACTTTTGGACGCATCGAGTTGGCTTCATTTCTCGTATTTTCCTATGGCTGGGGGATGAACGGAGGGTTGGCTTTTGCCCTTTATCTTGTGGGTAGCAATCGAAGCGGAGTTTTCAAGGAAAGCGGCTATTTTCTTTCTTCTGCAATTTTCTGGAACATATCCCTTTTTATTGGGATGATGGCTGTCCTCATTGGGGAGATTCCTTCCCTATCATGGGCGGGTTGGCCAGATTTTGTTTTGTTTCTGCTTCTTTTGAATTACATCTTGATGGTTTATGGTTTGGTCAGGGAGCTGTTAAGTTTAGGGTTGTTTTCAAAAAAAATTTCAACCAGCTACCTCCTTTTATCTTTGCTCTGGTTTCCCTGGGCCATAGGGAGCTTGTTTGTCTTTTTCCATTGGGAAGTAATTCGCGGGGTTGCTTTTGCGAGCATGGAATGGTGGTTTAATGAAGGCTTTCTGCACCTCTGGCTAGCTCCGATAGGACTGGCGATGCTCTATGACTACATTGAAAGGATGCGGGGTCTACAAAAACCCTCAATTCTTTCATGGGGAGGGCTTATAACGTTTTTTTTCTTTTCAAATTTTTCGAGTGCATCACATCTAGTTGGTGGTCCTTTTCCTCTTTGGATTGTAGGACTAGGAATCGCTTCGAGATTTTTGGCAATCCTTGGAGCGCTAGCCATTGGTATTGATTTGTGGCAGCGGTTTAAAGAAACTTTTAAGGCTAGCCCGGTTTCTATCGTGTCGAGATATTATCTGATCGCCCTCTATTGCTTTTTAATAGCGCTTTGTGGTGATGGAGTTCTTTCATTTCCCTTGGTGAGTCGCTTTACCCATTTTAGCTTTGTAGAAATAGCTTTTCTTGTGCTTTTTATCTATGGATTTTATTCTTTTGGATTACTAGCAACTGCTCATGATCTTTTTTGTTGTTTTTATAAAAAACCTTGGGTCTCGGAAATCCTTTTGAAAATCACTTTTTGGGCAAATATATATGGGATGACTTTTCTTTTTATATTCCTATGCCTGGGAGGGATTGTTCAGAGTTTTGAACTCCAAGATGTGCAATTACCCATTACGGAGGTTATTGAATCGGTATTGCCTTATCTTAGAGGAGCGGGGATGTCTGCTACACTCATCCTTTTCTCCCAGTTGACCTACTGTTTTCTGTTGTTGCTGATGACGATTTTACCAATGGAAGTTGAAGAGCGAAAAGGAGAAATCAATAATTTGTCTCAGAGCCTAGATAACCGATGAATGATTGAGTTGAAGATGATGTTTAAACAATTTCTTTGGATATTAGGGATTTTAAGCTGCTTTATATTTGGATGGTGGCTTTATGTCATTATTCCAGCTAGGGTCCTGGATATGCCCCCAACAGCTGATGAAAGCCCACCTGCTGACTTTGGGCTTATCAAAACTGGACAAAGAGTCTATGGAGCTAATGGCTGTGCAGGTTGCCATACCCAAGTGGTTAGACCTGCCAATATGGGTTCAGACATCGCAAGGGGATGGGGTAACCGTCGAACTTTACCCTTAGATTATTATCATGAACCCAACCCTTTTCTGGGCATAGTGAGAATGGGCTCTGACCTCTCTAATATAGGGACAAGAAGAAAAGATCCCCATTGGTTTTATCTCCTTCTTTATGATCCAGCAAAAGTATTTCCTGGAACGATCATGCCTCCCTATCGATATCTTTTTCGGAAAGTAAGAGCCGAAGGTAAAAGGAATCCAATAGCATTACCCCAGGAATTGACCCGAGGCGTACCTCCTGATATACAAATTTTGCCCTCACCCGAAGCAATGGCTTTAGTTGCCTATCTGATCTCTTTGGATAGATCCTATCCGGTTGAGACTCAACCAAAAAAACCCTGAAAGAAAGGCAACAAACTCCTAATAACATAGTAAAAGGCAATATGGAGAAGGATTTAGAAGAAAGGACAAAAGATAAAATCCCCAGGTGGTTTTTGCTTTTCTCTTTTTTGGTTGTGCTCTTGGCTCTATATATTTTGCTATTCGAAACAGGCGGATGGAAGAATAACATCTTCGACTCTCGAAGCCTCTTTTGGGGATATATTCCTAAGCCGAAATCCAAGGAAGAGGTTAAAAAAAGTGTTGTCGAAGCTAAAATGGATACGATGGCCTTAGGTAAGGACCAATATCAGGCGATGTGTTCGGCCTGTCACCAGCAGAATGGCTTGGGCATGACTGGACAATATCCTCCCCTTGCAAACTCTGAGTATGTCGTAGGGAATAAGGCGAGGTTGGGGGCCATTTTATTAAATGGACTTTCTGGAGAGTTGAAAATTAATGGATCAAGCTACAATGGTGTGATGCCTGGGTGGAAAACGGCCTTAACCGATCAAAAGCTGGCTGCGATCATGACTTATATTCGAAACTCTTGGGGTAATCATGCCGGTAAGGTGGATGAAGCTGAGATCAAAGAGCTTAGAGAAAAGTACGGCAAAAAAGAAGGCTCATGGACTGTGGATGAGCTTTCCCACCTTGGAGAATAAAAGTATGTAAATTGACATTGAACTTTTTTGCCTAATCAATTTTATTAATAAGATAAAAAGAGTAAAATTTATAAATTGATTTGAAAAAGAGAAAAAATAAATTACATGTTATAACAACATAGCGGGAGAAAACTATGGACTCTGAAATGTCGATGACTTCACATGCTGCACATGGCCTTCATGAGAAACACGAAGAAATTCCTTGGATAAGAAAGTACGTTTTTTCCACCGATCATAAGATGATCGGCTATCAATACATGGTCACTTCACTTTTTGTGGCTCTTTTTGCTTTTTTCTTGATGGTATTGATGCGCTGGCAGCTTTCTTTCCCTGGAAAGCCTATTCCTGTTTTTGGACCTATTCTTGAAAAACTTCTTGGTTCATCAATGGCTCCGGGGGGGGTTATGACCCCACAGCTTTATAATTCTTTTGGAGCAATGCATGGAACGATGATGATTTTCATGGCCCTGGTTCCAGCTCTTTTTGCTGGGTTTGGTAATTTTGTTGTTCCCCTGCAAATTGGTGCACCTGACATGGCTTTCCCTCGACTGAATATGGCTAGTTTTTGGCTGTTTTTTGTTGGGGTAGTTATCATGATGGTGAGCTTTTTTGTTCCTGGGGGAGCGGCAAAGTCAGGTTGGACTTCTTATACACCATTGGCTGATTTTGCAGATATGGGACCTGGTTTTCATCCCCTTTTTAATGGACAGACGCTATGGCTTATAGGCATGGCTTTCAATATTACGGGAAGTTTGCTGGGATCAGTGAATATTATTACTACCATCATTCAGCTCAGAACCAAGGGATTAAGCTGGATGAGATTGCCTGTTTTTGTCTGGAGTGAACTGGTTACGGCTTTTTTGTTGCTTTTGGCTTTTCCTCCCCTTGAATCGGCTGCAATCATGCAGCTTATGGATCGGCTTTTTGGAACGAGTTTCTTTTCTCCTGAGGGGTTGATTGTAAACGGCAAACATGCGGATATAAGTGGAGGAGGGTCTTCCATTCTTTGGCAGCATCTTTTCTGGTTCCTGGGGCATCCTGAAGTCTATGTCCAGATTCTACCCACCATGGGTATTGTTGGAGAGATTTTTGCTAACAACACCCGCAAACCTCTTTGGAGTTATAAGGTTTTTGTTTATTCGCTTTTGGCTATTGGTTTTCTATCGATGATCGTCTGGGCCCACCATATGTATATGACAGGGATGGGCCAAGCAGTTACTTCCTTCTTCCAAATTTTTACGACGATTATTTCTATTCCTTCCGTTTTATTGGGAACGGTATTACTGCTTTCCCTGTGGGGAGCATCGATACGATTTAATGTCCCAATGCTTTTTGCCTTGGCATGGCTTCCGATGTTCGGCATAGGAGGACTGACAGGATTGCCTCTGGGATGGACGGCTTCAGACGTCGTGCTCCATGATACCTATTATGTTATCGGCCATTTCCATTACATGATGGCTCCTGCCTCTCTGCTTGCCCTTTTTGCAGGCATTTATTACTGGTTTCCTAAAGCTACAGGTCGGTACATGAATGAGTTTTTAGGCAAACTGCATTTTTGGCCAACGGTCATTTTCTTTAATGGCATATTCTTTCCCATGCTTGTTCAAGGTTTTGCCGGTGTTCATCGAAGATGGTATGATGGTGGAGCGGGTTGGCAGATGGCGCAGAATGTGCTTTGGTTAAACCAGGTCATGAGTGTCTCTGCTTGGGCATTAGCCATTGCCCAGATCCCCTTTATCATCAATTTCTTCTGGAGCTTATGGGCTGGGAAAAAGGTAACCGACGATAATCCTTGGCAAGCGACTACCCTTGAATGGGCAACGCCTACACCTCCTGGACATGGCAATTTTCTCCATCCCGTAGCGGTTTACCGGGATCCTTATGAATATAGTGTCCCGGGATATAAACAGGATTATTTACCGCAATGGGAACCGGAAGAAAGATTAAGAAAAGAAGGAAATTTATCCCAGATTCCTTCATAAAAACAAAAACGATATATAGAAGAAAAACAAGAGGGTTCAGTAATGGAGATTCCTTATACAGTTACAGCAAGGCCTGATACCGGTCTTTATAATGCAAAAGTAGGAATATGGTTGTTTTTGGCTTCCGAGGTCATGCTTTTTGGTGGACTTTTTTCAGCCTATATTTTCTTAAGACTTGGAGCATCGCATTGGCCACATCATATATTGAATGTACCGATGGGGCTTTTTAATACCATGGTACTCATAAGTTCTAGCATTACTATGGTGTTGGCCTGGAGCTCGCTGAAAATGCGAGATTTTGCTAAATATAGGCAGTGGCTGGGAATCACTCTTTTTTGTGGTGTTTTGTTTCTTAGCGTTAAGTCTGTAGAATACAAGGATAAATTTCACCACTATGGGGTAATTCTTAAAAATGGCCAGGAAATCACGGGGCATCTAGCTATGAGCGAAGAAGAAGCAATGCGCTCGGACGTTTTAAAAATCAAACCAGATCCAGAGAATGCGGGGGATTTTGTTTATCAACTTAAGTCCATTTTTTCTAAACCCGAGGCTGAAGAAAAAGTTCTTGAGATTCCCAAGAATGAAATCCGTTGGTGGTCGAATTTTGTACCAAAATACAATACCTATTTGGCTACCTATTTCACGATGACCGGAATTCATGCTCTCCACATTCTTGGAGGACTATTGGTTTTAGGTTATTTTTGGGGTCCAGGTGCTTCCCTTTATAAAAGAAATCCCGAACATTTAGCAAACAGAGTGGAAGTTGCAGGCCTTTTTTGGCATTTTGTTGATCTGGTGTGGATCTTTCTTTTTCCTACTCTTTACCTCTTTTAGGGATAAAGAAAGATTAAATAGTTATTAGGAATAGAGGAGACTATAGTCAATGAGCGAAGAAATACATGAGGAAAAAAAGCGGATTAAATCCTATTTTATCGTTTTTGGGTTTTTGGTTGTCCTGGCAATAGTTAATGTTGCTGTTTCCTATCTTCACTTGGGAGGAGGGAACATAGCAGCAGGACTTGTAATTGCTGGCGTCCAGGCTCTTTTAGCTTTAGGTATTCTCATGCACATTTTTTGGGAAAAAAAGACAATCCATCACCTTATAGGTCTTGCGGTTCTCTTTGTATTGGCTTTATTTTTATTATTAGTGGCTTCTTATTTTGACTCTATTGGAAAATAAAAAGGAGAAAAATATGTCTCTGCGACAATTTCACCTTGTTTTTATAACACTGGCCATCTTACTTTTCCTGACTTTTGGGGCATGGGCTATCTATAGCTATTTTAGCAGTCAAGAGCTTCTTTATATTGGCTTAGGGGTAGGTTCTTTTCTTTTGGGGATCTTAGCCGTTATTTATGGAGTATGGTTTGTGCTCAAAATGAAAAAGTTGAAAATTTATTGATATGATGAAGATGCTCGAGCTTGATCCAAAACCTAAAAGAAAAATGAGATATGGCCTGGTGGTCATGGCTATCATCCTTTTTCTTTTTCTCATTCAATCTTGGAGTCATGATCAAAGAATTTTTTCCATGACTGGATCTACCGAGCAAATTCAGAAAGAGGATTGGGTAGGATTTTTCTTGGCTTTCTTTGTACTCATCATATGGCTGGCCGTGGGTAGTTTTATTTATTACCTCGTCAGGAAAACGAAAAAGCCACTTCCTGATTATGCGGAGTTCCTCTATTTGCAGGAAGAAGAGAGTGAGGAAGAAAAGCTTTGGAAAAATGAGAGATAAAAGTAAAGGGGAGAGAGGGATTGGGAAAAAAGAAACAAGGAGAAGGATATGAAAATCGGCTTAGTGAGTTGTCTATTATCGTTGCTTCCATTGAGCGTTGATAAAGCCTTCTCTTGTGGTATTTGCTCAGTACCAAATTCTAATGCCACTAGAGGAATGTTGCCAGCTGTCCTTTTTTTACTGGCTTTATTAGGTTTAGTTTTCGGGCTTTTCATTTCTTTTTTTGTAAAAATGAGCAAAAAAGAAGCTGCCTTGAATAGTGAAAATAGTTGTCTTCAAGACTGCAAAACTGAAGAGTCGAATGCTGAGCTGAATGTTGAACGTGGATAAGATAAACAAGGAAAGAGAACGATGATTGCACTTTTGCTCGAACTTACAGGTATTTCTCCTAATGCCGCTGAACATGGGCACCAGGTTGATCAGTTTCTGGAACTGATACTTTGGTTTATGCTCATCCTTTTTGTAATTTGGTCCTCTTTTTTCGTGTACTCACTCTTTAAATTTTCGAAAAAGAAGCATCCTCAGGCAAATTATGAAGGATTAAAGGCGGATTGGCCTAAACATTTGGAGTGGGGTGTCATCTTTGTCGAAATGGTTTTACTGTTTGGCTTTTCCATACCTTTATGGGGGAAGCGGGTTTTAAATCCACCATCAGTTTCGGAAGCGATTGTTGTGGAAGCTATAGCTCAACAATTTGGATGGCTTTTCCATTACCCAGGTGCAGACGGAAAACTTGGAAGACGTGATAATTTCCTCATTGATCCTATGAATCCCATCGGGCTAGATAAAAATGATCCAGCTTCCAAAGATGATATCGTGACCATGAACGAAATGCATGTTCCAGTTGGAAAGCCTCTTTTGGTACAAATTGGATCTAAAGATGTGGTGCACAATTTCTATATTATACAGATGCGCATACAAAGGGATGCTATTCCTGGATTAACCATTCCTCTATGGTTTACACCCATTAAAACGGGTCGATTCGAGATTGCATGTGGGCAGCTTTGTGGCGTAGGGCATTTCGCCATGAAAGGCTATCTGGTGGTCGAATCAGTGGAAGAGTATAATAACTGGCTTAAACAGATGGCTGAAATGAACGCTGACAGTAGCCCAGCACAGAAATCGGTCGTTGCTCAATTGGATCGGCACTAAAGAATTTTTTCTAGAAGACGCTCTTTTTTGGGTTTTCTTTATCAAGGACTTTCCAATGATTTATGGATTATGATCCTTTTGATCTTACACAACATCCGCCACGCAGCCCGCGAGTAAGGCTGGGAGGATTTGTCCTTCTTCCACGGGCAATTGATAAGGGCAGAGCCTTTATTGCTGGGAAAATTGGAGAATATAAGTTTAATTGCCCGATGGATCAAAGACTTTTTTCTTTTATTGGCATTAGTGATAAACAATTCTTGGATATTTTACATCGAGCTCAGTCTGACCAAGAGGTCTTGGAGGAAGTTTTAACCCTTTCTTCTTTAGCTGCTTGGCAGATAGAAAGTTGGTCAAAGTTTCAGGAAAATAGTGGTCCTATGGATCGAGAATCCAGGAAGTTTTTCATGGAAACCCTTGAAAAAATTGCTCCTCAACGGGTGGATATTTTGAGTTGGTTTGATCTACTCGATCTTGACGATTATGTGAGTTTTGGGGGTAAGCCCTAAAAAATATCTTAAACTTGCAGAGGCCAACAAAAGTGGAACACCGGTTTTTTCTATATTGAGCTTATGTTCTCTATTTGCTCATTTATTCTCTAGGTATGAGTGGCTTGCGGTCATTAGTCTACCCAAGCCTACGCCGCAGTGCTCCACCTATAATCGGGCGGCGATTTAGGTGGTGGTGAAGCGGCGCTATCGTCCGTCAGGGCGATCAGTCCGGCGTGTTTTGTCCCTGCGCACCTTGCCGTGTTTTATCCCAGGACCGGGAAGCAAGCGCCAACCATCTCCGTGGGTCTTGTAACCCCATCGCATCCGAGGCAAGGCCCGGAGGGTTGACGCGCCCAAAACCTGCGAGATTCTGCACCGCCGCGGCACAGGGTACGCCTCGGTTACGGTGGAGTGCGAGCCCAAGAGATTACATGGGGAACGGATCGGTGGCCTGGATTGGGGTGTGGAAACGTTCGCCACCCTGGCCACGCCGGAAGGGGTGGAGCGGATCGAAAATCCCCGGCATTTGCAGTGCTCTCTAGAACGAATCGGCGCCGTACAAAAACGCATCTGCCGCAAGGAGGAAGAGGCGAAAAAGGCCAGCGGCAAGATGAAAGGCTTTCCCCTCTCCAACCGTCTGAGGAAAGAATACGCCCTTTTGGGCAGATTGCATGAAAAGGTGACCAACCAGCGCCGGGATTTTCTCCACCAGGCCAGCGCTTGGCTTGTGGCCACCTTTGCGGTTTTGGGGCTGGAGCAGTTGAACATTCGTGGGATGACGGCTTTGGGCGGCGCGTATAAGAGAGGCTTAAACCGCGGCATTTTCGATGCCGCAGCCGGCATGTTCCATCAGATGCTCAGGTACAAAGTGCAAGAGGCTGGTGGCTGGGCGATGAAGGCGGATAGCCGCAAGCTTAAGCCCAGCCAGCGCTGACAGCTGTGCGGCAGGCTGCAGAAAAAGCCCTTGTCGCAGCGCTGGCATGATTGTCCTTGTGGCGCATCTTGTTCAGGTGATGAGAATGCCGCCAAGCTGCTTTTGAGCTGGGTCATGAAACAGATTGGTGGCCGGGAACCGGCCAAGGCGTGGAGGGAGGTAAGACCGGCAAGCCTTCCAGGCAACCCGGCACTCCCGTAGAAGCGCGAAACTCACGCCATACCATCAGGTTGGGGGAAGTAGTTCATTGCCAGGCAGGAAATGAAAGATTAATTGGTTTCCTGCCTGGGCAGTTAATCGGCTATCTAAGATTTGTCGAGATTAGGGAACGACGAAAATCTTGCCTGTATAAGGACATCTGACTTCCGTGCCAGGGGGAAACCCTCTGACATCGACCAGTCCTGCATCTGGAGCGTAGGGACTCTTCACATAACCTGGCTTTCCCGGAACAGAAATGCCTTTAGGATATTTGCTTGTGGTTTGTTGCCCGGCTGAGCCTCCAGATGATCCCCATGGTTTGTATTCTCCAGAAACAGGAGGATTTGAAGTCGAAGGGCTTCCGGCTACACTTTCGCCTGTTGTACCCGCAGTACTCCCAGATTGGGGTTGGTTTGCTTTTTCTGGCAATTTCCCCGCTTTAGCACCCCTGGTTCCCTCCGATTCAATTTTCTTAGATTTATTGGAACAAGCTAAAAAAACAAATGAACAAGAAATGAATAATATCAATACTTTTTTCACCTTGTGAGGAAGGCTACGAAACTTTTTAAAAAAATTCAATCTAGGAATTTGCAAATTTTGAAAATATTTTGAGCTCCATTTTTTCCCTAGGATAAAGATGGAAAGGTTTTAATATTTCAAAAGTCGAACCCTGGTAATCTTTACCAAATAAACCTCTCTCATAATTTAAAGTATATAAGGGAAAGTGAAATAGGTGGAGAGGTCCATCTGCTAAATACCATTGCCATTTTACTTTGCGGGTTTCATCGACAATTGTCCATTCCCTGACTTTCTCTTCTTCAAAAGCCATTCCAGGGGTCATTTTCTTTCCGTTAATCAAAATGTAGCGGTCAGGAGAATCAATTGAAAGAATCGAGTAGTTGATTTCACAACAAAACAAAAGCTCTATAGGGATGTTATCTTCATTGGTTATCGTGTATAGGAGGTGGAGTTCATCGCTTGGAGTAAGGGTATATTCCTTGCTGATCGTAAAATTGAATTTGTTAGTTGTAAAATACAAACCTCCCTTTCTTTCAAGAAGCACGGTATATCCCTTTGCTGTTTCTGCGGTATTGATGATCTCGTAGGGCTGATTGACGAAATCCCCGTATTCCAAAAAAGATCCACTCACAAAATCATACAAAGAAGTACTTAAGGGAACAAAGTGATCGAGGAAGACCGTTCTTTGATGCCAGTCTTCTGCATACATATCTGGAGGTATAGGTTCAGGGAAAAAACAGGGATGTCTTCTCAGTGTGTTGGACAGGTTATAGGAAGTGGGCAGAAAATTAAATTCGGTGATTGAGCCTCCAAGTAGTGGTTTTATACATACAGAACAACGAGAAGAGCGCAGAAAAATTTCTGGGAATTTATCCGCATCAAAATCCTCATTCTCGATTGGACTGAAGAGCTGAGGTGCTCTTTCCCTGATCATCTTTTCAGCATTCAAGATATGAGAAAAAGCATTATCACGGATATAATTTCCAAAAAGTCCATCCTTGTAAGCATGCCAGTAAACGGTGTGTCCCTGGCTTGCCAGGATAGAGTCATAAATATCCTCCTGTAATTCCCTAGGAAGGGATCGGATCTTTTCACTAACCTGCAACATCCGCTTATGGATATAATTGGCTTCAGGATACTTAGAAAGAAAAGTCAACCAGTTGCCCCCCTTAAAAAATTTGAGAAACCTATCGGCATCAAACCGCAATTTCAGGTCATTTTGTGCAGAAACAAATTCTAAAGTTGCCCTATGGGGCAAACAAAAAGGCTGAAGCTCCTTTCTGCCTCCCGAAGGCAGGGAAATAACAGGCCAGTAGCCATCGATAAATTCGGAGGGGAACCGAGTCTGAATCCAGCTTGAATTTTCATCCAGGTAATGCAACCAGTCTTCAAGCCTATGCTTTTGGTAAACCTGCTCCCTTGTATCCGGCCAGAAACCATAGAGTTCTCCACTCTGGGCGATACAAACAATCTGCATCCCCTCTCTATGGCTGATTTGCACAAACGAAGGGTGGATATCCTTGATTTCCTTGAAAGGGATTTCCTTTGAAAAAAGGGAATGGTAACCAAAGACATAAATTGAATGTCGGTTAAATTGGGTAAGAAAAGGATGCTTTATTTCAGCTGGTAATAATCCTGCATTTTCAAAAAGACTGTCTTCCAGGATTGTATACTGATATCCAGATTGAGCAAGGAGCTCAACAAAGTAAGGTTCCCAGACAGATTCAGCAAGCCAGGCACCTTTTGGAGAAAAACCGAGATGATCGGCAATAAACTGATGGAGTTTTTGGAGTTGAAGCAAGCTGTCTTCTCGGGAAAGGAAACAGAAAATGGGTTCATAAAAGCCTCCTCCGAGCAATTCAATCTGCCCATCTTCAACCATTTTCCGGAGTAGATCAATGACTTCTTTGTTTTCGTTTTGAAGGTAAACAAGGTAATTGCCACTAAAATGAAGAGAAAGTTTAACCTTTGGATGATTGTTTATGGAGTACAGGAAAGGGAGAGTGGCTTTTTGAGTAAATTTTTTATAGGTTTCAGGGAAAACTCCGTTAGGTTGATGAAAATGGACAATCCAAAGAATATTAATCTGTTTTAAATAAACCATTGTTGTAACTCAAAATCTTCGGAAGGAAAAATAAAATCTATTGTTCCTTTTTCAGGATATCTTTCCAGCCCCAGATGGTTTTGGTCAAGTATTCTGACAAAAAAACTGACTTGATTGTTTTTTTCCCATTGTAAAGCAGCGAGTTCGGCGGATAGGATGAAAAAATCATCCCAGAAAGCCTCGATTGTTGCTTGAACAGGTTGGAAAGTGCCAGTTTGGTCAATGGCTAAAAATTTTTTTTCCCACTGTTTATCCTCAATGGCCTGGCATTCAATACGGTGTAATTTTGGAGAGAGAAAGTCGACGACAACAATATCCGGTTTTGCAGCTAAATCGAGCCGAAGGTAAAAATTCTGTTTGTCAAAACCAAAAAACAGTTTTTTGCCAATGCGGTTTGTTTGGTACATGGCAGTTTGTTGAACGGAGATGTCAAGAAAACCTGATCCGACCCAATCGAAGTAGTTCTCCAGCCTGCCTGTGAGCTTTGGACTAATGTATAGCCTTGGGCAGGTATAGGGAACGGGAGGAGAGGGAACGTTGATTGGAATGTCGAGGTAAGGAGGAGGGGTAAAGCCTAAAAAACCATAGACATTTTTGAGATGCGTGCGGAAAAGTTCATCAAAAATCTGATCGGAGTCGGTAGAAAAATCAGGACCATACCACCAAAACCAATCGCTTCCTTCAGCGGCATAAAGACTTTTCCAGCTCTTGGCTTTCAGTTCAGAAGATATAGAAATTTGCCCAGATTTATTGATTAAAAACTCTCTGGTTTTACCCATCCACTCCCAGGCCTTGTTTTCTTCGCTGTCACCTATCCAGATGTCAAAATCGGCGTTAATCCAGGAACCTGTATAGAGTTTATGAACGGTATTGGTTGGGGGATTCTCATCAAAATATTCTTTAGCCAAAATTGGCCTTAAATTACGATGGTTAACAAGACCCTGATAGAAAAAACTCAGAAAAGTTTCTCCGCCATCATGAAAAGCTTCCCAGGCGTTTTCCCCATCAAGGGCTAAAAGGATGGCTCCTTTGCGAGGATCGATATGCCGGCAAGTATTTTCTAGGTTGTGCAACAAAAAATTGGCGGCTTGGTTAGGATCGTTCTGAGAGGCTTTAAAGCCGATGAAGTCGGAAAGAGGCCTCTCCCTGAAAAGAGCAAAAAGGGAAGCTTCAGGCAACTCTACTTTCCAACCTTGAAAAAGGAGCAAGTGCTCTTCATGTTTACCTCTCCAATGAGGATCAAGTTCAAGGCTACGGAAAAGGATAGATTCATCAGTAAAAAAATAATCAAAGCCAGCTTCTTTAAAAAGGGGAATGAGTTCTGGGCATACCGAGCCTTCCGAAGGCCAAACACCACGAGCCGGTTGTCCAAACACACTTTTCATTTTTTCTTGGCCCAGTTTGAGTTGGTTGAGGGCATCTTCGGGAGCTTTGAATTGTGAAGGCAAGTTAACATAGGGCATGCATCTTCGGGCGAAATTGGTGTCATAAATGAGGGGCAGAATCGGGTGGTAATAAGGGGAGATGGTTATTTCTATCTGACCTCTTTCAAGAGCAGCTTTGTAGCTAGGGATGATCAAGGCAAGAATTTCATGATGAATTTTAAGCAGCTCTTCTTTTTGCTCCTCTGTGTAATTACCTCCTTGTTTACGTAACTCTTCTATCAGAGGATATCGTTTGCGAGCAGCATAACCGCACCATACCAGGTTATAAAATACCTGGATATCCAGGAAATCTTGGGTGCTAAATAGAGAGGTTAATTCTTCAAGTCGAGCAAAATTAACGACTTTTCCCCTTTTTTTGAGCAGCTCATAATAGCGGGGAATAGGTCTGATAAGCGTATCGTAGTTGGCTTTGAAGAAATTTTCTAGAATTTTTTGTTTTTGGAACTGGTTTAGGGAGTCGGCAGGTATTCGGGTTAAGATTTCAATGAAATCTTTTGTCTCCTTTTTGACCAATTTTTCGATCTGTTCCAAAAGCACTGGACTGAAATTAAAAATCACTTTGAGAGCAGGAAATCTTCCGACCATTTCCACCATGTCAAAATAACTGTGGACGGAATGGAGCCTAACCCAGGGCATAAGAGCCACATTGTTAGAATAATCGGTATATTCGGGTTGATGCATGTGCCAGAGTAGGAGGATGTTCATACCTATAAAAATGGTTTAGCTGTGTAGCATAAAAAACTATATTTTACGAATTTGTCGAAGAAAATCGGCGGCTTCTTCGGGGAAGACCGGGTTGATAAAAAATTCGCTGCCAAGTTCAAAACCAGCGAGGTAAGAAATCCGGGGCAATATTTCAATGTGCCAACGAAAATCCACTTCTACAGCGGTCATGTAATCCTGTCGAGAGTTTCGAAGCGGTGCAGTCTGCAGAACCATGTTGTAATCGGGGTTCTGTAATCCTTTTTTCAGTCGGCGGAGCAGGTTTTGAAGGATGTCACTCAAAAGCATGATTTGATTGTCGTCAAGGGTGGAAAAATCTAAAGAAGAAAATTTGGGCATAATCCAACTTTCAAAAGGAAATCGGCTTGCCCATGGACAAAAGGCTGCAAAAAAAGAATTTTCCATGATTACTCTTTCTCCTGACCGGAGTTCTTCGCGTAAAACGTCCGCAAAGAGACCTCTTTCTTTTATGCCGAAATGCCTTCGAGCTTGTTCAATCTTTTCCTTAATTTCCCTGGGGACAATAGGTAAAGCGATGAGTTGAGAATGAGGATGTTTAAGGGTCGCTCCGGCTAGCCTGCCTTTGTTTTTAAAAATGAGGATATACCGGAAGCGGATATCTTGTTGTAGGTCAAGGATTCTTTCTCGATAAGCTTGGAGTACCCCAGCAATGCCTTCTACGGTTTGATCTTCGAGTTCTATGTCCGGATTAGGATTTTCTATAATGACTTCATGAGCTCCAATACCATTCATCCGGTCGAATATACCTATGCCTTCGGCCTGAAGATCACCTTCAATACGTAACGCTGGATATTTGTTGGGCACGACGCGTACCGACCAGCCCGGGGAGTCTTTTAGGCCTCCTTTTGGTCTCAAGGCAAAGACTTCATGAGGGGTAAGATTTTCTTTCCCCCATGAAAAAACATCAAAAGGTTCTTTCCCCTTTTCCTTGTCCGTGGAACTAAATTCAACGGGTCTTTGTTTTCTTTCAGGAGAGAAAATTATCCACCGATTAGAGACAAATGGATCTTTACGAAGTTCAGGCATAAAATTTAATATTTTACCTTTTCTTTTGTGAAATTACGAAAAAAAAGAGACCTATCGGATTAACCTTAAAAAAATCATAATGTTGTTAAATCTATATATGTTTGGTTCAGTTCTTTTTTGTACTCAGAGAGAGATTTTGAGCAAGAATAAAAAGTAAAGTATAGGGGCTTTTGGCTTAGTTAATTAAAGAAGAGTATAATCATGAATTTTGAAATTATTCAAAAATCAGAGGGATCAAGGGCCAGATTAGGAAGGTTATTGACTCCCCACGGGGTGGTTGAGACTCCCTGTTTTATACCTGTAGGAACTGCGGCAACCGTCAAAGCTATTTTTCCCAAAGATCTTGAAGAGGAGGGGATAAAATTAGTTTTGGCCAATCTATACCACCTCCTTTTACGGCCAGGAATTTCTCTAATCAGGGATTTTGGGGGTCTTCATCAGTTCATGGGATGGAACGGGCCAATTCTGACAGATAGTGGAGGATTCCAGGTTTTTAGCCTATCCTCTTTTTGCAAGATTTTCCCTGAAGGGGTACGTTTTAAATCACCGATCGATGGCTCTATGCTTTTGCTGACTCCTGAAAATGCCATTACCACGCAACTGGATTTAGGCTCAGATATCGTTATGAGTCTTGATCAATGCCCTCCTTGGCCTTCAAAAGAAAAGGATCTGCTAGAGGCTACCCGAAGAACAATCCAATGGGCCAAGAGAGGGAAAGAAACTTGGCTACGTCATCAACAAAAAGGGGCTTCCTCCCGTTGCTCTCTTTTTTCTTTGTTTGGTATCATTCAGGGGGGGACAGATACAAGGCTAAGGATTTATTGTGCAGAGGAGCTTCTGAATATCGGATTTGATGGCTATGCGATCGGAGGCTTGTGTGTAGGTGAACCCATAGAAGAAAGTTTTGCTACGATAGCCGCTGTATCTTCTTTTTTGGATGAAGCGGTGCCGAAATATGTCATGGGCATGGGGCATCCTTGGCAAATTGTCCAGATGGTCGATTTGGGCATAGATCTGTTTGACTGTGTTTTGCCGACACGATTAGCCCGACATGGATCGGCTTATGTCGAAGAAGAGGGAATAATCCACATTAAAAATGCACGTTTCAAAAAAGATGGCTCACCCCTAGATCACCGCTGTTGTTGTTATGCTTGTCAAAAATTTAGTAGAGCCTATATCCATCATCTGTTAAAATCAAAAGAAATTCTTGGTATTATGCTTTTGTCGATGCATAACCTTTTATTTTACAATCGATTGATGAAGGAAATAAGATTATTCCTATCTCATGGACAATGGAATGATTTTTTAAGTAGATGGAGAAATAAAAAGATAACAAAATAAATAAAGGTGATAAAATTTATGAAAACAGCTACTGAGTTTTGGTTTAGTATGGCTCCTCCCCCTCCTCCCCAACCTCGAGGTCGTGGGGGGGTAAATCCACAGGCGCCCGAGGGCCCTCCTCCGATGACTTTTTTTATAACGACGATTCTCATTTTTGGTATTTTCTATTTCCTGCTTATTCGACCTCAACAGAAACAGAAAAAAGAGCAGGAAAAGCTCATAGCCAGTCTAGAAACAGGGGACAGAGTTATAACCTCAGGGGGCATATTGGGGGTAGTCACGAACGTGAAAGAAAAAACGGTGGTGATTCGGGTGGCTGAAAACGTCAAAATAGAAGTACTTAAAAGTGCTTTAACGACTGTCACAAAGACCGTTAAAGAAGAGAGCAAAGATGTGGCGAAAGAATCCAAGGAGGCAAAAGGGAAGAGTTAATGAGAAAAAACTTGCTGAATAGCTAGGCAATGGGCCAGTGTTTAGATAATGAGGGGAGCTTAAAATTGTCAAACCTGAAGAAGGGATAAAATGTTATTTGTTTCCTTTTCTACAGCCCTTTTTTTCCTTGTCACTCTCATCTGGTATTTTACCGCCTCTGATGATAGAACAAAAAGGTGGGTAGGTTTAGCCTGCAGCATTTCAATCCTTTGTAATGCTTTTTTTTCTCTCGTCCCCCCCGCAGAGAAAATTAAGCTAGGCTTGGATCTCAAAGGAGGGACGGCTTTTTTACTTGAGCTCCAA
The DNA here is from genome assembly GCF_017310505.1 of Methylacidiphilum caldifontis. Classification (NCBI taxonomy): domain Bacteria; kingdom Pseudomonadati; phylum Verrucomicrobiota; class Methylacidiphilae; order Methylacidiphilales; family Methylacidiphilaceae; genus Methylacidiphilum (ex Ratnadevi et al. 2023); species Methylacidiphilum caldifontis. The sequence goes on along the minus strand of NZ_CP065957.1, from coordinate 946,709 downwards.
GGTGAACCTTCAGCAAGGGCACTCGATCAAGCCATCGGGGTTATTCGCAAAAGGGTGGATAAATTTGGTCTTTCTGAACCGATCATTCAACCCATAGGTAAAAAACGCATAAGCGTGCAGATCCCGGGGTTATCTGAGTCAGAAAAGGTTGCAGCTAAAGAACAGCTTTCCAAGGTTGCTAAGCTGGAATTTCGACTTGTTCATCCCGATACAGATAAGCTTTTAGCTTCTATCCAATCTGGACAGGAAAAAGTACCTTTAGGTTACGAGATCCTCCCTTTTTCCCTGGAAGAGTCAAGGGGTAATAAGCAAGAGGCCTTTATTCTAGTTCGAAAGAGGGAGGAGATGGGGGGAAAGTACGTACGGCGTGCTTTTCGGGGTTTTGATGAAGTGGGTCGACCAACGGTCGTGATTGAATTTAATGAAGAGGGTTCTAAGAGATTTGGAGAAATTACATCACACAACATTGGCAAAAGGTTGGCTATTGTCTTGGATGGCGAAGTCAAGAGTGCTCCTGTCATTCAAACAGCTATTTTTAAAAATGCTGTCATTTCTGGAGGCAACATGACCCCCAAGGAAGCGGAAGACCTTGCTAGCGTTCTTGAAAATCCGCTGGAGACCCCCGTAAAGATTCTAGAGGAAAGAGGGGTTGATCCTTCCTTAGGGAAAGACTCGATTATCAGTGGAGTAAATGCTGCCTTAGCCGCTTTTGGCTCCGTTGTCCTCTTTATGGTCTTTTATTACAGGACTGCTGGTGTTGTCGCTGTCATTGCCCTTCTTGTGAACCTACTGCTGCTTTTAGGATTGCTTGCACAATTTCATTTTACCCTTACCTTGCCTGGCATTGCAGGAATCATTTTAACTATAGGGATGGCCGTTGATGCTAACGTCTTGATTTATGAACGAATCCGAGACGAACTTGAAAGCGGAGTTAATGTTAAAAACGCGATTTTTATTGGTTTTAACAAAGCCTTTAGTGCTATTTTTGACTCCAATGTGAGCTTGATTATTCCCTCCATTATTTTGATGGAACTTGGAAGTGGACCACTACAGGGATTTGCTGTGACTTTAGTTTTGGGAATCGTGGCTAATCTTTTTGCTGCCCTGGTATTCAGCAGGAATTTGTTTGAATGGCTTTTGTCTTGGGGAATGTTAAGAAAGCTGGCCATGATGAAATTTCTCCATAAACCTAATTTCGACTTTATTAAATTGAGCTGGATAACCGTGCCCACCGCTGCCATTCTTTTGGTGGTGGGCATGGCGACTTTTTTCCTAAGAAGCGGAGAACTGCTGGGTGTTGATTTTTCTGGTGGGGATTCCATTACCGTGACTTATAAACAAGGTGTTCCCCTTGCAAAAGTAAGGCAATCTCTTGAGGAAGCAAAAATTCATCCAAGCCTCCTTCAGTACACCCGGGAGAATAACCAGATGATTTACCAGGTCCGGTACGGGGAGGGGGAGAAAAGTGTAAACATTCTTAGGGAGAAATTTCCTCAAGCGGGTTTTAGTCTTTCTAGGATGGATAGTGTGGGTCCAGTGGTTGGAGACGAACTGAAGAACCGGGCTGCTTTATCCCTTTCCTTGGGGCTTCTAGCCATCCTTGTTTATGTATCGTTACGTTATGAATGGTCATTTGCGTTGGCAGCGGGACTAGGCCAGCTTCATGATGTATTGCTAGCTATTGGCATTATGGCTCTTTTAGGAAAAGAATTTGATATGTACTTGATCGGCGCTTTCTTGACCATCTTGGGTTATTCAATTAACGAGAAAATCGTCATTTCAGATAGAATTCGTGAAACATTAAAATACAAAGGGAATATTTCCTTTAAGGAGATTATTAATGAAGGGATTAACAAAACCCTTGCCCGAACGATCATGACTGGAGGAACAGTTGTTCTTGCGACTGTTTCCATGCTCATTCTTGGGGGGTATGTCATTTCTGTGTTCGCCTTGGCTATCCTGATCGGTGTCCTTGCGGGTATGTTTTCTTCTCACTTGATTAGTCCCGCCCTGTTGTATTGGTTTCATAAGATAACCGAAAAAAGAAAGAAAATATCTATTCAAACCCAAACTGTTTAACTTTTCTTATTTTTTATTGTTCCTGATGCATAATCCTAGAATAGGTTGTGTCCCTTACCTCAATGCTAAGCCCCTGATCTATGGCATTGAAAAACAAGTGATCTACGGCTCACCGGTGGAACTTTCAATTATGCTAAAAAATGGGCAGCTCGACGTAGCTTTGTGTCCTGTGGGAGCTTCGCTTGTGGAGGGATGGAACTGTTTTATTGATGGGATAGGTATTGTTGCCAATGGGGATGTCTATAGTGTTATTTTTGTGCTTAAAAAGCCCCTTGAGCTTGTTCAAACTGTGAATGCTGATCCTCAAAGTCGCAGTTCAGTACTGCTTCTTCAAGTAATATTAGAAAGTTTCTATGGCAAGAAGGTTCAATTTGTCTCAAGCGTTGAGCAAGCCGATGGTTTTCTTCTGATTGGTGACAAGGCCCTTGAATATCGCAAGAAACATCCTGGACAAGAGGTTGTAGACTTGGGAGGACTGTGGAAAAAGCTGACTGGCCTTCCCTTTGTTTTTGCTCTTTGGACGCTGGGCCCAGCTGGGATGTCGATTAAGGAAGAGATAAAATCACTCTTGACTAAAACAAAAGAAAGGGGACTTTCTTCAAGAGAAAAAATTGCTGCAAATAGCCATCAACTCCATTATCTTACCCATTACATTCACTACGAGGTAGGAGAAAAAGAAAAAATGGGCATTGAAGAATTTTTAAAAAATTTGATAAAGATAAATGTAGTTGATCAATATAACCCTTTTTATTGGGTATGAATGTAATCAGTTGTTCGAACTCAAAAAATGTATTGGAAGTGGCCCGAAAAAAAATAGAAAGCTTTGAAAGGTTTACTGTTGAAGAAGCAAAAGAGCTTTATTTTCTGCCGTTAGCCGATTTAGGCATGTTAGCTGATTTGAGAAGAAAGCTTCTTAAAGCTCCTGCTTATGGAGGAAAAGGAGCTGAAATTGTGACTTACATTATAGACAGAAATATTAATTATACCAATGTCTGTACAACCTATTGTAAGTTTTGTGCTTTTTATCGGACAGAAAAAGATCCAGATCATTATGTCCTTTCAGTCGAACAGATTGAAGAAAAAATAAGGGAACTGGATGCCATTGGGGGTGTCCAGATCTTGCTGCAGGGAGGTCACCATCCTAAACTGGGTATCGATTATTATATCAACCTCCTTCATTCCATTCACAAAAAATTTCCCCACATTAATATTCATGGTTTTTCACCTCCCGAGTTCCTCCACTTTTCTAAGCTCTTTGATCTGTCAATCGAAGAGGTAATCAAGCGGTTTAAGGAAGCCGGCCTAGGATCAATTCCTGGAGGAGGAGGAGAAATCCTTGTTGATTCCGTAAGGAAAAGAATTGCTCCCCTCAAATGTTCTTCTCAAGAATGGTTGGAAGTCATGAGGGTTGCCCATCGGTTAGGGTTAAGATCGAGTGCAACAATGATGTTTGGGCATGTCGAGCAGCTTGAAGACCGGTTGGAACATCTTGAAAAAATCAGAAATCTACAGGATAGCACGGCTGGGTTTACCGCTTTTATCTGTTGGACCTTTCAACCTGACAATACGAAGCTAAAGGTTGCAAAAAAGGGGCCATCCGAGTACTTGAGAATGCAGGCTTTATCGCGGATATTTCTTGATAATATCGAAAACATTCAGTCTTCATGGGTCACCCAAGGAGTGGAAGTGGGACAGATTGCCCTCTATTTTGGGGCTAATGACTTTGGAAGTGTAATGATGGAAGAAAACGTTGTTTCTGCTGCAGGAACCACTTATAGAACAACCGTAACGGAGATTGAAGAAACTATAAGTCGATGTGGGTTTCAACCTAAAAGAAGGAACAATGGTTATCAACTTTTAAATTGAATAACTTTCTATTTAGTGGTTTGTTTTAGCCTATAATACTCAGCCGCGTCCTGTTCGTTTAGACTAATGCCCTGCTTTCGCTTCTTTATGGAAAAAAACAATGGGTAAAAGAACAGATATAAAATCCATTTTAGTCATTGGCAGTGGTCCTATAGTTATTGGACAAGCTGCAGAGTTCGATTATTCGGGGGTTCAGGCTTGCAAGGCTTTGAAAGAGGAAGGCTACAGGGTGATACTCATCAACAGTAACCCGGCAACGATCATGACTGACCCTGAATTTTCCGACAAGACTTATATCGAACCGATAACTGCTGATTTTCTGGAAAAGATTATCAAGCTTGAAAGGCCTGATGCCCTGCTGCCGACTTTAGGTGGTCAAACCGCTTTAAATGTGGGCGTAGAACTTGCTGAAAGGGGAGTCTTAGATGCTTTTGGTGTGGAGATGTTAGGAGCCAAAATAGACGCCATAAAGAAAGCTGAAGATAGGCAACTTTTTAAGGAAGAAATGATCCGGATTGGCCTGGATGTTCCCCAATCTGGAATCGCCCGGAGTGTGGAAGAAGCGAAACAAGTGGCTTACCAAATTAATAAATTTCCACTCATTATCAGGCCCGCTTTTACCCTAGGTGGTCAAGGAGGAGGTATCGCCTACAACCGTGAAGAGTTTGAACAGGTCGTTTCTCGTGGGCTCCATGTTTCACCGATTGGTGAAATTTTAATCGAGGAAGGGTTATTGGGTTGGAAAGAATTTGAAATGGAGGTCATGAGAGATCGCAAAGATTGTTGCGTGGTGATATGCCCGATTGAGAATTTTGATCCAATGGGTGTGCATACCGGAGATAGTATTACTGTTGCTCCAGCCCAAACTCTTACCGATGAAGAGTATCAGAAGATGCGGGATTGGGCTTTTGCGGTGATAAGACAGATTGGGGTGGAGACGGGAGGATCTAATATTCAATTTGCCGTAGATCCAAAAACTGGAAGAATGGTCGTGATTGAAATGAACCCGAGGGTTTCACGGTCTTCGGCCTTAGCTTCGAAAGCAACAGGATTTCCCATTGCTAAAATTGCAGCTAAACTGGCTGTTGGATATACTCTGGATGAGCTTCCCAACGATATCACCCGGAAAACCTTGGCTTGTTTTGAGCCAGCGATAGACTACGTGGTGGTTAAAATCCCACGGTTTACTTTTGAAAAATTTCCAGAAGCCGATCCTACTCTTTCTTCATCAATGAAAAGTGTTGGAGAGGTGATGGCTATTGGAAGATCGTTTAAAGAGTCTCTTCAGAAAGCTTTACGATCCCTTGAAATTGGGGCTTTTGGGCTTGCGGGGGGAGTTCATGGCCATGACCAGATTTTACCTTTGGAACAGATTCGCTATTTTCTCCTTACTCCAAGGGCTGAACGTATTTTTTACATCCGGCATGCACTGCGCTCGGGAATGGACATAGATACAATTGCTTCTCTAAGTGGGATAGATCCCTGGTTTTTGAGCCAGATTGAAGAGCTTGTTCAGGAGGAAGAAATATTGAGGCAGAAGGGAGCACCTTCTTTTTTACTTGAAGCAAAGGTAGATGGGTTTTCAGATAAACAGCTTTCCTCGTTGTGGGGACTTCCCGAGGAAGAAATTAGAACCTTAAGAAAAAAGGAAAATTGTATTCCGACCTACAGGCTTGTTGATACTTGTGCTGCTGAATTTGAAGCTTCTACTCCTTATTATTATTCCTCTTATGAGCCGGGAATAAGCGAATTTGAGTTAAACAAGCAAGACAAAAAGATCATCATATTAGGGGCTGGGCCAAACCGGATTGGGCAGGGGATCGAATTTGATTATTGTTGTGTTCATGCCCTGATGGCTTTAAGAGAGCTCGGATATAAAACGATAATGATTAATTCTAATCCTGAAACGGTTTCCACCGATTATGACAGTTCTGATTTTCTTTTTTTTGAGCCCTTGACGATAGAGGATGTGCTCCATGTTTATGAAAAAACGCAAGCCCATGGTATTATTACCCAATTTGGTGGGCAGACGCCTCTTAATCTCGCTTTCTCCTTGAAAAAAGCAGGGGTTAGGATCTTAGGGACTTCTGTTGAATCGATAGAAACAGCCGAAGATAGGAGACTTTTTTCCCGGTTGGTCTCCAAACTCGGCTTACGTCAACCCCTAAGTTCCATTATCAGCAATGTGCAAGAAGCCATTTTAGCTGCTAAAAAAATCGGATTCCCACTGCTTTTGCGTCCCTCTTATGTCTTGGGAGGAAGAGCGATGCATATTGTTTATACGGAAAATGATCTCGTTCAATTTGTAGAGGAGGCGATCCAGGCTGCACCGGATAAGCCCGTGTTGCTTGATCACTTCTTGGAAGAAGCTATAGAAGTGGATGTCGATTGTGTGAGTGATGGTCAAGATGTCTTTATTGGAGCTATCCTGGAGCATGTTGAATTGGCGGGGGTACACTCTGGAGATAGCGCCTGTGTTCTTCCTCCTTTTAGTCTTTCTGAAAAGATCAAGGAAGAAATCAGAAAGACGGTGTTCTTGCTAGCAAGGGAACTGAATGTTGTGGGATTGATGAATGTACAATTTGCAGTTCAAAAAAATGCGCTTTATGTCCTTGAAGTCAACCCCAGGGCTTCTCGGACTGTCCCCTTCATTAGTAAAGCGATAGGAATTCCCTTAGCCAAATTGGCTGCCCAAGTCATCATGGGTAAAAAGCTTAGAGAGTTAGGATACGTGGGCAGAGAAATTGCTCCCTCTTATTACTGTGTCAAAGAAGCGGTATTTCCTTTCGACCGATTCCCTGGTGTCGATATCATTCTTGGACCAGAAATGAAGTCGACGGGTGAAGTCATGGGTGTTGATGATGATTTTGGGATAGCCTATGCGAAAACCCAAATTGCCTTGAATGCGCCGTTACCTCTAAAAGGAAAAGTTTTTTTGAGTGTCCGTGACCAGGATAAAAAAGATGGTGTGGAGATAGCGAGGGCTCTTGTTCATCTGGGCTTTGATATCGTAGCTACCGAAGGTACAGCCAGGGCTCTCCATGAATCGGGAGTCCAATGTACTAAGCTCCATAAATTGTCCGAAGGTAGACCCAACGTCCTCGACATGATCAAAAACGGGGAAATCGCCCTTGTGATCAATACTCCTTCTGGACCAAGAGCAAGAAAAGATGAAATTCGGATAAGGACCACTTCTCTCTATAGTAAAATACCGGTAATGACAACCATAGCCGCTGCTAAAGCAACAGTTGAAGCCATAAGGTCTCTCCAGTCAAGGGAATTCCACGTTAAACCCTTGCAGGATTACCATCTGGAATTGACCAAGTGCGCGGGCTTGCCCCGCCGCTTGGGGCGGGGAAGGATAGCGCGGAGGGCGTAGCCGTCCTTGGTTTCAGTGTGGCGTCTGCTGCTGCTCGATGTACTGGCGCACGATGGAAATCGGCGCGCCGCCGCAACTTGAAGCGAAGTACGACGGCGACCACAGCACGCCTTTCCAGTAACGCTTCTGAATGTCGGGCCGCTCCTTGCGCAGCAGCCGGCTGGATACGCCCTTGAGACTGTTCACCAGATTGGAGACGGCGACCTTGGGTGGATATTCCACGAGCAGATGGACGTGATCGTCCTTGCCGTCCATTTCGATCAGTTGCGCCTCAAAGTCGGCACAGACCTTGGCGAAGATCGTGCGCAGCCGGTTGATGGCGTCGTCGTCGAACACATTGCGGCGGTATTTCGTCACGAAGACCAAATGGACGTGCATCTTGAAGACACAGTGCCGTCCATGTCTTATATCTTGATTTTGCGCCATAGGCTCAGTATAATGTTTCCATGCTTATTCGCCAAGCCTTCAAGTACGAATTGATGCCAAACGGCCAGCAGGAGCGGCAAATGTGCCGCTTTGCTGGCTCATGCCGGTTCGTCTACAACAGGGCGCTGGCGTTGCAGAAGGAACGCCACGAGCGAGGCGAGAAAAAACTTGGCTACGCTGGGTTGTGCAAGCTGCTCACCGAGTGGCGCAACAGCGCGGAAACGGCATGGCTCAAGGACGCTCCGGTGCATCCCTTGCAACAATCCCTCAAAGACCTGGAGCGAGCCTACGCCAACTTCTTTGCCAAGCGGGCTGGTTTCCCACGCTTCAGGAAGAAAGGCATGTCGGATAGCTTCCGCTACCCCGACCCGAAGCAGATCAAGCTGGAGCAGCACAACAACCGCATCTTTCTGCCCAAGCTCGGCTGGCTGCGCTACCGCAACAGCCGCGATGTGCTCGGTGTAGTCAAGAACGTCACCGTAAGCCAGTCATGCGGTAAGTGGTACGTGAGCATCCAGACCGAGCGGGAGGTCGAGCAGATCGTCCCGCAAGGGGGTACGGTTGGCATCGACATGGGGATCGCCCGCTTCGCTACGCTCTCGGATGGCACGTTCTACGCCCCGCTCCACAGCTTCAGACGGCATGAGATGGCGTTGGGCAAGGCGCAGCAGTCATTGAGCCGCAGGGTCAGATTCAGCAACAACTGGAGGAAGGCAAAAGCAAGAGTTGGGCGCATCCACGCACGCATCGCCAATGTCCGCCGCGACTTCCTGCATAAGACCTCGACCGCGATCAGCAAAAACCACGCTGTAGTCTTCGTCGAGGACCTGCAGGTACGGAACATGTCCGGGTCGGCGGCGGGCACCATCGAGGCTCCAGGCCGAAAGGTTCGGGCCATGTCCGGCCTGAACAAGTCGATCCTGGATCAAGGTTGGTTCGAGTTCGGTCGCCAACTGGACTACAAGCTGGCATGGAGCGGAGGCCGGCTGATCGCCGTGCCGCCGGAGAATACGAGCCGCGCCTGCCCGTGCTGCGGACACGTTTCGGCGGACAACCGCCAGACGCAGGCCTGGTTTGCGTGTGTGGAATGTGGTTTCGAGGACAACGCCGATGTGGTCGGTGCAATCAACATCTTCTCTCGCGGGATGCAAATGTTGCGGGACGAAGGGCAGGGCACGCTGCACGCTTGCAGCAGGATGGCGCAAGCCGTCAGCCCGGATGGCCTGTGGATCGAACCGCGCTGGCGGTCGGAAGCAGGAACCCACCGAAGCGACCCAGGAGAGGTGCCATGCCACCCTTGAGCGCCGTAGGAATCTCCGACCTTCAGGCCGGGGAGGATGTCAAGGTCTCAAAAAAGCGATGAAAAACAAAGCAAAGAGTATAATCAAATCAGCTTAGAAACATGGCAGCGTCTTTGTAGTTTACTTGGCACAATGAAAGCAAAGCAAAGAGTGTATTCAAACTTGTTTTGTTGGCTTTTTCAAACGTCATCAACCTTGGCTTTTTTCCCTTTAAGGATTGTCCTCGGTATAATCTTTTTTGCCCATGGAGCACAAAAACTTTTTGGTTGGTTTGGGGGAAAAGGGCTTGAGGGTACGGCGAGCAGTTTTGCCGAAAAATTACACCTTGTCCCTGGAATCTTCTGGGCAACTCTAGCAGGGGGAGGTGAGTTTTTGGGAGCAGTTCTCCTTTTGTTGGGTTTCGCTACTCGCATTGCAGCCCTCAATTTAGTGATCATCATGACGGTGGCCATTTTTACTGCACATTTGAAAGCTTTTTTTGTCCATGATGGAGGCATGGAGTATGCTCTGAGTCTGTGGGCGGGTGCATTTGCCTTGTTGATTGGGGGTGGAGGATCTCTCTCTCTAGATAAGGTTATAACTCGCTCGAAAAATAGCTAGTCGATGAGATTACATAAAGAGTCAAAAATCAACTATGAATAGGCTTCTTTTTATATTTCTTCGTCAAGACAATCAAAAATATCCCCTTGTCAGTTAACCCGTTTTCAAAAGGGGGGTTCTTTTGGATGTAACCCTATAATGATCAAATAAAGAAGGGCAAAAAACAATGAAATTGAATAAGCTGAGCTCTATCAATGCTGTCGGTTAAATTGGGATAGGTTGAATAATTAAAAAATCAAGCAACCATGATTACCCAGGGATTCCGAGCTAAAAAAAAGGGGAATATTAGTAATGATGCCAAGCTCATTCCATTATTAGAGGGCTTTACAGGGGATTGAATATAAAATGAAACGTGGATTTTTTTTTGCCCTTTATTATGGGCTTAGTGGTTATGTAATTTTCAGGGGGTTTTTGGTTCTTCCTCATATTTTATTTTTCCAGGGTTTTTATCTGGTGATTTGTGCATGGGCTGTTTGGGGTTATTTCATCTGTTCGGCCATTAAAGAACGGCTGCATCTACCTATGCTCAATGGGCTTATGGCTTTCTCTAGCCTTTGGCTCCCTGCTGTTATCTACTTTTTTTTTGGTATATGCCTGGCGGATGGAATATGGATAGTTGCTCCACCCTCTTTTCATGCTTTTTTTGCTGGTAGGCTATGGATGATAGGCCTTGGTGAGGTCGGACTTGTAGCTTTGATTTTAATTAAGGGTTATCTGAACACCCTTGATATCGAAGTGAAAAAGATGGAACTGAGCATTGAAAAAACATGCCCGCTGTCTTCATTGCGAGTGGTTGTAGCCTCAGATATCCATGCAGGAGGCACTATCGGCAAAAGGAGACTTTCGATTATTATAAAAAAAATTCTCTCTCTTAAGCCTGATTTAATTTTACTTCCAGGAGATCTCATTGACGGGAGCAGAAGAGTTTTAGAAAAAGAAGGGATTGATCAATTTTTTAAAAATCTTGCCGCCCCTTTGGGAGTGTATAGTTGTATAGGCAATCATGAATGTTTTTATGATTCAGATAGCTTGTCGGCCTTTCTCGAAAATTGTGGCATTGCCGTTCTCAGGGATGAACAAAGGAAAGTAGATAATTTTTTTTACGTCATTGGAAGAGATGATAGGGCTGTAGAAATCATCGAGGGAAAAAGGAAAAGGAAAACACTCAAGGAAATTCTTAAAGAAAGCGACAGGAGCAAACCCCTCTTTGTAATGGATCACAGGCCGACAGCTATTGATGAAGCGGTTAGGGAACAAGTGGATCTTTTGGTTTGTGGGCATACACATCAAGGACAATTTTGGCCTATAAACTACATTGTAGATCGGCTCTTTCCCTTGAGTTATGGCTATAGAAAAATAGGGGCAAGTCATATCATCGTGACAAGGGGAGCCGGTACATGGGGTCCACCCGTTAGAGTAGGGCAAAAATCAGAAATCGTTTTTCTTCAGCTTTTTTTTAAAAAATAGATTGCCCCCCTATGAACTACCCCCGCCAACCTAATGGTATGGCGTGAGTTTCGCGCTTTTACGAGAACTACTTTCTCAAGAAAGGAGTTATAAAGCAATATATTGTAATTGAAGGTTGTTGTGCTGATAAGGCTAGATGCTCCTAGGGTTCAATATGGCTATCAAGAATAAATCTCTTTTTTTGAGCTATTAGGCAAGAAATCTGAAAAATATTCAGGATTTTTTTTCTAAGATTTAAAGACCAAAGCCATTTATTAGAGAATAAAGAAAGTCGATTTTAAGCCCTAATCTTTTTTCTTTTTTACAACCAAAGAAATTTTCCCTTCGTACAAACTTCTTCCCAAGATAGCCCCATAAAGATCTTTTATTTTTTGAAGCTCTTCAAGGTCTTTGTCACAACCTATTCCGCCAGAAGCAAAGACAGGCAACGAACTCATTTTAACCACAGCTTGAGTGCCTTTTATGTCGGGCCCGTTCAATGTCCCATCGGTCTGGATGTTCGTGTAAAGTAAAAATCCGACTCCTTTCTGTTTTATCCATTTTATAAAGTTTTCTACTGTATAGCCACTGGATTTTTTCCATCCTTCAACCTGGACTTCCCCGTTTTTGGTGTCCAACGCAGCCACTATTTTCTCTGAGCCTAATTTCTTCGAAAGATTATCCAAAAATTCAGGGTCTGTGACTAATCTACTTCCAATAATCACTCTTTGGGCACCTTTTTCAATGGCCTTTAAAGCTTGTTCTTCCGTTCTCAATCCCCCTCCAAACTGGATAGGAAGGGTTACCACCTGGGCGATTTTTTCAAGCAGAGCTAGATGTTGGGGTTTTCCCTCAAATGCTCCTTGCAGATCGACAATATGCAATCCATCTGCTCCTTGTTCCTGCCAGAAAAGAGCTGTTTTGACTGGATCAGATGAATAAACAGTCATTTCTTCAATTTTGCCTTGTCTTAAGCGAACGACCTGGCCTTTAAAAAGATCGATAGCAGCATAGATTTTCATTTTGCCACCTTTTTCTCAAGCAACCAGTACATTTTTGCCCTGTTAAGGAAGTTTGATAAAAGTTGTATCCCTTTTTTATGGCTTTTTTCAGGATGAAATTGTGTGGCTAAAAGATTGCCTTTGGCAATAGCGCTACTAAAGTTGACTCCACAGTAATCTGTATGCAAAAGGATGATTTCTTTCTGGAGGACATCGGGATAGTAACTGTGAACAAAATAAAAATAATCACCTGTGACAATATCTTCGAGGTAACTGGATTTTTTGGCGATTTGAACCGAATTCCAGCCTATATGGGGTATTTTTTCCTTGCCTTCGATAAATCGCACTACCCTTCCTTCAAAAATCCCCAGCCCTTCACAGCCTTCTGATTCCATACTTTGTTCAAAAAGAATCTGGTATCCTAGGCAAATTCCTAAAAAAGGCAAGTCCCTGGATATCCAATGTTCAAGGAAGGCTAAAAACCCTTTATTTCGAAGGCTTTTCATGCAATCACCAAAGGCACCAACCCCTGGTAAAACAATGGCAAGAAAATCGGTATGGGAGGGGGCAGAAAGGAGTCTTTCTACTCGGCATCCTAAGGTAACAAGAACATTTTCGACACTCCTAAGATTACCCATCCCGTAGTCGATTATGCCGACAGGAAGATTGGATAAGTCGAGTTCGTTACAACGGTTTTGCAATTCTAGAACTTTTTTATTAGTGAATTTGTATAATATTAGCTAAAAAACAATTTTTTATGGACATTTTTTTCACCAAAATGCAAGGAGCGGGTAATGATTTTATTCTGCTCGACAATCGTAAAAACTCAATTCAGTTAAACACTGCTCGAATTAGTTATCTTTGCGACCGTTATAGGGGAATAGGAGCAGATGGACTTCTGGTCATAGAAAACGGCGATGCGACTGAGCCCCGAATGGTTTACTTCAATGCCGATGGAAGTCGGGCGAGCTTTTGTGGGAATGGAGCACGGTGTTTTGCCCGATTCCTTTTTGAAAAAGGAGTGGGGAACATCGAAAAAAAGCAAGTTAGTTTTATTACTGATGCCGGGAGGGTAACGGGTTGGATTTCTGAAGAAGGGGTTAAAATTACCGTTCCTTCCCCAAAAGACTTGAGATTACAAATTCCTCTGAGACTCAATGATCGACTTTTCGAAGTCCATAAAATTAATACGGGAGTTCCCCATGTTGTCCTTTTTGGTGATTATGAAAATCTTTCCCTGGATTCTTTCCGGGCACTGGGTTCTAGTATTAGGTGGCATGAGGATTTTAAACCTGAAGGGACAAATGTAAATTTTGTTTGGAAAGTAGCTGAGCAAAAAATAAAGATAAGAACTTATGAACGGGGCGTGGAAGGAGAAACTTTGGCTTGCGGATCCGGGGTTACAGCTTCTGCTTTGATATCTCACTTAGTTTTGGGCATGGATAGCCCGATAGAGGTTTTGGTTCGTAGTGGAGATAGTTTAAAGGTGTATTTTACAAGATTAGATCAGGCATTTAACGAGGTAATACTCGAAGGTCCTGCAAAAAAAGTTTTTGTAGGGACCATAGATATAGCTTAAAACAAAAACCAATATGAAAATTCAAGGAACGTACACAGCGATTGTAACCCCTTTTCAAAAAGGAAGCATAGATAAGAAAGCTCTTGAAAGGCTTATCGATAACCAGATTCAAAACCACATTGAGGGCATTGTACCGGTGGGGACGACAGGAGAATCTCCTACTCTTAGTTACGATGAGCATATTGAAGTGATCAGATGGTCGAAAGAAGTGGCGGGGGAAAGGATAAAGGTTTTTGCTGGAACGGGCTCAAACAGTACAGCTGAAGCGATTCATCTGACAAAAGAAGCCGAAAAAATTGGGGTGGATGGTATACTTCTTGTATCCCCGTATTATAATCGGCCTTCGCAAGAAGGGCTTTTCCGGCATTTTTCCTCGATCGCTTCATCGACTGCTTTGCCCATACTCCTTTACAATATTCCTTCAAGATGTGGTGTAGATATCTCTGTGGAAACCGTTGTTAGGTTGGTGGAAAAAAACAGTAACATTGTTGGCATAAAGGAAGCCGGAGGGAGCGTGGACAGAGTGAGTCAACTAGAACAGGTTCTCCCCGAGGAGTTTTCCATTTTGAGTGGGGATGACTCTTTAACTTTACCTTTCTTAAGTGTGGGGGCAGTAGGGGTAATCAGCGTAGCCTCAAATTTATTTCCCAAAGCGGTGGGAGCTTTAGTCCGGTTATTTCTCTCTGGAAAATCAGCTGAAGCCCGTCTTCTCCATCACGCTCTTTATCCTCTATTCAGGGACCTGATGATCGAGACTAATCCAGTGCCTGTAAAAACGGCGTTAGCGATGGAGGGATGGATTGAGTCGGAAATAAGACTTCCCTTGGCTCCTCTTCAACCCCAAAATCAAGCCAAACTCGAAGCAACCTTAAAACGCACAAAAGAAAAGTTATCTAACCTAGAATACTTGTTGGCCTGATCCAGAGAAACGGTCAAACAGAGAGGAAAAACAGAGACATGATAAAAATTCTTTTAACAGGAGCTGATGGGAAAATGGGGAAAACGGTAGTTCAGGCTGCTGCCTTGGACAATGAGGTGAAAATTGTCGGATTAGCTGATAAAGAGGATAGCCTTGAAGATCTCTTGGATAAAGAAGCAGATTGTCTCATCGATTTTTCAGTGCATACTTTTAGTCAAGAGCTGGTAAGAAAAGCGGCGAGTCGGTCTCTTCCCCTTGTGATCGGTACCACCGGTCATACTGCTGAGGAGTTGGAAGAAATCAAGCAAGCGGCTCAGAAGATCCCTATTGTTCTTTCTGCTAATTTCTCACTGGGAATAAATCTCATGGAATTATTGGTTCGTGTTGCTTCGCTGGTTTTGGGAAAAAGCTATGACAAGGATATTATCGATATCCATCATAATACTAAACTCGATTCTCCTAGTGGGACGGCAAAAAGGCTTTTAGAGGTGTTGATTGAAGCAGAAAAACAGATTGATCAAAGGATAGACGAAAAGAGAGGGGAAAAGACAAAAGAAAGACTTCCTCAAGTTCATTCCTTGAGAGCAGGAACCGTGGTTGGGGTACACACAGTTATGTATTGTGGGCCTGGAGAAGTAATAGAAATAACCCATAGAGCTGAAAATCGATTTCCTTTTGCCCTGGGTTCTCTCAAAGCGGCCAAGTGGATAGTAGGCAAAGCGCCTTCACTCTATTCGATGCGGGATGTCCTGGGTTTAGACCGCCTAGCCTCTCATTTAGTTCTATGACTTGGCTGGAAAGGCGGAAAGCGGTTTGAATTCAAGGAAGTATTGGTAAGGTAAAAAGAAAAATTCCTTATCGAGACTAAAGCCGGCTTTTTCAAAATCTTCCTTTACGGATTGGGCTGAAATTTTTAAATGCCTTTTAAATTGTGCTGTGGCGGGGAAAAGCCGTGGAGATCCTGGTTTAATATCGATAACACAGATGCGACCGTTTTTTTTCAAAGCAAGGGCCAATTTTTTAAGATATTCAGGATCGTGAATATGATGATAGCTGTTGCAGAGAAAAATAAGGTCGGCGCTCTGTCTTTTAAGCTTAGGGTCGTTGGCATGGACAAGTCGTGCTTTTAGGTTTTTTAGCCCCTCTTTTTTCGCTCTTTTCCGTAAATAGCTAACCATGGTTGATTCCCTATCTAACGCTAATACTTCACCCGTAGGACCGACGGCATGGGCAAGTTTGACAGCGAAATAACCGGTTCCCGCTCCAATATCTACCACTTTTTGACCAGGTTTTAAATGCAGGGATTGTATAACGGCTGTGGGTTTCTGCCATCTATCTCGGGAGGGTGAATCAAACTGCTGGGCCCACAGGTAGGGATCTTTAAATCGATACGAGCTAGAAAGCCGGTCGGCTATAGCTACTGAACGGAAAAAGGCGTAGATAAAAAATATGCTGAAAATAAAATAAATAGAGAAGGGTTGAGCTCGTTTGACAAAATAATCTTTCATATTAATGAGCCGACCTGTGATGATTATTTCATTCCTAGAAATTCAGCTTGACACCAGCTTACCGCATAGTGAACAAGTTCTTCGGTAGATTTGATTTTCAGCTTTTCCTTGATTGAGCTTCTATACGATTCAACGGTTTTGACGCTGATATGCAGTTGTTCTGAGATCTGTCTTATGCCATAACCTTTGCCTATAAGTTGAAAAATTTCAAATTCCCGGTTGCTCAAAAGCTGGGTGGGATTATTGATCGTTTTTTGAGTTTTTGTTGATATATTGGAAATAATTAGGTTTGAAACTTTCGGGCTGACAGCGATCTTTCCCCTAGCAATTTTGTAAATCGCCTCTATCAGTTTTTCCCCCCCTTCAGTCATCATCACATAACCCCTTGCACCAGCCTTTAAAGCTCTTTCGGCATAAATCATTTCATCATGCATGGAAAAAACAAGATTGTGGACCTGAGGATAGGCACAGCGGATATCCCTAATAAGTTCCAAACCGTTTTTACCCGGCATGGAAAGATTAATGATTGCGATATCGGGCAACACTTTCCCTATCAATTCAAAACCATCGTAAGCATTGCCCGCTTCCCCACAGATCTGAAGATTTTTATCTCGACTCAGAAGCTGAATAATTCCTTCCCGTACTACGGGATGATCATCAACTATAAATATTTTAATTTTGTCTTTTCTGATTTTACTTTTGTTTTCCATTCTTTTCTCAATTTTTTGAAAACATTTAATTATTAAACTCAACCTGTTTTCCTATTTTTCCTCCTCCTGTCAAGACGAACTAGGAATGAGGCTTTTTGTACAATATCCCTGGCTTGAAACTTTTTTAAATAACCGACAAAACTAAAAAGCATTTAAAAGAGAAAAAATGCAACTAAGTTATTATTAGAAAAACAAAAAACCGCTTTTATAAAAGCTTATAAAAACCTCGTGTTCTATATGATTTAGCTAGGCCTGAGATAAGGATCAACTCGGAAGAACTGCTGGTATTGTGATAAGAAAACTTGTTTCTAGCTTAAAAAAAAGGTAATAAAAAAACAGATGAAAATCGTAGTGGGGATTACCGGAGCTAGCGGATCGTTGTATGCTCAAAGATTGCTCCATTTTCTTTCTCAGACTGATCATGAAATTCATGTAGTGGTGAGTAACCGGGGCAAGCAGGTGATTGCATTGGAGTTGAACCGCGGACTAGATATTCCTAAAAAATTTGGTTTATACAATGATAATACTATGGATGCTCCTTTTGTGAGTGGATCTACACGTTTTGATGCCATGGTCATTATTCCCTGCTCTGTCGGTACAGCTTGCCGGATTGCTCAGGGTGTTTCTAATTCGACCATTACTCGGAGCGCGGATGTTTTCCTGAAAGAGAAAAGAAAGTTGATCTTGGTCATTAGAGAAACTCCTCTTAACCTGATTCATCTTCGTAATTTAACAACTTTGGCAGAAGCTGGTGCGGTCATATTACCTGCTTGTCCTTCCTTCTATGCATTACCCCAGACCATTGATGATCTGATCGATACGGTCAATGCAAGAGTATTGGATCACTTAGGTATAGATAATGCTTTGTCGACCCGCTGGAAAGAGAGTTTTTAGAATAACAGTGAACAATTTGTCAAAACTTTTTATCAAACTAAGAAACCTTCTTGAGCTTGTAAAATTTTCGCATACCCTTTTTGCCCTGCCTTTTGCACTAACCTCTATGGCGGTTGCAGCTAGGGGACTGCCTTCGGTTAGGATTTTGGTGGGAATCTTACTGTGTATGGTTGGAGCCAGGACGGCAGCCATGGCTTTTAACCGTTTTCTCGATTGGGAATATGACAAACAAAATCCCAGGACCCAACGAAGAACAAAACTTGCAACCAAAAGAGAAGCTTTGGTTCTAGGGATTATCTCCTTGGGAATATTCGAGATTGGAGCTTATTCCTTAAATTTTCTCTGTTTTATCCTATCTCCGGTGGCAGCATTTCTTATCATTTTTTATTCGTTAACTAAAAGATTAGGATCCTATTCACATGCCGTTTTGGGATTATGCTTGAGCCTTGCTCCCCTTGGTGCATGGGCAGCGGTTAGGGACAATCTCAACGATCTTTTGCCTTATCTTTTATCTCTTGCGGTCTTCTTCTGGACTTTTGGCTTTGATATTATTTATGCTCTGCAGGATGTTGAATTTGACAGACGGTTGGGTTTATATTCAGTCCCAGCACAATTTGGAGAGAACTTTTCTTTGAAACTTGCTGCCTTACTCCATGTTTTGGCATGGATCTGTTGGGCTATCTTTGGATGGATCGGAACAATGAAATGGCCCTATTGGATAGCCTTGGGCGTGGTAGCCGTTATTCTTGTTTATGAACATTTTTTGAGCCGAGCAGGAGAAATGGCCAAGATCAATATCGCTTTTTTTAATATGAATGCTTGGATCAGCATTTTTATTTTTGTTGGAGTAATTTTAAGTATCGCCATTTAAAATTATGAAAATGCAGTGCAGCATAAAGGGCTCATTGTTTGACCATTCAATGCGGCTTGGACTGGCTGATGTGGTTGAGAAGATCGCTGAAGGCCAGAGACTAAGTTCTAGCGATGCCCTGCGCCTTTATGAATGTCCTGATATTAATTTTGTGGGCAGTCTAGCTGAACAGGTTTCCAGGGATAAAAATGGAGCCGTGGCTACCTATATTCTTAATCGCTACCTTAATTATTCAAACGTTTGTATTTTGAGCTGTCAGTTTTGTGCATTTTATAGAAGGGAAGGCCAAGATGGAGCCTTTAGCTATTCTATTGAAGAACTAGTAAGAGAAACTACGGATGCTGTAGAAAAAGGGGCAACCGAAGTTCATTGCGTGGGAGGGTTACATCCGAAACTTCCTTATTCCTACTACCTCGATTTGGTACGGGAGATTAAAGAAAAGGTCTCTCAAGTCATGATTAAGGCTTTTACGGCGGTTGAAATAAGGCATTTGGCAAAAAGAATAGCCAAAAAACCGATTATCGAGGTGCTTGAAGATCTTGCTTCGGTTGGACTGGATTCCTTAACTGGGGGAGGAGCTGAAATATTTGATCCTATAATAAGAAGGAAAATCTGTGCAGGAAAAGAAACCGCTGATGAATGGATCGAAGTTCATCGGCTTTGGCACAGTCTTGGGAAAAAAAGCACGGCGACCATGCTTTTTGGCCATGTTGAAAGTTTAAACCATCGGATCGATCACTTATCGAGGTTGCGAGATCTCCAAGATGAAACGAAAGGATTTTGCGCCTTTATCCCTTTTGCCTTTGAACCAGAAAATACAAAACTTGGCAATATAAAGAAGGCTACAGGTATCGATTTTTTAAAAACGATAGCTGTCAGTAGGTTGTTCTTGGATAACTTCGATCATATTACCGCCTATTGGATCAGTTCGGGGATGGCTATTGCTGAACTTGCCCTGAATTTTGGTGCCGATGACCTGCATGGAACAATAGAAAAAGAAAAAATATTTCACATGGCTGGGGCTAAAACTCCAGCTGGCCAGACCGTGACCAGGTTACAAAAAACGATCGAAAATGCGGGTAAAATTCCTATTCGCCGTGATACCTATTACCGTAAATTGGATTACTGTTTTCTCTGAACATGGCTTGGGAAAAGCTTGCTGGATTTACTTTCGACTTTTCCCTTAAAGAAATGAGGAAAAACTGCATAAATACCAGCTTTCGTTTGCAAGAAATTATTTGTAATGGTATTATGTTTAATAAAAAATAATAATTAATTGGTATGTCTAAGTCTTCTTTGCAATTTCCGAAAATGAAAAAAGGTTCATCATTAAAAAGAAACGATTCATCGAAAAACGAACCCGGTGGTGAATCAAATTGGAAAGGATTTCTTTTCTTTCTGGTTTCAATCCTTTTTGTTGTATTGGCTTACTATGTGAGTGTAAACCAAGGACCAGGGATTGAACAGAAATCTCTTCCCCAGTTAACTCGCCTTTTAGATCAAGGAAGAGTTAAGTCTTTAGTTTTTATTCGAGATACCTCTACAGGACAGACCTTTTTGGAAGGGAGGTATACACGGCCGGCGGGGCCAACAGAAAATGCGGAGATTGTTGTTCCCTTCCGCACCGTTGTGGATTTAGAATTTAACCGAGATTTGAAACAATTTCTGGCCACCAAGGGTTTTCCAGAAATTGACGTGAAAGTCATTCATAATTTTTGGGGTCAAGCTTTTTTAAGCGTTCTTCCTTTCCTTCTGTTCATTTTAGCGCTCTATTTTCTTTTCCGCCAGCAGATCAGGATGGCGGGAAGGGGTGCTTTTAGCTTTGGGAAAAGCCGAGCGCGTCTTTTGAGTGGAGGAAAAACGAAAGTTACTTTTAAAGATGTGGCTGGAGTTGAAGAAGCGAAAGAAGAGGTCCAGGAGTTGGTTGAATTTCTCAAGGACCCTAAGAAATTTCAAAAACTTGGAGGAAGGATTCCCAAAGGGGTACTGATGGTGGGTCCTCCGGGAACAGGAAAAACTTTATTGGCCAAGGCTATTGCTGGAGAAGCTGACGTTCCTTTCTTCAGTATTAGTGGGTCAGATTTTGTGGAAATGTTCGTAGGGGTGGGAGCCTCTCGAGTAAGGGATATGTTTGAGCAGGCGAGGCGTCATTCTCCTTGTATTGTGTTTATTGACGAGATTGATGCTGTTGGTCGTGCTCGAGGGACTGGCCTTGGAGGAGGGCATGACGAACGGGAACAGACCTTGAACGCCCTTTTGGTAGAAATGGATGGAATAGAGTCTCAAGAAGGGGTGATTGTGATTGCGGCGACTAATAGAAAAGACGTTTTGGATCCCGCTCTTTTGAGACCTGGCAGATTTGACCGGGAGGTGCGAGTTAACTTGCCCGATATCCGGGGTCGCGAACAGATCCTTAGAGTCCATGCACAGAAGATTAAGCTTTCAAAGAATGCCGACCTGACAGCCTTGGCTAGGGGAACTCCGGGATTTTCCGGAGCCGAATTGGCCAATCTTATCAATGAAGCGGCCTTGATTGCAGCCAAAAAGGGGAAAGACTGCGTAGATCAACCAGATCTGGAAGAAGCCCGTGATAAAGTGCGGTGGGGAAAGGAACGGCGCAGCCTTGCTATGAGTGAAGAAGAACGAAAGACCACCGCTTATCATGAAGCGGGTCATGCCGTTCTTAATGTCCTTTTGGAAAATACCGATCCTATACACAAGGTTACCATTATTCCTCGAGGGCCTGCCCTGGGCGTGACCATGATGCTTCCAGCTTCTGATAAATACAATGCGCGTAAAAAAGAGGTCCTTGACGACCTGTGTGTAGCTATGGGAGGAAGAGTTGCAGAGGAAGTATTCCTGGGAGATATATCAAGTGGGGCAAGCGGCGATATCCGCCAGGCTACGTGGTATGCCCGGAAAATGGTGTGCGAATGGGGTATGAGTGAAAAGCTGGGTATGGTCCATTATGCGGATGACGGCTCCATGGTGTTTCTTGGTCGAGAGTTGGGTACATCCAGGGGTTATAGTGAAGCTACTGCTCAGGCTATAGATCATGAGGTCCAGCATTTTATTCAAACCGCTTATGAAAAAGCCAAAAGAATAATCCTGGATCACAAAGATAAAGTCGAGGCTTTGGCTCAAGCTCTCCTAGAGTATGAGACCCTTAATGCCGATCAAGTGATTGAAATTGTAAAAACGGGCAAAATGACTAATCCTCCTTCTAAGAATACTCCTGCCCTACCTTCTGGTGATGAGTCTTCGACGAAAAACCCGGCAAGGCAACAAGAAGCAACAAAAAACGATGGGCTGTTGCCAGGTCTTGAAGGTGCACCGGCTTAATTTGAGCTTGGTAAACGATTGTCGGGGAAAGGGGATATTTGCTATATCCTTTGTCGTTTAGTTGTGATTGGCTCTATTAGATTCATCTAGTGAGGATTATTGCAGGACTGGTCTCTTACCAAGTTCGTTTAGCACGAAACGACGACTCAATATAACATTAATAAGCTGTAATTCATTTGTCGATCAAGCAATACAAATTTAACAAAGTTTTTGGATTTAATCATAAGGCCTTTGGCTTCACAGCTGGACAATGCACAAGATGAAACAACTTGGAAGAAATTTGGATGCTCCTTGTTGAAATCACTTTTAGATCAGTTATTCAAAAGTGCATTGGATATATTTCCACTTTCATCTTCGGCACGGATAAAACGGATTTTCTTTTCGGGGGTTAACCCGATAACAAATTCTTGTTTTCTAAAATCGAGCATTCCTTCTTTGGGATAAAGAGGAGTAAAGGTTTTCCCATCTTCAGAAATTTCCACCGTTTTAATACCACTTCCTTCATCTGTGACCGTGATGCTAATTGCATTGTCCTTGTTCTGGATAAGGATTTTTGGGGGGGTGTTATCAACCAAAAAAGGTCTACTTTCTAGTGATGCAGATAACCCCATGCCTAAAGGATTATCCTTCTCATCGGTGGCTTCTATTTTTAAGACATAAAAGCCATCAGGCCATCCGGTGGTATCCCAGCTAAACAAACTTTCATCAAGTTCCTTGGCGAGCAGGGTCCAAATAGCGGAAGAAGGGTAGGGTTTGAAAAAAATACTGTATTTAAGGTTATCCCCATCCGGATCTATGGCTTTCCAAACGACTGTTCGAAGGCCTCGGCTTTCCTTGACTTGAAAGCGTGGAGGCATGCTTTGGCTTTCGAAGTCGGTGGATTTTTCGTCATGAGAAAGGAGTTGTTCAATAGTTTTGGTTGGAGGGGGAGGGGGTGGCATCATGAGGCTGCTGTAAGAAATTCCAGGTGGAAGAATTTTTAAAAGTTCAATTTTAGGAGGAATGTTATTAGGCAGACAGGCGATTTCCACGCGGCTGACTTTGGCATTTTTCCCAAGTCGAAGTTCGAATTGTAAGTACCTTCCGCTTGGACTTGTGCAATGATTATCTACGAGCGGCTGCCAGCCATACCATCCGGCTTCTGTCCTATGAGTATTGCCCGTTCTTGTCAAAACTTCTACGTTTCCCTCTTTTTCGAGCCGTATAGATCCCCATTTGGCAATTGATCCGGCATCTATGGGCCAGGAACGGTAGATAGCTTCCCTTTCTCTCATGCTCTCTCCGGTTAAATAAATATGAATGGGGT
The DNA here is from genome assembly GCF_017310505.1 of Methylacidiphilum caldifontis. Lineage (NCBI taxonomy): Bacteria > Pseudomonadati > Verrucomicrobiota > Methylacidiphilae > Methylacidiphilales > Methylacidiphilaceae > Methylacidiphilum (ex Ratnadevi et al. 2023) > Methylacidiphilum caldifontis. Next base: position 923,482 of record NZ_CP065957.1, on the reverse strand, counting down.
TGCTCGAGGAAATGAAAAGCTGGTTACCAGAGAGGGCAAAAGCATTAAGCTGGCTAGAGTCAGTCTTCAAAACGCGATCCATTTTTCCGTTGGTATCCACCGCATAGATGTAACCTCCAGAATCTGACCCTATAAAAAGCCTGTTTTTAAACCATTGAATGGCAAAAACAAAATCCTTACTGCTCCAAATGGGATAAGATAGCCCTGAAGTTTCTATTTTCCAAATCTCAGACAATCGAGGAGGAATAGTGGGCTTAATGTTTACAAGGGGTTGTGTTTTCGAGCTGGGATACTCTTTGTTTTCGTCCTGTTCCCCACTTACTTCTATCCATCCTTCGGGTAGTAGAGAAGAACTATCTGGTTGAGGTTGGTTGGGTAACCGGCCAAATTTTTTCTTCCCCACAGTGGAAAAATAAACGCAATGGTTGTCTCCAACAACGAGCTGATTGATCTCATCTTTTTCAGGATCGACGAGCAAGATGGCTTTTCCACCTGGGAAAATTTCGTAAACGGCTCCCCGATTTGCTGTGGCTGCAAGCAAGGTTTCTTTTGTGGGATGTAAAAGTAAACATCGGACATGAGTCTCGCTGATTGTGGCATAGATTTCTCCTTTAGCTTCTTCTGTTAATCGATAGATGCGTCCTGCTGTTCCGGTGCCTACATAGAGATTCGATTTATCATCACAGATCATGCTCCAGATATATTTTTCTTTAGGATCAAAAAAAACTTTGAAATGACCATTGGGCTCGATTTTATAGATTTTTCCATCGGGTGAAGTCCCTACAAAAATTTCTCCTTTCTTGTTTTTTGTTAAAGCAGAAACATTGCCCTCTGGAAACTTTGCAATGAGTTGGTAAGAACCGTCTTTTTTTACGCGAAATAGTTTTCCTTCTGGAGATGTACCTATAAGACAGCTGTCATAAGATTCAGCCAATATAGACCAGGCTTGTTCAGCGGGAAGACTGCAAATCTTTTCTATGAAAGGAGAGGGAGTAAGGAATCCTTCAGCCTTGATTTCGACACTTTCAGATGTTCCCTGGGCAAAGTCGTTGTAGCTATCTAAGATTATCCTTTGGGGATGAATAGCATGGATTTCGGGGACAGGAAGAAACAAAAATAAGGGCAAAACGAAGATTGTTGGAAACTTTTTAAAAAAATTCATAAGAGCTTTACCCAGGGTGCATATCCTTTTCCTTTCGTATGAAGATAAAAAGGCTACACTTTTACAAAATAGAAAGCCCATAAAACCCTAAACCCGAAATCCAAAGTTTTGTTTTTCTACCGTTTATAACCTTTTCAGGGCATTGGTCTAGGGGTTTGTGGAGTCGAGGGTGGAAGATTAGGCAATGTAACTTGTAATGGAGGTTCTGCAGAAAGACTTCCCAGAAAGCTCACTATTTTCTTGACCTCTTCATCACTCAAAGTCTTCCCCAGCTGTACATAACCCATTGTTTTTACGGCTTCTTCAAGAGACCAAGTATGACCGTTGTTAAAGTAAGGGGCCGTTTTAGTAATGTTACGCAGGCTAGGTACTTTGAAAACATATTTATCTGCAGGATTCTTGGTCACTTCGAATCTACCTAGGTCCTGCAACCAGCTGACCTTGTTGACCAACCCGAACTTTTGAAACATCCCTCCTCCAATGTCTGTTCCATTATGACATGAAATACAACCCGTTTGGATAAAAGTTTTCAGTCCTTCTTTTTCTTCTGGACTTAAAGCGGAAAGATCGCCATCCATGTATCGATCGAAACGAGAGGGAGTCAAAAGAGTACGTTCAAAAGCAGCTATCGCTTTTGCGGTGTTTTCAAAAGTAACGGGGTCCGTTTCATCAGGAAATGCCTTCTTAAACATGTCGACGTATTGGGGGATGCTTTTCAGTCTTTGGACTACAAGTTCTTTAGTCGAAGCCATTTCTTTGGGATTAAGCATAGGTCCCATGGCTTGCTCTTCAACATCCTTGGCTCGACCATCCCAGAATTGGCTAAATTCCAAGGCTGCATTTAATACTGTTGGAGCATTTCTTGGACCGATTTGCCATTTGTGGCCGATGGAAGTGGCCAACCCATCTACCCCGCTATTAGCCAAGCTATGGCATGAGTTGCAGCTAATCTTGCCGCTCTTTGAAAGCCTTGGATCGAAAAAGAGATAACGGCCCAAGTTCACTTTTTCTGGAGTAACGGGATTAGAAGGGTTTTCGGCTACTTTTGGAATAATGCCAAAGATGGTTTTAACTTTATCCGGCGTGATATCTTGAGAAAACCCATGGTTGGAAAAATTCGATATGAAAAAATAAGAACAAATTAAAGTAAGAAAAGGGAGCTTGAACTTTTGCATCGATAACCTCTTTTTTTGTAAAAATGTTCCCAACAACGAATTCAGAAAATATCAAAGCTTTTTAACTACAAACTAATCAAGGCTTTATAATCTTTTAATGGAACTGTCAAGAAATGAAAACAAAAGATTTTGAACCTTTTTGTAATTGTATTTAGAAAGAAGTTCGTTATTGGACTTCAACTTTTACAGCCTTATCTGCCCATGCCATACCTGGAAGTTCCATTTCGATTTCTGTTAATATCTGCTCGTTGTCTGGAACAGTGTTCTTGGAAATATTCGTCGCATTGGAGAGGACTGTAAAAGAAAGGGGTAATGAGGGCAATGGATGGCCTGCACGAACTTCTCCAGGGCTTTCCGCAACCAGTTGTATGTAAAGGCTATTGGTCTTATGCCTTTTATTCAAGGCCTCAATAAGCTCGCGTGCATCGGTTATACCCTGAATTTTTTTATCTAAAATAATCTTGTCGAGAATATTTCCAGAAAGTACGCGTACACTTAAAGTCGTAGGAGTATTGACCGTAGGGGGAATATCTAGGCTTACGGTCCGAAAGAGTTTTTCCCCATACTTTTCTTTTAGTTCAAGCTGAAGATGGACCTGTGAAGAAGGTTTATACTTTTGAAAATCGGTAAAGATCTTTTCGACCATCCATATTTTTTCTTTTTCTGAAGAAACAACGGAAAGATCTAATGATTTGATTTTGGGCTCTATCCATGGTTGCTCAAAAAGGAGATTCAATGGCTTGGTGATTTCCATCGTGGCATCAATAATGTCAGTATCATGACCCGAATAAAAACCTCCTAGTGAAAGCGAGGGAAGGTTTTCAAAAAGTACTTTACCCTCCACTTTAACAGAGAATGTTCGCGAAGCGCTGTCTGTAGAAGATAGAGCTTCAGCTAAAGCAAGATTGACGAGCATTGGAGAAAGCGAAGGATGAGAGATAAAGCGACCTTCTAAAGGCTTCATCATTTTATCGTCATGGATTCTTTTTAAACTATAGGAAGCCATGGGAGGAAGAGATCCTATTTTACCCCCAATCGCAGAAAGCCTATCCTCCAGAATCGTTCCTATTACTGAGCCAATGTTTGCCAATTTATAGGGAGTTTCGTAACTGGGAATAGTCGTGATGACTTCAGCCATAGCCATGGGCAGATCGCTTTTCCCAAAACCAAACATGGGATGCCCAAAGGCCAAAATATTCATCCCTTTTCTCCATGTTAAAGTCCCTGTTCCTCCGATGGAGATGTCTCCTGTCATCATGACAGCAGATACGGGAGAGCCAGGCTGTAAAGATTCAGGTTGGACAGGGACAGGCCTTGATTCAGCTCCTCCTGAAACGACTAGGAAAGGGAATTTATCCCACCCGAATCGCTTAAGATATTTTTCAAATAGATTTTGGTTTATACCACTGATTGTTAGAGGAACAGCCAGCCAATCCGTTCTTTGTTGGGAAAATCCTCCCAGCTGCTGGGGGGCTATAAGATTCCAGCTTGACCTGCTCCCCATAGAAAGATATTGCGATGGAGAGGCTGAGCTTTGATTTTCCATCCATTCAACCTTCAGCATATCTTCTATTGGAGTAAAACCACAGTGTCCATCTTTTTCAAAGGAAGCGATGCGTCGCGACAGAGCGCCTACAAGTTTCCCATCAACATAGAGAGGACTACCACTCATTCCATGGACAGCTCCGATTACCGCCGTCTTGGGATCTACAAGCTTTGCAATGATCAGATCAAGTCCTGGACCAATGTAGTTTTTAGCAATACCCAAAATTTCGGTTTGGAGCGGTTCAATTTTATCACCCTGCAAGACGGTGTAGGTTATGCCTCTCATCCCCGGTTTTAACTTATCCTTGGGGTAATATTCGGAAGGGGAGGTACTGTCAGATCCAAGGCAATCATGGATCTTCAAAGAAGAAAAGAACCCTAAAAAAAGAAAAACCAACAAAACGAGTCGTAATAACACAATCATGTGATCTTTTTTAAAGTATCATAAACTATCTTAGCCAGTTCATCAATGTCGCTTTCGCTGTGGGCGGTACTCAAAAAAGCAGTTTCATAGGGAGAAGGTGGAAGGAATATCCCTGAATGGAGAAGGGAGGTAAAGAAATGAGAAAATCTCTTTTTATCCACGCCATAGGCGTCAGCAGCTGATAGTACTTTTTTAGGGGTAAAGAAAAAACTGAACATCGAGCCAAAGCGGTGGAACTGCAAAGGAATAGATAACTTTTTTTGAATATCTTCAATAGCCGTTTCAAGTTGTCTGCCCAAAGTTTCAAGCTGGCTATAGGTCGGGAGTTTTTTTATCTGTTCAAGTTGAGCGATACCCGCAGCCATTGCCAGAGGATTACCACTCAATGTCCCCGCTTGGTAGACTGTTCCTACAGGAGATAGGCAATCCATAATTTCTTTTTTGCCTCCCACAGCTCCAACAGGGAGTCCCCCCCCAATGATTTTTCCAAGAACAGTAAGGTCAGGTTGAATGCCAAAAAGTTCCTGTGCCCCACCCATAGCCAACCTGAAACCGGTGATCACTTCATCGAATATAACGAGGGTGCCGTATTGTTTAGCGGTGGAAAGTAAGCATTCTAAAAAACCTTCGGTAGGAGGAATTAAACCACAGTTGGCGGGTATGGGCTCAAGGATAACGGCCGCTGTTTCTTTCCCGTACTTTTTAAACGCTTCGAGGAGTGTTGGTTTGTCATTCCAAGGAAGAACAACAGTTAAAGAAGAAAGGCAGGAGGGAACCCCCGAACTGTCCGGGACACCCGTGGTCAAGGCCCCAGATCCCGCCTTAACTAAAAGACTATCTGAATGGCCGTGATAACAACCTTCAAACTTTATGATCTTTTCTCTTCCGCTAAAACCCCTGGCGATTCTTATCGCACTCATGCATGCTTCTGTACCGCTGTTGACAAATCTGATTTTTTCAATCGAAGGCATAGCGGAACGGATGAGCTGCGCAAGCTTGATTTCAAGAGGACTATTAGCCCCAAAACTTGTTCCGTCCTGGAGAGTCTCACCGATGGATCGGACAACGGCAGGATGAGCATGGCCATGAATTAAAGCTCCCCATGAACAGACATAATCGGTATAACTGTTCCCATCGACATCAAAAAGTTTTGAACCTTTGGCCCGGCTTACATAAAAAGGAATGCCCCCTACCGATTTGAATGATCGAACGGGAGAATTAACGCCACCAGGAAACAGTTGTTGAGCTTCTGCCCATAACTTTTCGGAGAGTGAAAAGACCATTTTTATTTATACACTAATAAAGCTCTTTAGCGCTAGCAACGAAAATGCATTTTTACAATTGGATTTCATAACCCTTATAAAACAATAAAGCGGATTTTCTCCATTTTTTTCCCCTAAAAAAAAGCTAAAATAAAAGATATGCCAAAGAAAAAAAAGGAAACTCATCTTCCCTCTTCTTCCCCGCAACTATCCCAAACACAAGAGAAAAAAACTTATCCTGCAAAAAAAATCGACAAGTCGATGGTTGTCTCTGTCCTGGAAGGCATTGCCACTTTGCTTGAACTGAAAGGGGAAAATCCTTTCAAATCCAGAGCTTATCGGACAGCTGCCAGGGTTATTGATACTTTAGCTGAAGAGTTGAGCGATCTCATTGCTCAGGGACGTTTCAAAGGGATAAAAGGCATAGGGGAAGGAATAGGGGAAAAAATCATTCAACTTGTAACGACGGGCAATTTGCCTTATTACGAAGAACTCAAAAAAGAGTTTCCACCCAGTCTTTTGGAATTGCTCGATATTCCAGGGGTTGGACCTAAGAGGGCAAAGGTTCTTTACGAGGAGCTTGGGATTAAGGACATTGATTCTTTGGAGAAAGCATGCAAAGAGCATCGTATTGCGGGATTGGCGGGTTTTGGCCAGAAGACTGAAGAAAACATTCTTCTTGGCATTAATCAGTTCCGGTCTTTTTCTGCCTATCATCGATACGGCGATCTTGTTGATATTGTTGAGGAACTTCTTGATTACCTGAAAAAAAATCCTTCGATTGTCCATGTTCATGTTGCAGGGAGTTTTCGGAGAGGGAAAGAAATCGTTAAAGATCTAGATTTTCTTTGCACATCGAAAAATCCAGGGGCTGTGATGGATTATTTCGTGCAGTTTCCTCAAGTCAGGCGCATTGTGAATCATGGGGAAACCAAATCTACCGTTATATTTGACAAAGGTCTTTCCTGTGATCTCCGGGTTGTACCCGATGAAGATTATGCCTATGCTCTTCTTCATTTTACAGGAAGCAAGGAACATAACGTGGCTTTACGGCAAAGGGCGATAGCTCAAGGCAAAAAATTATCTGAATGGGGACTTTTTCAGCTTTCAAAATTAGAGGAAAAACCGGTAGCGGAAAGCGAATCTGAGGATAATCCTCAGACTATGCAACCTCAAGAATCAAAGATTTTCTGCAGAACCGAAAAAGATGTTTATGCTGCTTTGGGGTTGGCCTACATTCCCCCTGAGCTTAGAGAAAACATGGGAGAGATTGAGGCGGCTCAGAACAATGAAATTCCAAGGCTTGTGCAATGGGAAGATATTCGTGGGGTTTTCCATTGCCATACAACGGAAAGTGACGGCAGGAGCAGCTTAGAAGATATGGCCAAAGCGGCCATGGAAATGGGACTGGAATACCTGGGTATTGCTGACCACTCGAAATCTTCATTCCAAGCCAACGGGCTAAGCGAAGAAAGAGTATATGCCCAACTAGATAAGATAAAAAACATGAATTCTCGATTGCAAAATTTCCGGCTCTTGAGCGGCATCGAGTGTGACATATTAAAAGAGGGCAAACTTGACTTTTCTGACACCTTGCTCAAAGAGCTTGACTATGTGGTAGCTTCCCTTCATGCCGGTTTTTCTAATGATGAAGAGGATAACACCCAGAGACTTATAAAAGCGATGGAAAATCCTTACGTAACAATGTTGGGGCATCCAACCGGAAGGTTGTTGTTGGTTAGAAAACCCTATCCCGTAAACATGGAAAAGGTTATTGATTGTGCAGCAAAGACGGGCACTTGGATAGAGTTGAATGCCCAACCCATGCGACTGGATATGGACTGGAGGCTTTGGAAATCAGCCAGAGATAAAGGAGTAAAATGTGTTATTAATCCTGATGCTCACCATGTCAAGGAAATTGGTTATTATAAAATTGGGGTCAACATCGCCCGTAAAGGTTGGCTACGCAAAGAAGACGTGATCAACTGTCTATCCTTGAATGACATTACCAAGGCTTTGCAGATCAAAGGAAGAAAGAAAACTCCTTTTTAAGGGTTCTTTATACAAAAAGAATATTCTATGTTTGGCTTGAATATGAAAAAAAACAGGGAGGGCTGAGGATTTATTTTTAGCTTTCAACTGGAGATTGTTTATTATTATTTTTTCTTTTTTTGAAGCCTATTGAAGGAGATGAAAAAAAAGAGCCTTCCGCAGGCTATATTTTAGCATCCCTATAGAAAAATCTTTAAACTCGAAACATTTCTCAAAATATCTTAAAGGAAAAAAATTTAATTCCTCTTATTTTAAGCCATGTTAAAAAAAGAGATGCAATGGAATTTAGGAAAAAAAATACTCCATTTTCCTGTGGGGCGGCCCATGATTATGGGTGTCATTAACTTAACCCCAGATTCTTTTTCTGACGGGGGCAAATTTATAAACCCTCAAAGGGCTGTTGATCGAGCGCTCTGGATGCAAGACAGTGGGGTTGACTTTATTGATCTTGGAGCCGAATCTACACGTCCAGGGGCAGAACCCGTGAGTGAAAAGGAAGAAATTTCAAGGCTTCTTCCCGTCATTAAAAGATGCAGGATGAAATTGACTGTGCCCTTGTCAGTGGATACTTATAAAGCGGCGGTCTGTCGAATGGCTATAGAAGAAGGAACGGATATCATTAATGATGTTTCAGGAGGTGGGTGGGATCCGTCAATCCTAGAGGTGGTTGCAGCTGAAAATGTTGGCTATATCCTTGTCCATTCTCGTGGAAGACCCAAGACAATGCAAAAAGATGCTCAATACGGGGATGTGGTTGAAGAAGTGTTTGCTGAGCTTTACAATCGGCTCCAGCGGTGTTTTGACATGGGGATAGCGAAGGAAAGAATTGTTTGTGACGTGGGATTTGGTTTTGCAAAAAACAGGACCCACAATCTTATTTTGCTGAGAAGATTAAATCGTTTTCTTGATTTAGGAAGGCCACTTATGATCGGAGTATCAAGGAAAAGTTTTTTGCAATTTTTTGCAAAACAACATGGGGTAGATATTGAAATAATGAATATCATTGCGCAAACAGTTGCTTTTTTGATGGGTGTGGAAATTTGGAGAGTGCATGATGTTGCGACGGCTGTAGCGGCAAGAGAATTTCTGGAGAAACTCTGGGATACGGGTTTTGTACAATGAAATTATTCGGATTTCCCATCTCTGGGATACTGGAAATTTTGATTATCGCCACCGCCATATATCAAATATGGAAGTTGCTCCAGGGAACCAGGGGATTCCAGGTATTGACGGGACTCATCGTAGTCCTTGTGGGACTGACTTTATTTTCTTCCGTGTTTCATTTAAGAGTACTGACTGAGCTGCTTAGGCTTTTTTCTCCCTCCTTTTTTGTTGCCCTTGTGGTTTTATTTCAACCGGAGCTGCGTCAAGTTTTTGCAGAAGTGGGTCGTAGAAGCGTTGTTCATATTGGCAGGCAACAGAAATCTGAAGTCATTGAACATATCGTCAATGCGGCTGAAATTCTCCAGAGAGAACACATAGGGGCACTGATCGCGATCGAACAAGATGATGTTTTTATGCCTGCAAGGGACACAGGGACTATTTTGAATGCTCAGGTCAGCGCGGATCTACTGGTCACTATTTTCTATCCAAGAACTCCACTTCATGATGGGGGAGTTATTATCAGGGGTGATCAGATTGTTGTTGCGGCAGCCATTTTTCCTTTGAGCCAGGTCGAACAGATGGAAAGACTTTTGGGACTGAGGCATAGGGCTGCTTTAGGGTTAAGTGAACAGACCGATGCGGTAGTCGTAGTTATCTCTGAGGTCACAAGTGTTATTTCGGTGGCATACAAAGGAAAAATGGAAAGGCATTTTGATCCCGATGGGCTTAGAGCAAAACTAACTCAGATACTTGTTTAACCAGGTTTTTGGAGTGAACAAATAACTTGAAATTTCCCCTGGCAACATGTTATTGATTAGGGTGTTGAAAACCTTTACGAGGCCAATCTGATCAATGGAAAACTTGACAAAAGGTAACTTTTCCGGCGAAACGATAATGAACATCTTTTCTCACTGGAAGCAGAAATTGTTTTCCCTGGTCCTAGCGGTTGCAATTTGGATTATTCTCAAGGAGTCGATAGAGCCAGGATCCTTGGATCAACTGCTCACTTCTCTTCGATTATTGAAATAGAGGGCTACATGAACCCTAAGGCAAAAGCACTTTTTGGGACCGATGGCATTAGAGGTAAAGCTAATCTTTATCCCATGACCCCACAGATCGCTCTTGCCGCGGGTGTTGCTGCTGCAAAGGTTCTCACTACCCATTGTCCACTTAAAAATAAACCCCGGATAGTTGTGGGAAGAGATACGCGTATATCGAGCCGGATGCTCGAGTATGCTTTTATTTCAGGAGTAGTAGCTAGGGGGGTAGATGTTTTTGAGCTCGGAGTTATTCCTTCTCCAGCTGTTGGAAATTTTTCCAAGATTTATGAGGCTATCGGAGGAGTAATGGTCAGTGCCTCTCACAATCCCTATTATGACAATGGGCTTAAATTCTTTGGATATGATGGGGCAAAGCTTAGCATTGAGTTGGAAAAAGAAATTGAAAGGGAAATAAATAGCTTTGATTGGCTGGGCTCTGAAGGTCCTACGGGCTCACAGGTGGGTAAAATTTTTTTAGCGGCTAATCCCCTCCAGGATTATCAAAATCTGCTTAAAAGTTTTTTTCCTGGTGGTATCAATTTGAAAGGGCTCAAAATTGTACTCGATACAGCTAATGGTGCTTCATTCGAGGCGGCACCAGCTATTTTGGATCATTATGGGGCTTTTCTTTATCCTTTTGGAAAGGAACCTAACGGGATCAATATAAACCTGAACTGTGGAAGTATGTTTCCACAGAATATCCAGCAAGTTGTACGTATGGCTGGGGCAGACGTAGGTATAGCTCTTGATGGGGATGGAGATAGGTTAGTTCTTTGTGATGAAAATGGGGAGCTTTGTGATGGTGATGATATTTTGAGCATTCTTGCTTCTGATTTTAAAAAGAAAGAAAAACTGGCTAAAAACACGATCGCTGTGACTGTGATGAGCAATCTGGGTCTTGATGAGACTCTAGCTGAAGAGGGCATAAAGGTCCTCCGTACACCCGTAGGGGATAGGAATGTTGCCGATGCGTTGGCTAAAGAAGGGCTCTCATTGGGTGGAGAGCAATCTGGCCATATTATCCCTTTTCATTATTCAAGAACTGCTGATGGTCTGCTTACCGCTTTGATGGTGTTGCAGATAATGTGTTCAACGGGCAAGAGCCTCGCAAGTTTAAGGAAAAATAGGCTACGCTATCCCCAAAAATTATGGAACATCGATATAGCACAAAAAAAACCTTTAGAAGAAATAGTTGGGCTAAAAAAATTGCTGGATGAATTGCAGGCCGCTTTCAATGGCAAAGGCCGAGTATTATTGAGGTACTCGGGAACAGAACCTAAAATCAGGCTTTTAGTTGAGGCTAAGGATGAAGAACAGGTTCATCAGGTAGGTCAAAAGCTTTTAAATTTCCTTAAAGAAGCCCTAGGTTGATTATCTTAATAAAAGAGGTATTTTTTTCGAAGTTGAACAATAATCTGGAGATATATTAATGGTCTTTTGGGGTAAGCGTCTTCTTCTTATTTTGTTTTTTTTAAACCCATACTATCTCTTTTCCCTTTGGTCTAAGCCTAATCCTGACAAACCTTCTCCTCCCCTTGAATTCATCCAGGGTAGATTTTGGAGAAATTTCAGACTTAAAGATTACATTCTCAAAGGATCAATTCAAGCAGCTAAAGATACCTATCCAATAACTCTCATTCTTCATGACCGCTCAATGGAATATCATTTTATTGGTCTACCCTTACAGATACACGTGGAAATAAACCCTGATAATACCTATGTTGCCTATAAAAACCGCCCCTCAGAACCTTGGCAACCCATTACGGGCTTAAATCGTACAAAGCACATTTTGAACACAGACATAAGTTATGAAGATCTCTGTCTTGATTTTATCCGGTGGGATAAGATTAAACCCTTGGGAACCGATTCCATTAAAACCTTAAGTTGTTGGGCTTTTGATGCTTATCCCGGATCGATCCTCTCGGCTTATGCTAAAGTTAGATACTGGATTGCTGAAGAATATTACGCGCTTTTGAGAGTTGAAGGCTACAATAAGGAGGGACAAATTATCAAAAGATTAGATATCAATAGTGTACAACGCATTGGGGATGCCTATGTGATAAAAGAAATGCAAATAGCGACAATCCCTCCTGGTAAGACGCTCTCTTCTTCTAAGACTTATATTCAGATTGAAGAAGGTCGACCTGCTTCGGCCAAAGAAAGTGAAAATCTAGATCTTGCTCCTCAACTAGATCATGAAGAATATACGGCTAGTGGGCTCAGCGTTGAATCCATGAATAAAAAATAGAATTGCTTCCCTAATTTTTTTAAAGAGAAAAGATAAATGGGGTTAGGGACGCACAGGACTTGATTTTTTTAAATCTTCAGGAAGATTTTCAGCAGGAAAAGTTTCAATTTTAAGTTTTAAAAGAGAAAAACAGGGCACCCCAAAGTCGATATTTCCTCCACTGCGATCGACAAGGCAACCGACAGCACAGACTTCCCCTTTTTTTGCCCTTACGCTATCCATAATCGCTTTTACCGTTCCTCCTGTTGTCATGACATCTTCGACAACTATTACCCGTTCTGAAGCTTGTAGCTGAAATCGGCGCAAAACCATTCCTTTTTTATCTTTTTCAGCATAGATATGTCTCAATCCAAGTTTCTTTGCCACTTCATGTCCAATGAGAATACCCCCAATGGCTGCAGAAACAATGGTTTGGGCATCTAGCTGTTGTATTTTTTGAGCCAGATAAGAAGAATACCGAGCACAGAGCAGTGGATTTTGAAGAAGAAGAGCACACTGCAGGAAATACCGACTGTGAAGGCCGCTCCTAAGTAAAAAGTGTCCTTCCAGTAAAGCCCCGCTTTTGATGAGACTGTCTAGGAGTTCTAAAGCTAAAGGATCATTATCGTGAACAATGTCCATAACAAGATTTTATTTTATCGAGCTTAGTGGGTCATGAGAAGAGAAAAGATGAAGAAGTAATTTTTCAACTCCCATTGGCGTTGTACCTGCAGGGGATATTTCTTGTTATATAGGAGCAGGTAGAATAATTCAAGAAAAGCTCAATTGAGCATCAGCAACTCAAGCCTTTTATTTATGAACTACTCCCGCCAACCTAATGGTATGGCGTGAGTTTCGCGCTTCTACGGGAGTGCCGGGTTGGCTGGAATGCTTGCCGGTCTTACCTCTCTCCACGCCTGGCCGGTTCCCGGCCACCAATCTATTTTGTGAATATACTAAACTTCCATTCAATGTCAACAAAATCGCTCTGACAGACGATATCGCCGCTTCACCACCTCCTAAATCGCCGCGCGATTATAGGTGGAGCACTGCGGCGTAGGCTTAGGTAGAAGAGCTCCTTATCCATCCATTAAAAATTCTTTGTGATCCACTTCATCTAAGGATTGATCAAGAGGCAAGGGCGAAGCAATCTCTTTGAAGGCGCAAAGAAAAAAAGCAGCTTGTTTATGACGTGGTAACAGAAAAACAAGAAATGCCTCTTTCCAAATGCCATCGACAAAATAGGGATCCTTTAGAAATTTCCCCTCTTTGCTAAGTTCAGCAAGAAGCCATACATAACTCTGGCCTGACTCAACAAATCCTCCAGTCTGGGCAACGGCAAGGGATATTTTCTCATGGCCATCCTGTTCAACCTGGCATATTAACTCCCCTCCATCTGTAAGTTGACAACGAAGATCCCAATATAACTTGTCTTCCTGTTGCCAACTTGTCCCCTTTTCTTGGATAAAAAGACAGAGCGCTTTACAAAATTCAAGCCATTTCGCTTCTCCCCATTGGGGCGGGAAAAGAATGGTTTTTGCCCTATGGATGCGTGCAGACCAATCTTGAGAAATCCTTCGCAGTTCGGTAAAAAGGCTCATTGCTAAGGGCTAGAAGAAGATTTTGATTTTTTAGTCTCGTTTCCATTCTTTTTTCTTTCTTCTTCAAGAATAGTGATTCTTTTAAGAAGAAGATCTTCTTTTTTTAGCCGGCTTTGATTATCCTGTTTTATCTCAGTGCTGAGTTGTTGGATTTTTTGGGCATTGTCCGCTATTTTTGAATCTAGGTTGTCAAGCCTGGACCGGGTTTTTGAAAGGTCTTTTTCGGTATCCGTAATGTAGGAATGGATTTGGTTTAGAGACGTATCCAGTTCTTCAATTTCCTTTTTTTGTTGGAAAAAAAGGCTGTTTAGCTGATCAATCCTATTCTGTAACTTTTTTTCGGCTTCGGTGATGAGCACGTCTTGGGAGTGAATCTTTTTAAAAATAACCATTCCTCCATACACAGCAAGAATAAGGACAAAGACAATAAGAGTGAAAAAGCTGAAGAGGAAAACTGAAAGAATTTTTTGTACAGAACGCTGTTCTTGGGATTGTTTTTCAATGTTTTTTTTCAATGTGTTAACATGAGGATTCGGGGCCGTATTCATAGATTTTTCTTTTTTTTCAGAATCGGAAGAATTTTCCCCTTTCTCTTTTTCCTTGGAAGAAAAGCTAGCGGTTGATAGAGGTGATGTTTTATTTAAAGGAGGCTCTGAATGAGTAACTTCATATTGCAATAGATCATCGAGTTTTGTTTCTTTATTCTTTTTTTCTATCTGATCAATTGGCTCTTTTTCAGGGACAGAATCTTGACTGAGCTGTTCAATTTTATTTTCTACCAGATTGAGGTCGGTAGGTGATGGGGAAGATTCGAACAACAGATCTGCATTGGTTTTGGAGATCAATCTACGGGATGATGTTTTTTTAGTGCTGCTCTTCTTTCGAGTCGGTTTACTATTCTTTTCAGTTTCAGACATAAAAAATTGATTTCAAATTATCCTTTAAAACCGATAAAAATTTTTTCGAGTCTAGCCTATCTTATTTCATCGATAAAATTTTTTAAATAGAAATCTCAGCAAAGTTTTTCCTTCTTCGATGCCTAAGGCTACGGTACTTAGAAGATATACGATAAGGGCAAGTCCAATTCCAGAGAGGGTTGAAAAAAATAAAGAAAAAAAGGAATGTCCAAAGAGCTTACTTATCCAAGAAGAGAGAAAAAGAGCTGAGCTTGCACAAAGAAACCCACAAAAAACGATCTTTATGAGGAAGAAAAGCCCTGACTTCAGACCACTCATTTTTACAGACTTGGTGATGGACAGATAAAGCTGTATAAAATTGACAAGACTGACTAAAGAGGTCGTGGTGGCTAAACCCACGTGTCCCATGGAAAAGACCTTAACCAGAGTAATATTGGATAAGAGATTGATTCCTATTCCGATAAGAGTAACACGCAAAGGAACCTGAGGTTTATTTAAAGCGGAAAAACAGGGAGTTAGAACCTTAATACCGGCATAGCCGCAAAGACCAATGGCATAGGCTTTGAGGGCGTAGGCTGTCTGTCTTGTATCAAAGGGACTGAATCGGCCGTGCTGATAAATGAGAGCGATAATCGGGTCGGATAAGAAAATAAGCCCCAGTGCTGCGGGGAGTGTGAAAAAAAAGGCGAGCCTTAGTGAAGATTCAAGCGTTTGGCTAAAGGCTAGATGGTCTTGGCGAGCATTTTGCTTGGAAACAGAAGGAAGGGTGACTGTGGCGATCGCTACGCCAAAGATGCCGATGGGCAACTGCATAAGCCGAAAAGCACAGTTAAGCCAGGATCTAGCTCCATTGATTTCGGATGCAAACATGCCGTTGATCAGTACGTTTATCTGGATAGCGGCCCCAGCAATCATCGTGGGCCAGAGAAGATTCCAGATTTCAAGAAGTTTTGGATCGGTAGTATTAAAATCCCATGAATATCTGAAGCCTATTTGGGGAAAGGCCAGAAATTGAATACAGAGCTGAACAAGTCCTCCAAGAAGCACCCCGAGAGAAATGCCATATAACGAAGAGGGACCGAAATGAGGATGAAAAATATTTTGTTGTGGATCGAATAGATAAGCAAAGAGAACACCAAAAAGAATGGAAGAAAAGTTAAACGCACTTGATGCGGATGCGGGCAGTCCGAAAATATGGTAGGCGTTAAGAAGGCCCATGACCAATGCAGCTAAGGAAACAAAAAGAATAAAAGGGAACATGAGCCGGGTAAGTTGGACGGTCAGTTCGAATTTTCCTGGAATTTTATGAAAGCCAAAATTGGTGATTTCTACAAGTATGGGAGCCAAGATAATTCCAAGCAAGGAGACAAAAAGAAGAAAAACAAACAATACGCTAAAAAGCCTGTTAGCAAGCAAAAAAGCTCTCCTGTTTCCTTCGATTTCAACAGTTTTTGAGAACACGGTGGTAAAAGCGGTTGATAAAGCTCCTTCTGCAAAAAGATCGCGCAATAAATTGGGGATTTGGAAAGCGGCAAGAAAAGCATCAAGAAGGGCTCCTGCGCCAAAGAGCGAAGCAAAAACAAGTTCTCTGACGAGTCCTAGCAGCCTTGAAGCGGCTACCGCGATCCCAACGACTCCGAAAGCTTTTCCTGTTCTCTTTGGAACTTTTGCCTGGGTACCGTCCATGAGATTATTCGCAAGGCCATTTTTGATTTGTTTCTAAAGATAAGAACTCTTCGCAGGCTTGAAGAACATTTTGAGGTTCAATATTACGCATACAGGGCATATCTATCGGGCATCGTCTCAAAAAACAGGGACTGCAATGAACCTTGTTATAGAAGATTCGGAAACGACCTCCGATCGGAGCTGTTTTTTGGGGGTCTGTAGATCCAAAAATAGCCACGGTCGGGGTATTGAGTAAAGAGCCCACGTGCATCGCTCCACTGTCGTTACAGAGCAAAAGATGGGATCTAAAAATTCGTTCCATAAATTCACTAAGAGTTGTTTTTCCAGCAAGATTTTCTGCCGACTGAATCTCCTGTTGGAGTTGTTGACAAACCGCTTTATCTTTTTCTGCACCTAGGATCTGGATATGACAACCATATTTTTCTTTTAAACGCTGACAAACCCATGCAAAGGAAGAGGGGAACCATCTTTTTGCTGGTCCATATTCAGCTCCCGGACAGACGCTCACAATAATGGGTTCTTGAGGTTTCTGCCACTGCTTGGGTAATTTTAAAAAAGGCAAAGAATAATTAATTTTTTTTGCTCCAACAAATTGGGCAAGCAGAATATAGATTTGGGACTGATGGGCCAGCTCCGAAGCTTTCGGAATGATGACTCTTTTATCCAGCAAAAAGGATTGATCAGTTCTACCAAAACCTATAACTTTTGGAATTCCAGCCAGCTTGCATTCTAAGGCTGTTCTTACCGAACGGGTAAAGAGGAGTGCTGTTCCAATTTTTTTCTTTCGCAGTCGCTTGACATTTTCAAAAACATTTTTGGAATTTTCCATTTCCAAAACTTCATCAACAAATGGACAAAGAGACCATAGGTAAGCAATTTTTTGGGGTGTAGCAACGATCAGAGGACATGATCCACTTATTTCCTTGATTCCCGTTACCGCAAGCAAACTCATTATGGCATCCCCAAGCCAATTTGGAGAACGTATCAAAAGAGGGCCTCGAAGAGGTTCAAAATCCATTGGAGGTTTTTTCACATCTTCCCGTAAGAAAGGAACTATTAATCAATCCATTGCTCACTGTTCTCTTTCTTGGGTAAGATATTCGATATTTCCTTCTAGGAGAAATGGAATCGAAAAGAATCGATTGAAAAGCCTCTTTACCTTGAAGCATCTCTATTTCCACCCTCAGAAAATAGAAAGGTAAGATGAAGGGTTTTGTCGTGGGTATCCGTACCGCATCTTTTTCGGTCGTAATTGCCGCTTTAGCATTCCTGGCTTTACTTCTTTCCATAAAACGAAGGATTTCTTGTTCAGAAAACCAATGGTGATCAGCAAAATATTTGGTATAGACCACTTCAGCCCCTAGTTTTTTTAATCCTTTTTCGAAACTTTCAGGTTGAGCAATGCCTGAAATAGCGGAGACTTTTAAACCTTTAAGATATTCGAGCGGTTCTTTTTCCCTTGTCAGAACATGAAAAAGATACTTTGGTTTATGAATGCTCTCGATGACCGGTGCATGGTTATTAAACTTGCGTAGCTCCTCTTTTAGGGATGAAAGATTTGACCCATCACATTTAGTAATGAATATCAGGTCAGCTCGATTGAGATGATCTTTGGGCTCCCTGAGCATTCCTCTTGGCAAAAGGTGTCGATTACCAAAAGGAAATTCTCTGTCGATGAGAACAATATCCAACCTCTCTTTTAAGGGAAGATACTGAAATCCATCATCAAGAATAAGAGTATCTACATTCATGTTTTTAATCGCCCATAGACCATTTTTAACCCTGTTTTTCCCTGTAATGATAGCTACTCCTTTTAAGTTTTTGGCAAGCATGTAAGGTTCGTCTCCAGAATGGAGAGGATCGAGATAAATCTTTTCCCCGTCTGAAACAACTCTAGGACTAAATTCTTTGCTCCCCTTGAGCTTTGCTATAAGCCTTTCCCATAAGGGAGGAGGTACACTTTTATAGCCTCGGCTAAGAATGGCAACTTTTCTTCCTGCCGTTGAAAGTTCTTTGGCTAACTTTTCGACAAGGGGGGTTTTCCCTGTGCCTCCCACCGTCAGATTGCCCACGCTAATGACAAGACAACCAAGCTCATAGGATTGTAAAAGTCTTTTTTTGTAAAGCCAAACTCTCAGCCTGACTATGGGATTATAGAGGAAGGATAAAAAGGAGAGAAACCAACGGAAAACAGTGGCCCGCTTCCCGTAGCGTCTTTCGAGGATAACGTCAACGGCAAATTGTTCTAACTTATCTATCCAACGTGCCATAGGAAAAAGGGGAACAGAAGAAAAAGTCTTCCTATTAGAAAGGGTTATGGGCAAGAATTCAAGTCGATTCTTTGGAAAATTCCCTCTTTCTTCTCATCATGACTCTAGAGGCCTTGGAAGTCGCTTTTATGCAAATAATGGTCCATGCGAAAGAACCGACAAAGATTCAAATAAGTGGCAGGAGGATAGATAAGGGAAGATTTTCTTTGAATTTCGGCCGTCTTCATGTAGGCTTCAGCTGTGACAGCCCCTAGCCAGTTGCAAGAAAGAATGGAGGCTTGTTGCTGGGGTGTGCAGAGGAACAAAAGAGCCGTTTTGATCTTTTCTAGCTCATGGCTCTTTTGAGGAATCGCCCAATGGAAAAGGGTAATCCAGGAATAATCCTTGGGTAAAATAACTAATCGATTCTTTTCTTTTTCATTTCTTTTTAAAAGCTCAGATACGGTATCGATGTAAACTGAAAAAGAAACAGCAGGTCGGTTTACAAAAGAAGAGGCTTGAGCTTGTGATCCATGGAAAAGGGATTGAAAGATGAGGGTTTTCAGAAGATCATTTGGTGGATAGTCGATCTTGTAGTTGGCACTTAACAAATCTATCCAACGGGTTGGATAGTTCTTTAAAGTGGGGTTGTGAAGCCAACTTATGCCTAAGAGAGTCCAACCATAAGGCCAGCAATAGGTATTAGTCGGATCGTAATAATGAAATAAAAATTTATGGTCGAGCAGTCCTAACCGTTTTATCTCTATGGGAAGGGGCGAAAGGAGGTTCTGTTTAATAAGCAGGTAGGCCATCCGATCAGTTATAGCAATCAAGTCAAAATCCTGGTGATTTATATCCTCAACTGCTCGTTGTTCATCCGTGTAAAAAACAGCAGATAGCTGCTCACCAGACCGAGTGTGATATTCAGAAATCAGGGCTTCGGGCAAGTGCCCTTCAGGAACTAAAAGATGAAGGCTCATAGAATAGTTACAAAAGATTCTAGTTTTTTCTAAACAAAGGTCTAAACTGTTTAGGAAACACAGAAAAATCGGTCCTTGTCCAGTTTTTTTTCCCTCTTAGCAAAGGGTTAAACAATATTCTTATTTGTTCGTTGCGCGAAAGAAAAGATTCGTTTTTTTCATGCTTAAGATCGATTATTTTAAAAAAGAACGGAAGATTGAATAAAATTATTTCATTCAACCCATGGAAGTTATAGAATAAGAATAAATCTTGAAATGGTTTAATTCAAGAATGACTCTTAAAGAACAACTGATGATTCTCTTTTTGGTGATTCTTTTTGTTTTAGCCCATGCAGCCAGAAGTTGTTATAGGTATTTGTCTGTTTTTCTGCTGGACAGGTCTATTGATTTAACGAGCAAACCAATGAGGTGAGTGTATGCGCAAACGTGATTTTACAACGATCGTCGAAGAAATAGTCGAGAAAGATTCCAGATACTTGAAGGAAAGCTATTATTTTGTTCGAGATGGCCTGGAATATACCTTGAAGACCATGGGGAAACAGAAACACCAAAAGATTGAGCAGCTTAGTGGTAAACAGATTCTAGAGGGATTAAGGGATTATGCACTCAAGGAGTTTGGACCGATGAGCAAGTTAGTGCTCAATGAGTGGGGGGTTAAGAGTTGCAAAGATTTTGGACAGATGATCAAAAACATGGATCTATATGGGCTGTTGGGAAAAACCGAAATGGGGGATATGAAAGATTTCCAAAAAGGCTATAGTTTTACTACAGCTTTCGTAAAGCCTTTTCTTCCGGCCAGGATTAAGTCTGCCCAAAAGAAAAAGGATAGCCAGCAAGAAAAGTCTTCTTCGAAACGCAAAAAGAAGGTAGACGGTTCAGGAAAAGCCCACAATCATTCCAAAGAATAAGGATTTGTCAGCTTTATTTTCTAAATAGCAATTTGGTTTATGCATTCTAGTCCTCTGCTCTCTTCTTTATCCTTATTTCCACAGATTTATAGGGAAGAGTTACCCAATGGCTTGACTCTTCTTGTCGATCCTCATTTCCAGGCTGATGTTGTTTCCCTTCAACTCTGGTGTGCTACAGGAAGCATTCATGAGGGGAAATATGCGGGCTCAGGGATTTCTCATCTTCTTGAGCATCTTCTTTTCAAAGGCACAGCCAAAAGAAACGGTAACCAGATTGCTTGGCAGATGCAATCGCTTGGGGGGCATCTCAATGCTTATACTTCTTATGATCGGACCGTCTATCATGTTGATCTTCCTTCCTCTTATTGGAAAGAAGCCTTGGAGATCCTTGCCGATCTTGTTTTCCATGCCGCTATTCCTCCTACTGAATTCGAACAGGAAAAAGAGGTTATACGCCGAGAAATTGCGATGGTCGAAGATGATCCAGATAGTCTTCTATTCGAGCTTGCTTTCGAGACAGCTTTTAGTAAGCATCCTTTGAAGTACCCGATCATTGGCTTGCTTGGGCTCTTTGACTCGATAGACAGACAAGCCGTACTTGATTATTATCATAGCCGATATGTTCCCCAGAATGTTTTCCTTGTCATTTCAGGTGCTGTTTCTCCTGAAGAAGTTTGTGCAAAGGTAAAGGAGATCTTGGGAAATGAACCGATGGGTTTTTTAGAACCCTTAGATCTGCCCGAGGAACCCGCTCAGATATCCCCTAGGTTTGCTTCAAAAGAGATACAGACTGAAGTAGCCAGGCTTTGTTTGGTTTTTCATGTCCCAGGATACGGTCATCCCGATGCGCCCGCTTTAGAACTTTTTTCAACCCTTTTAGCACAGACGCACAGTTCTCTTTTACATCAGAAACTGGTGGAAAAAGAAGCCATTGCCCAACAGGTAGTTTCTTTTTTCCTCGACTATGCTTCCGTAGGAGTATTTGGAATTGAGGCGGAGTGTAGTCCTGAAAAGGTAGAGCTGCTCGGTGCAAGGATTTTAGAAGAACTGCATTCTCTGCCGCAAAAAGGAATAACTGAAGAGGATTTTATCCTGGGTTTGAAACAGCAATTTTCTCATTCGCTAAGGGAGTTGCGTTCAGCCAGTGCCAGGGCAAAAACCATCGGCAATGGGTGGTTAATGTTCAAAGATCCTCTGTATAAGGAGAATTTTTTGCGCAAACTTTATTCTGTAGAAAAGCAGAAAGTTCTTAATCTTGTGCCTACCTATTTCCGAGAAGATAACCTTACTCAGGTGCAAGTTATCCCTAAAAAACAGAAATCAAAAGTGTTTTCTATTCCTCCAAAAGAGTCTTCTTCAAAATGTTTTGAGCTTTCAAATGGCATACAGTTTATATACCGTTCTGACCCTCTACCTCTTCAATATTTTCGGGCTACATTCGATGGGGGGCCTTTGTGGGAGCTTCCAACTCAGATCGGCATATCAAAACTGGCTGCTTCTATTCTGGTGAAAGGGACACAGAAAAGATCAGCAGAAAAACTTGCTAGGGACATCGAGATCATTGGAGGAAGTTTTGGTGCGGATTCAGGAAATAATTCTGCCGGGCTTTACATTGAATGTTTGAGTGAAGAGTGGCAAACTGCATTGGACATCTTCTCAGAAATGATCCGTGAACCCGCTTGCCTTGAATCGGAGTTGGAAATTGAAAAAAGAAAGCTTCTCCATCAGATACGCTTAATGAGGGACGATCCTGTTTACATCGCTCAATCCCTGTTAAGAAAAACTCTCTGGCAGGACCATCCTTATGCCCATAATCCCATGGGGACCGAGGAAACTGTAGAACAGATAACGGTTGAGGATATACAGCAGTTTATTCTTTCTGTATTTAAAACGGGCAGAATGGTCCTTGGAATGTGTGGACCTCTAGATCCCGAGAAAGGGTTGAAAGGGATTGAGTCTTGTTTTTCGGATTTTCCAAGAGTGCCTATTCCCAAGATGGTCGAAGTTGCTTATCCAAATTTTGAGAAGCCACTGAGGGTTGAGCAAAGAATTCCTGGTAAAGAACAGGCCATAGTCGGGCTATCCTTTAGGATTCCTCCAATCCATGATCCCATTCAGATCTCTCTGGATGTCATCTCTGAAATTCTTTCTGACCTTGGGTCCCGGCTTTTCATTAAAGTAAGGGAAGAAAAAGGGTTGGCTTATTTTGTTTTCCCTACCCGTTTCTTGGGTTGGAAAGGGGGATCTTTTTCCATTATTGCGGGTACTGATCCCGGGGCTAAAGAAGAAGTGGAGAAGATCATTTTAGAAGTGTTGGATGAGATCATTAAGGAGGGATTTTCTGAAGAAGAACTCCAAAGGGCAAAGGCTAAGCTTCTCAGCGAGGAAAAGATCTCTTCTCAATATCCTTCTTCTTCCATAGCTCTGTCTACGGTGAATGCCCTTCTAGGACTGGGTTGGGATTACGAGGAAAAAAAGATCAAAATAATTGAACAAATCAGCCTCGATGAACTGAACGCAGCGGCACAAAACCTTTTTTCTTCTAAGGATTGTGTGATAGGAGTTGTCTATCCGTAAATTTTCTTCATTGTTGAGTGTAGATATTAAAAAAGGAGGAACTTATGTCCGGTTCTGGATATACCCCTGAAGAGATTACCCGGAATTTCTTGGGGCTTGTCATGATGAAATATCATGAAGTTCTTTTTTTGCTGGGTATTTTAAAGGCTCCTGGTCATGAATTGGCTTCTCCCAAACTTCAAGAAGCGGCCGAGATGATCGACCAACTTGAAGCTTTAAAGGTAAAGACTCAAGGAAATCTTTCTTTTGAAGAGAACAAGACACTCGAGCATATTCTGACCGAGCTGAGGCTATCCTACCTCAAAGTGGCCAAGGATAGTGAATCTCCGAAAGAAAAGCAATCTCAAGTTGAACAGAAACTTGAAAAACCATTTGAAACTGATCCAGAAAAGAGGAAATTTTTCAAAAGCTATGGATAAGCAAAATACTTAATTATGTTTAAGGAATTTATTGAGTCTGATTATACGCCAAGCAACCCTGGGTCAGTAAAAGTTCACTATTTGCGCATTTCGGTTACAGACCGATGTAATGAACGTTGTATTTACTGTTTTCCGCAGGATCTGGGTTTTTTGTCTAAAAAAGGTGATCAACTTTCCTTTGAGGAAATGCATGCAGTGGTCATCCATGGGGCGATAAAGCATGGTTTTAGGGATTTTAGGATCACAGGTGGAGAGCCTCTGGTCAGGAAAGGTACTCTTCCTTTTATTCAAAGATTGACTCGTACTGAGGGAGTTTCGTCGGTTAGGCTTTCGACTAATGGCACGCTTTTGGGGTCTTATGCCCGGGAACTCAAGGAAGCTCAAATTGCTGGCATTAATGTTAGTCTGGATACCCTTGATCCTTCTCTTTACAAAAAGATTACCGGAGGAGATATTGAACCGGTGCTTGAAGGGATAGAAGAGTGCAGAAAAGTGGGTATAAAGCCTATTAAACTTAACACAGTTCTTCTTCGAGGCATCAATGAAGATGAAATTTTATCCTTGATTGACTATGCAGCGGAAAGAAATCTCGTCATTCGGTTTATTGAGCTTATGCCCCTGAGTTACACCGGAAAGATTTCTAGAGCCAATTTTTTGTCTGTGTATGAATTAAAGCGTAGGCTGGAAAAGCTGGATACCCTTGAGCCCTTGGACACAAGGCTGGGGCAGGGCCCGGCTAAATATTTTCGGATGCATTCTAGAAATGCTATCGTTGGATTTATTGGCGCTCTATCTGATTTCCACTTTTGTGACAACTGCAACAAGATGCGCTTGACCAGTGACGGTTTTATAAGACCATGTTTGGGCAACCATTTAGAAATTGATATTAAAGGGGTTCTAAGACCTTCCCCTGACCCTTCGGGGTTGTACAAGGTTTTTGAGTCGGCTTTGCAAAAAAAACCTCCCGAACACTCCTTTAGGGAAACATACCAGCCAGGTAGGGCAATGACGGCGATTGGGGGATAGGCCATTCGTTTTCTTTTTGTGAGAGAAAAGAAAAGAAATATAAAAAATATATGAGTTCGGTTTCATCTCAAAGCTTGAAAATTTTGGCTTTTGCTCAAGCCCGGTTCCTTCTTGGCTTTGAAGAGAAAACCCAGTTGGTAGATAGATCTCAAAGTCCAAGAGAAATTGTCCTGGCTATGGATCCCCTTTTTTTTGAAAAAATACCCGCTGTTCGTGTAGCGCTAGACTGTCGATATGCATCTTGGGATCAACCGATAGAGGATGCACAAGAAATGGCCATTATACCTCCTGTCAGTGGAGGTTAACCTTTCGAGAGAGAAAATAATAAAAAAGATCCATGGAGATTGAAATTTTAATCACAGAAAAGCCAATTGTCGTTCCTCCATTGGAGTTTCCACTTCAAGGAGAAACAGGAGCGATTATTGAATTTTGGGGAGTGGTGAGGCTTATGGAGAAGGGAAAAAAGATAGCTGGGCTGGATTATGAAGCTTATCAGCCGATGGCCAAAAAAATTCTGTATGAAATCGCTGAAGAACTATCGAAAAAGTATCCTTGCAAGAAAATAGAAGTCCACCATCGACTAGGGGCGGTGGCAGTAGGGGAGCCTTCTCTTTTTATAAGAATTTTTGGAAAACATAGGATGGAAGCTTTTCAATTTGCTCAGGAATATATCGATAAGTTAAAAGCTGAGGTGCCTATTTGGAAAAATCCTTTAACTTATGGCCCCTCTTGTTTATCTTCAGTGCAGTCATAAAGGCTTCGGGGGTTGTCTCAAATGGGGTGTTAATCCTATGCAGGATTTTTTTATTGGGGCCAGAGTATTTTTATATTTCAGCAGCGGGATCTTCGAGTAACTCTTTCTCTTTATCTGGACTGATACGGACCAGAGGAATAATAAAATCTAAAAGTTTTCCAAGGCAACTCTCTATAGACTCTTCAGCGGTCAAAAGATGAAGGTCGCATTGTTGAGGAGGTTCATAGGGGGAATCTAAACCTGTCATCTTAGGAATTTCACCTTTACTCGCTTTCAGGTAAAGAAACTTTGGATCCCTTGCTTTGCAAACCTCAAGAGGCGCATCTATATAAATCTCCTTAAACAGCACACCTTGCTTTTCACAGATCGCCCTGGCATTTTTTCTGTCTGCATCGAAGGGAGAAATAAGGGCAACAATGACGACAAGACCAGATTTGGCTAAAGTCTTTGCCAATTCAGCTGCTCGACGGATGTTCTCTCTGCGATCTTGAGCATCAAATCCCAGGTCCTTGCTTAATCCCGATCGGAGTTCATCCCCATCGATAACATAGGCAAGAATCCCTCTATGGAAAAGCATCTGTTCAAGACGGTTGGAGAGTGTGGTTTTGCCAGACCCCGACAGCCCAGTCATCCAAAAAACACCACTGCGATGACCCAGAAACTTGATTCTCTGGATCGAGCTGATACGGGACAGGCTTTGAGTTTCATGGAGGGGTTTGCTCGGCAGAGCTTTCAGTATTATACCTCCTCCCGAAATTCTGTCCTTGTCGGCCAAAACAAATCTTCCTGTCGATTGGATTTGATCAAAGGGATCACAGGCAATAGGAGCTGAAGTACGAAGGATGATCTCGGCGGTCTCGTTTTTCTTCACTTCTATGGGTATAGGCTTGAGATCTTCGAGGGTGGAGCCGTCAATTACCCGATTAATCTGCAATACTCGGGCCATGCATTGTCCTGTAGCCAACCTAAAAATGTAAGGAGCTCCGATGACCAAAGGCCAATCGCCTAGCCAGAATAACCTTGCGGAAAAATCGGTCGCTACGAGAGGGGCAGAATTTTCATGAGCTATGATCTCGCCTCTTTCAACAAAGATTTCATCTTCAAGCTGAATCGCTGTTGATTTTCCGGCTGTTACAAGCCGAGGAGAACTTTCAGCTGGCCAATGATGGATGGCTTTGACCCTGCTTTTTTTCCCAGAAGGGAAAAAACAGATTAGATCTCCTTGTTCGATTTTCCCCGCCTCAACCCTCCCTGCTAGAAGTCTTCGATCATCGAACCGATAAATGTCTTGAATGGGTAGTCTTAAAGGAGAGGATTCAGCTGAGGCAGAGGATTTGAGGCCAAGCAGAACTTCGAGCAAACTTCCTCCACGATACCAACTTAACCGTGAGGATCGTTCAACGATGTTTTCCCCAGCCTTTGCTGAAAGAGGAACGATTGATAAATAACTTAATCCCAGTCTTTCAAAGAGGGATTTACACTCCTGGCTCAGGGTCTCATAAGAGTGTTGGCTGTAGTGTACAAGATCAAACTTGTTCAGGGCAATAACAATCTGGTTTATGCCTAATAAAGAGAGGAGCATCGCATGCCGTTTTGTCTGGTCTCCTATTCCCGAAGACGCATCGATAACAAGTACAGCGCAGTCGGCTTTGGCTGCACCGCTGATCATATTTTTTAAAAACTCAAGATGGCCTGGAGCATCGATAATCCTAAATCTTCTTTGCCCATAAAAGAAATGGACTTCGGTTACATCGATAGTAATGTTCTGAGTCCTTTCTTCGACCAGGGAATCCAAAAGAAAAGCATATTCAAAAGCGATATTGTTCTTTTTACAATAGGCGATGGCTGTTTCTTTTTTTTCCTTTGAAATGGCATCTGTTTCCCACAGAATCCTCCCAATCAAGGTTGATTTTCCATGATCAACATGACCTGCAAAAATCACGTTTAAGCTTTTCGCCTCTAAAGGTAAGAGATTTTTCATTGTTTTTTTAAGGAGCAATAGGATGAATGTTTTAGAGAAAACCCTTTGCACGCAGCTTTTGCATCGCATTGGGCTCCGCGTGATCCTGGGCTCTTCCCGCTCTTTCAGAAGTTTTGGTGTGGTAAAGTTCTTCGATAATTTCATCTATTGTTGAAGCCTGACTATTAACCGGGTGTGTTATTGGCCAACAGCCCAGTGAACGGAATCGCTTTCCATTTTTTGAGAAATAAAGAGGAGGAATAGGGATATTTTCTCTTTTGATGTAAAGCCAAATATCCAGTTCAGTCCAGTCAAGCAGTGGTTGTATTCTCACATGTCCATTGTTGGGAAGAGTATCCAAGAAAAGATTCCAAAATTCAGGAGGCTGGTTTTTATATTCCCATTCCATCGATTGATTTCTTGGGGAAAAATAGCGCTCCTTTGCTCTCACTCCATCTTCATCCCTGCGAATACCCGTAATGAGACCATCCCACTTATATTCTTCCAAAGCTTGTTTTAAGGCAACTGTTTTAAGTTCATGAGTAACGGTTACCGGATCATGGGTCTTGTAACTGACTCCTCGGGCAATCGCTTCATGGTTGATCTTGATGATCAGCTCAAAGCCGTAATATTGTTTTGCCCAAGAGCGGAATTCAAGCATCTCTGGGAATTCATAGGTGGTATCAATATGGACAATGGGAAAGGGAATATGTCCACAAAAAGCTTTCTTAGCTAGCCATAAAAGGACATTGGAATCCTTTCCCATGGACCAGAGCATTGCCAAGTTTTTGAAAGCATAACGAGCTTCACGAAAAATATAAATACTTTGAGATTCTAAGTTGTCTAAATTCTGCATATTCTATAGAGTGTATATAGTTTTATCTCATTTAAATTTTTTTACAACCTTTTTTTGTGGTGAGGATAAAAGAAAAATGAAAAGAGAGTCTTTAGATTTTATAGAAAAGTATAACCAAATTTTGGAAAAAAAGGAACCGATAGAACGAATTGGTTGGGCGATTGAATATTTTGACAAAAAAGTGGTGCTCAGTTCGAGTTTTGGAGCACAAGCGGTTGTCATGATAAAGCTTGCCCTTTCGGTATGGCCAGAGATTCCCGTTGTCGTGATCGATACCGGTTATCTTTTCCCCGAAACATACAAATATATCGATAGTCTTGTCGAGAAATTTAAAATTAACCTCAAAATTTATAGGCCAATTCTTTCAGCCGCATGGTTTGAAGCGCGGTATGGAAAACTCTGGGAAAAAGGGAAAGAAGGAATAGAAAAATATAACCAGTTAATGAAAGTTGAACCTATGTACAGGGCCTTGGATGAACTGAATGTCCGATGTTGGATTTCGGGTTTACGCAGGGAACAATCTTCCACAAGAAAAGCCGTTCCCATTTTAACTTGGCATTGGAATCGGGCCAAACTTCATCCTATCGTGGACTGGTCGAACGAAAGGGTTGAAAAATTTATATCTGAATACAAATTACCCGTTCATCCCCTTGCCTATGAGGGTTACGTTTCTATTGGTGATGTGCACACCACAAGGAAACTTAAAGAAGGGATGTCGGTCGAAGAAACTCGTTTTTTTGGCATAAAAAGGGAATGCGGACTCCATGAATCACGAGAGAGGTTTTAACTGGAGTCCTTCTTATTTGGGTGAAAGAAAGCTTGATAAAAAGGATGGAACAGAAGAAAATTGTTATTTTATAAACAAGCTTTGAGCAAGCAGTCAATTTTATGGGGTGGTCTGGGAAATGCAGGGGGATTGATCACTTACAAACTCGAGTAACTCTACTTTCGAAGGGATTCTTTTTTTATCAACGGTAAACTGCTTGATCTTGTTTAAAATTTCGAGCGCTTTTTGCTCACTTAGCTTAATGCCAAGTTTTTCATAAGTCCAGATGACTGACTTTCTTCCTGAATGCTTTCCTAGGGCAAAACGATGTTTTCTACCTATGATACTGGGATTAAAGGGTTCATAGTTTATCGGGTTTTTGAGAATGCCATCCACATGTATACCTGATTCATGAAGGAAAATATCTTCTCCAATAATGCTTTTCCAGGGGGGAATCTTTCTTTTAAAATAACGAGCAACAATCGGGCACAATGAGAAAAGAGCCTTCAGATCAATCCCTGTATCCACTTTTTCCCTGAGAGTAAGGAAAAAAGCGATTTCTTCGAGTGCTCCATTCCCCGCTCTTTCTCCAAAACCACAGAGGGTTGCACTAATCGAATCAACACCCGCTTGCCAGGCAGCAATGGAGTTGGCGGTCGCCATCCCAAAATCGTCATGCCCATGAAATTCGAGGGGTAGAGAAGTCCATTTTTTTAGCCAGGATAGAGTTTTAAAGGTGCGCAGGGGATCAAGAATACCGACGGTATCCGCATAGCGAAAACGAAAAGCTCCAAACTGTTTAGCCATTTCTATGGCTTCAATAAGAAAATATTTGTTTGCCCGGGAAGCATCTTCTCCTCCCACAGCTACTTCCAGTCCCATTTCTTTGGCTTTGCTTACGTATTCTTTTATTTTTTCTAGGACTTGTTTTTTCTCGGTCTTTAGTTTCGTAAAGATCTGGACATCGGAAAGGGGGATCGAAAGGTTAACCGTGGATACTTGTGAGGCTTTAACCGCTTTGAGATCGTCATCGGTCATTCTTCCCCAAGCAACAATTCTAACCTTTAAACCGAGGGAAAGAATTTTATCAAAAGCTTCTAATTCAACTTGGCCAATTGAGGGTGTTCCCGCTTCTATCTCCTTTATACCACATCGAGCCAAAAGCTTTGCAAGCTGAGCTTTTTGTTTGGGAATCAAAACAACTCCGGGAGCTTGTTCACCATCCCGTAAGGTCGTGTCCGCTAAAAGGATCTGGCTTTTGATTCCCACTCAAATTTTGAAGCAGAAATTATGCCACAAAGTAACCCTAGAAAACAGATAGGTTCCTACATATTCTTTCTTCTTATACTTAGACCGTCATCAAATGGGGGGGCATGTAAGCATTTCGACAAATCTTTCTTTTTTGTCTTTTTCTTAACAGCTTTTGCGCCAGATTGGAAGATAGACTAAATCAAGAATCAGCCAAGCTTTCATAGGTTCAATTTGGCAAAGCCCCCTCCTCCCTTTTTTTCTATGAGCTGAAAATAAGAGTGGCAGGAGGTTTTTGCTCTAAAAAAACGATTTTGGCATGCTTACTGCTCATAGAGCAATAAAGGCGTTTTTAGCCAGAAACAACTAGCAAAAAGGAGGTAATTGTGAGTGGAATAAGGCAAATCGCATTTTATGGTAAAGGAGGGATCGGCAAATCGACTACTTCTCAGAACACATTAGCGGCGTTGGCTGAGATGGGACAGCGGATCCTGATTGTAGGATGCGATCCTAAGGCGGATTCTACAAGGCTCATTCTTCATTCCAAGGCCCAAGATACGATTCTGCACTTGGCTGCTCAAGCAGGCAGTGTTGAAGATCTTGAAATCGAGGATGTGATGAAAATTGGTTACCGCAATATCCGCTGCGTAGAATCTGGAGGTCCAGAACCAGGTGTAGGATGTGCGGGTCGTGGGGTTATTACATCGATAAATTTTTTGGAAGAGAATGGTGCCTACGAAGACATTGATTATGTCTCCTATGACGTTCTTGGGGATGTCGTCTGTGGTGGGTTTGCTATGCCAATACGAGAAAATAAAGCCCAGGAAATTTATATCGTTATGTCTGGGGAAATGATGGCAATGTACGCCGCAAACAACATCTGTAAAGGGATATTGAAGTATGCCAATTCTGGAGGAGTAAGGCTTGGAGGCTTGATCTGTAACGAAAGGAAAACGGATAGGGAATATGATCTTGCTGATGCTCTAGCCAAGAGATTGGGTTCGAAACTGATTCATTTTGTTCCCAGGGATAACGTTGTGCAGCATGCTGAACTTAGAAGGATGACTGTGATCGAATATGCTCCAGATAGCAAGCAGGCCGACGAATACCGCACTTTGGCTAGAAAAATACACGAGAATGCGGGCAAGGGAGTTATTCCCAAGCCGGTAACAATGGATGAACTTGAAGATATGCTGATGGAATACGGAATCATGAAGAAAGAAGACGAAAGCTTGATTGGCAAAGCCAAGGTTGAAGAAGAAGCGGCCGTGTGTGTTTGATTGCGACAAAGAAAGATCGAACCCCTCGTTCCATGAATAAAGGGGGGTTCGATCAGTCGCGAAAAAAAAAGCTTTTGGGGAAAATGGCAAAACCAAACAGGAGAATACCCTATGAGTTTGACGATCGACGATCCGCAGACGATAAGTCTGAAAGAAAAAAATAAAGCTCTCATTAAGGAAGTGCTTAAAGCCTATCCGGAAAAGACAGCAAAAAAGAGAGACAAACATCTTAATATATATGAGTCGGGTAAACCGGATTGCGGAGTAAAATCCAATATTAAATCCTTGCCCGGAGTGATGACCATAAGGGGTTGTGCTTATGCGGGATCTAAAGGGGTAGTATGGGGTCCCATAAAGGACATGATCCACATCAGTCATGGTCCAGTGGGTTGTGGGCAGTATTCTTGGGCTTCTCGGCGCAATTATTATATAGGGACTACGGGTGTTGATACTTTTGTAACCATGCAGTTTACGACAGATTTCCAGGAAAGGGATATCGTTTTTGGAGGAGACAAAAAACTGGCAAAGGCTCTTGAGGAGCTTCAGTTACTTTTTCCTTTAAATAAAGGAATAACGATTCAGTCTGAATGTCCCATTGGGCTCATCGGGGATGATATAGAGGCGGTAGCCAAAACTAAAAGTCGTGATTTTGGGGGAAAAACGATTGTACCCGTTCGTTGTGAAGGCTTTAGGGGAGTGTCTCAATCCTTGGGCCATCATATAGCCAATGATAGTATTCGGGATTGGGTCTTGGAAAAGACAGCTGAAAGAAAAGATGATTTTATTTCCAGCCCCTATGATGTGGCTATTATCGGCGATTACAACATCGGTGGGGATGCTTGGGCTTCGCGGATACTCCTTGAAGAGATGGGACTGCGAGTCGTTGCCCAATGGTCTGGTGATGGAAGCCTAAAAGAACTAGAAAGAACCCCTAAAGTCAAACTCAATATTTTGCACTGTTATCGGTCAATGAACTATATCAGCCGGTACATGGAGGAGAAATTTGGTATCCCTTGGGTAGAATACAACTTTTTTGGGCCGACTAAGATTGCTGAATCGTTAAGGAAAATCGCCAGTTTCTTTGATGACAAAATCAAGGAAGGGGCTGAAAAAGTTATCGCCAAGTATAAGCCCATGGTCGACTCTGTCATCGCCAAGTACAGGCCCAGACTGGAAGGCAAAAAAGTGATGCTTTTTGTGGGAGGGTTGCGGCCAAGGCATGTCATCGGGGCTTATGAAGATTTGGGAATGGAAGTGATCGGCACGGGGTATGAATTTGGCCATAATGATGACTACCAAAGGACTACCCATTATGTGAAGGATGGTACGTTGATCTATGATGACGTAACCGGTTATGAATTTGAAAAGTTTGTTGAAGCCCTCCAGCCCGACCTTGTCGGTTCTGGAATAAAAGAGAAATACGTCTTCCAGAAGATGGGTTATCCCTTTCGCCAGATGCATTCCTGGGATTATTCTGGCCCTTACCATGGATATGATGGATTTGCCATCTTTGCTCGGGATATGGACATGGCGATTAATAACCCGGTATGGAAAATGACTGCGGCTCCTTGGAAGACAAAGTCCTAAAAAGGACATTTAAACTTAACCCAGACGGAGGAAAGGATTATGGAAAAGACTGATGTTTCAAAAAGCCAAAATGCTGAAAACGTTCTTGATCATTTCAACTTGTTTAGACAACCCCAATATTTGGAAATGTTCGAAAGGAAAAAATGCGAGTTTGAAAACCCTGCCCCAGCGAATGAGGTTGAAAAAATTAGGGAATGGACAAAAAGCTGGGACTACAGGGAGAAAAATTTTGCCCGGGAAGCTATTTCCATAAATCCTTCCAAAGCCTGCCAACCCCTGGGAGCCATTTTCGCTGCGGTCGGATTCGAAGGCACCTTGCCGTTTGTCCATGGCTCCCAGGGCTGCGTGG
Organism: Methylacidiphilum caldifontis; assembly: GCF_017310505.1. Lineage (NCBI taxonomy): Bacteria > Pseudomonadati > Verrucomicrobiota > Methylacidiphilae > Methylacidiphilales > Methylacidiphilaceae > Methylacidiphilum (ex Ratnadevi et al. 2023) > Methylacidiphilum caldifontis. Next base: position 890,328 of record NZ_CP065957.1, on the reverse strand, counting down.
CTTATTTTCGCAGCCATTTCAGTAGGCATTTCAAGGAACCCTCCAGCTGTGTTTCCTCTTCGATGACTGAAGATGCTGCGGTTTTTGGTGGACTCAATAACATGATCGATGGATTGGCCAATTCTTTTTCACTCTATAAGCCGAAAATGATTGCGGTTTCGACAACCTGCATGGCCGAAGTGATTGGAGATGATCTTAATGCTTTTATTAAGAATGCCAGGGATAAAGGAAGTATTCCCCAGGATTTCGACGTTCCCTTCGCCCATACCCCATCCTTTGTTGGCAGTCATGTGACCGGTTACGATAACATGATGAAAGGCATTTTGAGCTATTTTTGGGATGGCAAAGCAGGGACTATTCCCCCAGTGGAAAGAAAGCCAGTGGAGAGGATAAATATTATTGGGGGTTTTGATCCTTATACCGTTGGGAACATGAGGGAGCTCAAAAGAATACTCAATCTGATGGGTGTAAACTACCTCGTAGTATCAGATAATAGCGATGTATGGGATACCCCTACTGATGGCACGTTTCGAATGTATGATGGAGGGACAAAACTTTCAGATATCACCGAAGCCCTTCATTCGAAAGCGACAATTTCGATTCAAGGATTTTGCACGGAAAAAACCCTTCCTTATATCGCTGAAAAGGGGCAGCAAACAATTGCCTTTCATTGTCCTATTGGGGTTCGTGCAACCGATGAACTGCTGATGGAAATCAGCAAGCTGTCGGGAAAACCAATTCCAGAAGAACTTGAAAAAGAAAGAGGCAGACTGGTTGATGCTATTGCCGATTCAACGGCTCATATTCATGGGAAGCGTTTTGCCCTTTTTGGGGATCCAGATATGGCCCTGGGTTTGACCGGTTTCTTGCTGGAACTTGGAGCCGAACCTGTTCATGTCTTGTGCACCAATGGAGGCAAAGAATGGGAGGAAAAGGCAAAAGCCCTGTTGGCTTCTTCTCCCTTTGGTAAAAACGGAAATGTCTATGCGGGCAAAGATCTCTGGCATATGCGTTCCCTTCTGTTTACCGAACCCGTTGATTTTCTCATTGGTAACACTTATGCAAAATACTTGGAAAGAGATACGGGTACTCCACTCATTCGCATCGGATTTCCTCTGTTCGATCGGCACCATCATCACCGTTATCCGATTTGGGGATATCAAGGGGGGTTAAACGTGCTGGTGTGGATTTTGGATAAAATCTTTGATGAGATGGACAAAAATACAATAGTACCGGCCAAGTCAGATTATAGCTATGACATTATACGCTGATAATTAGGGAAAAAAGGCTGCAAGGAGGAGGACCTATGAATGGCACCCTTTCTGCAAAGATCCAAGAAGTATTTAATGAACCAGCCTGCCAGAAAAACCGTTCAAAATCAGATAAAGAAAGGAAAAAAGGATGCACAAAAATATTGCAGCCTGGGGCTGCTGCCGGTGGATGTGCATTCGATGGAGCCAAGATTGCCTTGCAGCCTATTACTGATGTTGTCCATCTTGTTCATGGTCCTATAGCCTGTGAAGGCAATTCCTGGGATAATAGGGGATCGAAATCATCGGGTTCTCTGCTTTATCGGATGGGCTTTACGACAGACATAAACGAAATGGACGTTATCTATGGAGGGGAAAAAAAGTTATTCAAGGCCATACGAGAGGCAATCGAAAAATACCATCCTCCGGCTGTTTTTGTTTATAACACTTGCATCCCTGCGTTGATCGGGGATGATTTAGAGGCGGTCTGTAAGGCGGCAAAAGAAAAATTCGGTATACCCGTTGTTCCTATACAATCTCCAGGCTTTGCAGGGAGTAAAAATCTTGGAAATAAGCTCGCTGGAGAAGCTCTTTTAGACTATGTGATTGGGACTGAAGAGCCCGAAATCACTACTCCTTATGATATTAACATTATCGGAGAATATAACTTGGCTGGAGAATTATGGCAGGTAAAACCCCTTTTTGACCAGCTCGGCATAAGGATAGCCGCCTGTATTACGGGGGATAGTCGCTATCGAGAAATAGCCAGTTGTCATCGAGCTAGGGCAGCAATGCTGGTGTGTTCAAAAGCGATGGTTAACATTGCTAGAAAGATGGAAGAGCGCTATGGGATTCCCTTTTTTGAGGGGTCCTTTTACGGTATTTCGGACATGAGTGATGCTTTAAGAAATATATCACGATTGCTTGTGCAAAGAGGGGCTCCTGAAGAGCTGCTAGCCAAAACCGAAATTTTAATTCGCCATGAAGAACAGAGGGCATGGCAAAGGATGGAAAAATACAAAAAGAGACTTTCGGGCAAAAGAGTCCTATTGATTACTGGAGGAGTTAAATCTTGGTCAGTCGTTTCGGCTTTGCAAGAGGTTGGGCTGATTGTAGTGGGAACAAGCGTCAAGAAATCAACAGCCGAGGACAAGGAAAGGATAAAGAAAATCATGGGTGAGGATGCTCACATGATTGAGGAGATGACTCCTAAAGAAATGTATAAAATGCTTAAAGAGGCAGAGGCCGATATTCTGCTTTCGGGAGGAAGATCGCAGTTTGTGGCCTTGAAAGCCAAAGTCCCTTGGTTAGACATCAACCAAGAAAGACATCATGCCTACGCGGGTTACGAAGGGATGGTTAATCTGGTTGATCAGATCGATCGTGCACTTAGCAATCCTGTTTGGGCAGTGGTTAAAACCCCTGCTCCATGGGATTGAATGAGGTACTCATGGCAACGATTTTACACGGTAAAAAAGCTTGTTCAGTCAGTCCTCTAAAGATGAGTCAACCTATTGGGGGAGCATTTGCCTTTATGGGCATGAACCGTTGTATGCCCGTTCTTCATGGCTCTCAAGGCTGTACAGCCTTTGGTCTTGTTCTTTTTGTTCGTCATTTCCGGGAAATGATCCCCTTGCAAACAACAGCCATGAACGAAGTCACAACGATAATGGGTGGGCTTGATAATATAGAACAGGCTGTATTGAACATTTATAAAAGAGCAAGACCTAGAATAATAGGGATCTGTTCAACGGGACTGACTGAAACGAAAGGGGATGATGTGGAAAGCTATATAAAAATCGTCCGCCAAAGACATCCCGAGATCGACGATTGCAAGCTGATTTATGTTTCAACCCCAGATTTCGTTGGCGATTTCCAGGATGGTTGGTCTAAGACAGTGACTAAAATGATAGAAGAACTTGTTGAAGCCTCTACAGAAACGATAAAAGGTCAGATCAACATTCTGACGGCAAGCCATTTGACCGCTGCGGATATAGAAGAGATCAGGCAGATGGTAGAAGACTTCGGGCTATTTCCCATTATTTTACCCGATATTTCAGGGTCGCTTGATGGACATGTTCCAGAGGAATTTTCTCCCACAACCACGGGAGGAACTGAACTAGAGATGGTTCAAGAAATGGCAAAATCCCAATTTACCATTGCTATTGGTGAGCAGATGAGAGGGGCAGCTTTGACCTTAGAGATGAAAACAGGAATCCCTTTTTATATTTTCGATCGACTTACTGGTCTTAGAGCCGTTGATCATTTTTTAGAGAGGCTTTCTTGTTTATCAGCTAGGCCTGTTCCCGGAAAATATCGTCGTCAAAGGTCTCAACTTCTCGACGCTATGCTTGATTGTCAGTTTTATTTTGGGGGACTCAAAGTGGCTATTGGTGCGGAGCCCGATCTTTTATGGGCAATAGCCAATTTGTTAGTTGAAATGGGAGCTCAAATAACTACAGCGGTAACCACTACAGATTCCGTTCTTCTTCACAGCCTGCCCTGTGAAGAGGTGATGATAGGGGATCTGGAAGATCTTGAGATAAGGGCTACTGGGGCCGATCTGATTCTTACTCATTCGCATGGCAGAGGAGTTTCGCGAAGATTGGGCATACCCCTCTATAGAATAGGTTTTCCACTATTCGATAGGGTTGGAGCGGCTCATAAGTTAAATGTTGGATATAGGGGAAGCCGAAATATTCTTTTTGAAATATCCAATCTCATTATTGAGCATCATGAAGAAAACCCAGAGGTCAGCCCTTTAAAAAACACAAATCATGAAGGAATAGACGATGAAAGTTGCCTTTGCAACGCAGGATTTAAAAAGAGTTGATGCCCATTTTGGCTGGGCAAAGAATATCATGATCTTTGAGGTGGAAAAAGATAGCCACCGGCATCTTCAAACGGTCAGCTTTGATGGGGATCTGAAAGAAGATGGTAACGAAGATAAACTTGAGCCAAAGTTAGAAGTTATCAAGGATTGCTCGATCCTCTATGTGGCTGCCATTGGTGGCTCTGGAGCGGCAAGGGTAGTGGCTAAAGGGATACATCCTGTAAAATCTAACAATGCTGAGTCGATTGAGGATATCCTTATTAGGCTACGGCAGATTCTTAATGGAACCCCTCCACCATGGCTAAGGAAAGCGATGAATAAAGGAAAAGAGAAGGTTTTTAATTTTGAAGAGGAATAGACATGAAACTAAAAGAAGAAAAAGTGGATAGCCAGCTTGTGAGTGATTTTATTGATGAACTTGTTAATCAAATGCGAGCTCAAGATACCTATGGAAGTTGGGATGGGAAAAAGAATGAGGAACTGTTAAAAGATTATATTATTGATGTCCAGAAAAGAAAAGAGATCCCTATTATTGGTGATCCAGATCCAGATATTTTGTGGAGAGTAGAACTTTTTTTCAATGCTGTGGCATTGACTATCGAGAAAAGGACTGGAGTATTAGTTGTGCCGATGATGAGCATGCATCATGAAGGTTTCGGGAGGGTGATCCTGTTTGGAGGAAGGCTTGTTGTGGTCAATAAAACCCTTCGTGACGTCCACCGATTCGGTTATCCAACTCTTGAAAAACTGGGGGAAGCGGGTGCAAAATATGCCCTAATGGGCATTGAAATGATAACACGTTTTCCTGAGGTAGCTAGATTCGAAGGGTGATAAAAAAACCAAAGGCTTTTATGCTTGGTTTTTTTTCCTGTTTAACCTAGCTGCCATAGGTCCCCTTTTTTGGCGTAGTCTTTATTCCTATTGCATTTTGACTTTATTAAGATTTGCTTTCTAAGAGATCGCAAGTCTAGGCCTAACCCAAAACAGGGTGTAGCTGCACTTTATTTCCTCATCTTTAGGATAGAATGAAGTAATAGGAATAAATCATTTTAAGCTTTTTCTTGATTTCTTCTTATGAGCTGTCAAAGTCTTTTTATAACCTTTTTTTTATGACAACGTCATTTTCCCCCTTATGGCGGGGTGTATTTCATCCTTGGCATGATGTTTCTCCGGGAACAACAGAGTTGCCCTCTCAGTTTCATGCGGTTATCGAAGTCTCCCGGGGAAGCTCTAACAAATACGAACTCGATAAACAAACAGGTCTTTTACGTTTGGATAGGGTCCTATACTCAGCGGTTTACTATCCAGCCAACTATGGATTTATTCCTCGGACACTCGCTGAAGACAAGGATCCTCTTGATGTTTTAGTGCTTGGGGACGAACCTGTCTTGCCTATGACTCTTGTTCATGCACGGACTATTGGACTAATGGTTATGGAAGACCAAGGTCAGCTTGATCACAAAGTGGTTTGTGTCCTGACAAGCGATCCCGAATACAGTCATCTCAATGACATTCATGAACTGCCAGTCCATAAACTTAGAGTTATACGGCGGTTTTTTGAGGATTATAAAGCCCTTGAGCATAAAAAGGTTGTGGTTGAAGATTTTCTTCCTTCAAAAGAAGCCTTCCCTGTTATAGAAGAGTCACTCCAAAGATATAACAAATGGAGACAACAACAGGCATTTCATTTTGATTAAGGGGCTTAAAATCGATCAATATTTTTTTTGACCCTATACTTTAGTTTAGGGTTTATATTCTTGTTGTGGGAGAGAAAACCAACAATAAACCTTTAACTATTGGGCAGCTTGCACGGCTGTCGGCTGTAGGAATTGAAACCATTCGATTTTATGAGCGAAAGGGACTTATTCATAAGCCCATGCGCTCTGCTTCGGGATACCGTCTTTTCGATGAGAAAGCGTTAAAAACAATCAAGTTTATTAGACGGGCTAAAGCCTTGGGGTTGTCTCTCCGAGAAATTAAAGAGCTTCTTTTTTTACCCGAAGAAAATGGCTGTGAAAAGGTAAACCTAAAGATTTTAAGAAAAATCGCAGAGCTAGACAACAAAATAAGAGATCTCGAGAGAATAAAACAGCTGCTTGAGCAACTTGTCAGTCATTGTCAAAATAAAATAGAAAGGGATGATTGTCCTATTCTTAGGTCTTTAAAGGAGAGCGAGTTATGAAAATCACAAAGCTAGGAATCCTTTCCGCTATTCTGGCTTCGAGCTGTTGTGCTGGTCCTCTTATTTTGGGAGCCCTGGGATTGGGGGTGGGATCAGCTTTTTTTAGTCAATTTCACTGGGTTTTTTTAATTGGGGGAGCAGTTTTACTTCTTTGGGCATGGATTCGGTATGGGTTTAAAAAAGGAAGTTGTAGTTGTGAGGACAAAAAAGAGGAAAGTAGTCGTATTGAGCTTATAACCCTTTTACTAGCCACTGGGGTTTTTCTATTCTTTCTCAGCATGAGTTTTGTCCCCTATGTTTTTGGCCAGAAGGTATCGGATAAAAGTCTACCGGCGGCAGCATTATCTCAAGGAAGCTTGGTGGCAAAAATTCCTATTGAAGGGATGAGTTGTGCTAGCTGTGAAATGGAGATTAGCCACGCAGTTAAGCAGCTTAAAGGTATAAAATGGGTTAAGGTAAGCTTTGCTTCAAAAGAAGCCACGGTGATTTATGATCCCAAAGAAGTAGAACTAGAAAAGATTCTTTCTTCAATTCGCCAAACTGGTTATGAACCAGGCAAGCCTATTGTCTATAGCAGGCCTGTGGAAGTCCACTAAAAAAGCTTTTTCCAAAAAGTCCCCTGATTAGGTTGCACAGCAAGAGAGTTGACCAACATCTTTTTTGAAAGTCAATGCAGCTAGTTTTAGAGCTTCTGCCATGGTAAGGTAAGGATGAAAAGCCTCGATGATATCGTAGAGGGTTAAACCATGACGGAGGGCGAGGACAGCTTCCTGGATGAAATCGCCCGCCGCTGAAGCCAGTATATGAGCTCCAAGTAGCCTGCCCGTATTCTCCTCGGCTACTAACTTGACCAACCCTCGCGTGTCTAAAGAAATGATCGCTTTGGGTACTTCCTTTATGGGAAGGACCGCCACCATGGTGCATAATCCCGCTTTTTTAGCTGCTTCTTCTGTCAATCCCACACTAGCGATTTGGGGATCAGTGAATGTCACTCGAGGAAGCGAAGTAAGATCGACAACTCGACTCTTTCCACTAAGGGCATTCTCTGCTGCGATTCCTCCTGTATAAGCGGATACATAGACAAATTGAGGGAAGCCTGCACAATCGCCAGCCGCATAAATATCTGGATTTGTGGTTCTTAGGGAAGCATCGACAACAACTTCTCTGCGGTTTCCCACTTTGACGGCTGCTTTCTCAAGTCCAAGACCAGAGGTGTTGGGCACGCGTCCAGTTGCAACCAGAATTTGGTCAACTTCAACTGGGATAACTTTGTCTTCTTTTTGAATATAAATACGGTTTCTTTTGTTTGTTGTTTTTTCAACATTAAGAATTTGAGTATGGGTATAAATTTGAATGCCTTCCTCTTCAAGATACCTTTTGAGGCTATCCCTGATTTCTGGCTCCTCGGACATGACTATAGATGGCAGGGCTTCAAGCAGAACAACCTTTACTCCGAACCTACTGAACATCTGCCCAAGTTCAAGCCCAATTGCCCCCCCTCCGATTACCGCAAGAGTCGAGGGTAGGGCTTTTAAACTTAGAGCAGAGGAGCTATCCAAGTATCCCACCTCTTTAAGACCAGGGATAGGAGGAACTGAAGGGGAAGAGCCTGTAGCAATAATAATTTTCCTTGAGCTATAGCTTTTATCTCCCACTATCAAGCGGTTTGCTTCTGCAAACTTCGCTTCACCTTGAAGCATTGAAATTTGTGGATATACATCTAAAAGATGAATGTATTTGGCTTGGCGTAAAGAGCTTACAAGCCTTTCTTTTTGATTGATAAGCTCCGGCCAGTTCAAAGACACTGCATTGGATTTGAGACCATCAAATCGAGGATGAGCTGCCCAGTGGTATATTTCGGCAGCTCGAATGAGAAATTTGGAGGGTACACAGCCTACATTGACGCAAGTTCCACCAATTGTATGTGATTCCACAATTCCCACCTTTGCTCCGAGTTCTGATGCTTTTATCGCTGCAGCAAAGGCCGCCGATCCTCCACCGATGATCAAAAGATCATAATCTTTTTCAGCCGTCGCGTTTTTTGTTTCAATCTCTTGCTGGCTGACAACGGTTCCATGGTAACCATGCTTTTCCATGGCTTTAAGAATAATTTCAATGTTCAGTTCCTTGGATAATACCAGTGTTGCTCTCTTTGAGCGCCAGTCTGGAATTTGTAGCTCTTCAACCCCATCAATTTTTCCTAGAACCTCTTTGAGATGCTGAGGACAATCTGCGCAATGCATCCCTTCGATCTGTAAAAAAACTCGTTTTTTCATCATAAGTCCTTTTCTTTTTTTAGAATCAAACTCTCTGAGTTAACCTAATCTAAAGGTTGGACCAAACTACAGGGTCAACCCCCACTTTATAGAATTTTTTTTTGAGCTGATGATAAAACAGCTTAATGTGTGAGTTTTCTCACACCCCTTATCGCCGGTTTTGTACTGATTCTGACATGAATATTTCTTTACTCTGATCCTCATGTTTTTTTTCTCTCTCTTATTTAGCTGGAATGAAGTTTAAGCAAGTTAAGCAACCTTGTTGGCATATCTTTTGCTCAAGCTATTTAAGAAAATAAAAACAAGGAGGTACTCGATGTCGGCTGCTGTGATAGAACCACCTAGAGCAAAAAATTTTCAGCGTTTGAAAACCTTAGGACTTTCCGTGACTTCCTCTATTCAACACCAAGGGTGCGGTTCAAAAGGAGGCAGCGGAAAATCGAGTTGCGGCTCAGGAGCAGGGGCGGGAGATCTGCCTGAAGAAATATGGGAGAAAGTCAAAAACCATCCCTGTTATAGCGAGGAAGCACACCATTACTATGCTCGAATGCATGTCGCGGTGGCACCGGCTTGTAATATCCAGTGTAATTATTGTAACCGGAAGTATGACTGTGCCAACGAGAGTAGGCCAGGAGTTGTCAGCGAGAAGCTTACCCCGGAAGAAGCAGCCAACAAGGTATTGGCTGTGGCTTCGCTTATCCCCCAGATGACTGTCCTTGGGATAGCTGGCCCGGGTGATCCATTGGCTAATCCCGATAAAACCTTCAAGACTTTTGAATTGGTTGCAAAGAAGGCACCTGATATTAAACTGTGTCTTTCAACCAATGGATTGGCTCTTCCAGACCATGTCAAACGGATAAAGGATTTTAACGTTGATCACGTCACTATTACGATCAACATGATCGATCCTGAGGTAGGAGAAAAGATTTATCCCTGGGTTTTTTATAAACATAAAAGATATAAAGGCAGGGATGCAGCGAAAATTTTATCAGAACGTCAGCTTGAAGGCTTGGAGATGCTTACTTCAGAAAAGATCCTCTGTAAGATCAATTCGGTGATGATTCCTGGAATTAACGATGAACATCTTGTTGAGGTTAATAAAGCGGTCAAATCCAGGGGTGCGTTTCTCCATAATATTATGCCTCTTATTTCAGCTCCTGAACATGGAACTTATTTTGGGTTAACAGGACAAAGAGGGCCAACTGCTCAAGAATTAAAAGCTCTCCAAGATAAATGCGAAGGACAGATGAACATGATGCGGCATTGCAGGCAATGTCGAGCCGATGCAGTGGGATTACTTGGAGAAGATAGGAGCAGTGAATTTACCAAGGAGAAGTTATCTTCGATCGAACTTAATTATGACCTGCAAGCAAGAAATGCTTACAAACTGCAGGTTGAACAAGAAAGACAGAAGAGGATGGCGGAGAGAGAAAAAGAACTCCAGGAAGTGGCCAAGGAAAACAGCGATTTAAAAATTTTGGTCGCTGTGGCAACAAAAGGAGGAGGAAAAGTTAACGAACATTTTGGCCATGCCAAGGAATTTCAGGTCTACGAGGTAAGCACTAAAGGGTCGAAGTTTATTGGGCACCGCCGGGTCGATCTCTATTGCCAGGGTGGATACGGTGAAGATGACGCTCTTGAGACTGTCATTCGAGCTATAAGGGATTGCGTGGCGGTATTTGTAGCTAAAATTGGCTCCTGTCCCAAGGAAGCATTGCAAAAAGCAGGAATCGAACCGGTTGATCATTATGCCTTCGAATACATTGAGAAGGCTGCCTTAGGCTACTATAAAGACTACCTAAGAAGAGTTAATGAAGGCTTAGTCGATCCGACTAAGAAAGCGGATGCCTTGATTCGGCAAGGAGCTTTGATTGCTCAGAATGGATAACCAAAAGAATAGGACAAAAAGGAGAAAACACTATGGCTTATAAGATCGTTGCATCTCAATGCACCGGATGTTCAGCATGTGAACCGGAATGCCCCAATGGGGCGATATATGAAAAGGAGGGCATTTTTGCAATCAATCCGGATAAATGTACAGAATGCATCGGTTTTTATGACGAACCGCAATGCGTATCTGTCTGTCCAGTGGATAACACCTGTGTGATCGATAAAAGCCGACCACGGTATAAAGCAAAAAATTAGTTATGAAAATAGCGATTACACCTAAAGCTAAAAGTTTTATAAATCGCATGATCAGGATGTGTGGAGGGAGCACAAATGCGGGGATGAGACTTATTGTGGGCGAAGGAGGCTGTTCGGGATTGACAACCGAGTTTAGCGTGGAAGAAAAGCCTTGGGAAAATGACCTCGTATGGGAAGAGGGAGTAAAACTCTTTATTCCACAGCAAAGCGCTTCATATTTTGAAGACGCGATCGTGCATTTTGTGGAAAGTCCTACTGAAACTCGGCTTATTGTTTTATCGGCAAGAAAAACACAAAACTCCTGTAGTTGCTCTTCTTCAACTTCTGAATCTTCTGCATAAGAACCGAAAAAATCATAAGCATGGCTATGAATGAAACTCGGCCTCAAAAGATTGATACCTATGGGATTCCTGAAGATTACTGGGGACAGCTTGATCCCGAAGCGGTTGAAGAGCTTAAGCAAGCCTCTTTTTCTTATCCCGATAAAAGAAAAGTTCTCTATCATTTGAACAGGGCATTTGAAAAGTCAGCATCCCATATGACTGTCCTTATCGGGATGTATCGGTTTTATTTCTATCAAAGTGATCTTGTGAAATCCCTTTACTGGGGAAAGTTATGTGTGGCTGAGACAGCGAAGAAATTGGGGATTAGCCAGAGTTGGGAAGAGTTAACCGAGGAGCATAAGCAGAAGTTAAAAAAAGAAGAAAGTCCGCTTATTGATCTTTACCTTAGGGCCTTGCATGCGGTCGGCTATCTTTTAGGACGTTTAGGGCAAAAGGATGAAGCCCTGAAAATACTTAACGTATTGTCAGAGATCGATACATCAAAGCAACTTGGCGCTGAGAGGCTAGCGGGCATATTAATGGCGGAGGAAATCCCGTGAAAGATCTTTCAATGGAATGCCTGGATTGGGAGGGTGTACCGATTAACTGTGCGAGTTGCCCTCATAAAGAGTTGGAAAAAAGAGGGAAGTGTCGGCTAGGGGAAGCTTGTGTGCAGGATAGATATGCTAAAAGAATAGAGAGATTTTTTGAGCGCAATCCTTCCTTGGCGATCGATTATATCAACCATCCTTATTTTGAGATCAGGGCTATTGCGTTGAGACATGTGGATAGTCATCATCAGATTCGGTTATCGATGGATCCAGATGAAACGGTCCGGATGAGCGCAGCTTACTACGTTCCCCGAAAATTCCTTTTGCGAATGCGTTTTGATGAAAACCGAGAAGTTCGTGTGAGAGCAGCAAGTTTGCTTGATGGAATGGATCTTGTCCCGATGTTGGTTGATCCAGATTACTATGTTCGGGTAATTGTAGCGAGGAAAATTCCCTTGGCCTGGTTGATTTTTATGGTTTCGGATCCAGAGCCTACAGTCCGAATAGAGGTAGCAAAAAGGGTGGGAGAAGAAGGGTTGATTATACTGGCTAATGATTTAAACGAGGAAGTACGGCTCACCGTGGTCTCCCGGTTAGATGCGAAGGAGTTAAACCGATTTATCAACGATCCGAGCTGGAAAGTGAGGTTTGAAGTGGTTCGAAGAATAAATCCTAGCTACCTTGCCTTTTTCTGCGAAGACCAGGATTCTTTCGTAAGAGAATTTGCAAAGATACGAATGGAAGAGGAGTTGGGTTCAGCGCAGGGCAATTCTGAAAGGAATTGGAATAAAAAGAGTAGCGATGAGAGAAAAGGATATTAACGAGCTGGATGGCCCTCCGGTATTTGAATATGGCCAGAGGGTAAGGAGCAAAAAGAATATACGTAATGATGGAACATTCCCGGGAAAGGAAATAGGAGAGATACTCGTCAAAAAAGGGGAAATCGGCTATGTCAGCAGTATCGGGACTTTTCTTCAAAAATTCTACATTTATGGAGTTGATTTTGTGGAGAGGGGGTATCTGGTCGGAATGAAATCTGAAGAGTTAGAACCTCTAGAAGAGGAAGAGTAAATGTAATGAAAGGACGAGTTTATCTGGATTATAATGCTACGACTCCTCTGTCCGAAGAGGTTTTTGAGGCCATGATCCCCTGGCTTCGTTCTCACTTTGGTAATCCTTCCAGTAGCCATGACGAAGGAAGGAAGGCTAAAGAGGCTCTTATTCAATCGCGGAAAAAAGTTGCCCAGTTTCTTGGAGTAAAAGCCGAAGAGATCATCTTTACGAGCGGTTGTACAGAAAGCATAGCAATGGCCATAAAGGGAGTTTTATCGACTACTTCCGAAGGAAAGAATAAGATTGTCATCTCTGCGGTTGAACATCCGGCCGTTTTAAGTTTGCTTAAACAGCTTGAAAAAGAAAATGTTCAAAGTTGTGTAATTGGAGTGGATAGGGATGGTTCTCTTCGGCTAGATGAATTAGAAAAAGCTTTAGATTCCTCAGTCATTCTGGTTAGCCTACTTTGGGCAAACAACGAAACAGGGGTGATTTTTCCCATTAAAGAAATTGGGCTTATGGCTAAAGCCCGAGGGATACCTTTCCATGTTGATGGAGCCCAAGTCGTGGGTAAAATCCTTATTCAGCTTTCAGATCTTGAGGTAGACCTTTTCTCGTTTTCAGCACACAAGTTATATGGGCCTAAAGGTATTGGGGTTCTTTACAAGAAAAAGGGACTAAAGCTAAGCCCTTTGATTGCTGGTCATCAAGAAAGACAATTGAGGGGAGGAACCGAAAATGTCGCTGCCGTTGTAGGGATGGCTAAAGCTTGCGAGATTGCCGAATCGACAATGAATGAACAGGCCTTGCGGCTTCAAAAATTAAGAGACTGGATGGAAAAAGAGATTCAAGAACAGCTGCCCGAAGCGATAATTGTGGGAAAGAACAATAGGCGCATAGGTAATACTTCGAACATCATTTTTCCAGGAGTTGATGCTGAAGAGCTGCTCAGTTTTCTTGACCGCAATGGGGTTGCGGTTTCTACAGGATCTGCTTGCACAAGGGGTAGCCAGCAACCTTCACATGTTCTTTTAGCCATGGGATTTGATTCTAAGCAAGCTTCTTCAGCTTTAAGAATATCCATGGGCTATGAAACCACACAGAAAGAAATAGAGATGTTTTTGCACCTCCTTAGTTCTTTTTTGAAAAATCAAGCCTCGTTGAAAACCCCACAGCAAGCTAAAGAAAAGGATGAAGAGGAGTCTTATAGTAAACTTTTTTTAAAAACATGGCATGACTATTGCTAAAAGGAATAAAAAGCAGGTTATGGAACTTTGTCTACATCAAACACAGCCTAGCCAAGAAAATATATCCTTTCCTCTTTTTTGCATGCTAAAAAGGAGTTTTAGCTATGTTCTCCAGAGATTTGGGAATAGGGATAGCGATCCTTTCATTCCTTCCCTGGGAATGTCTAATAAAGAGTTGGAAAAGATGCTCTCTTTTTTTTCCATTTCTATGGATGATTCCCAAGGGGGAAGTTTAGGGACTTATCTTGAATGTTATGAAGAGCATAAAATGCTTGTTGAGTTTTTTCTCCGTTACCGGAACCGACAGGGAGATATGTCTTTGTGGATAGCCCATCTTTTAGCTACAGCTTCACTGGGAGAAAACCATCTCTGGCAGGATATGGGACTTAAAAATCGGGATGAACTGGGATCAGTCTTGCGAGCTTTTTTCTTCCCTCTCTTTGAGGCAAACAAGGAAGATATGCGCTGGAAGAGATTTTTTTATAGGAAATTATGCGAAGAAGAGGGGCTTTTTGTCTGTAAAGCTCCAAATTGTAAGGATTGTTTGGATAGACCAATATGCTACGGTCCAGAATAAAAAAGAAAGGAGGAAATAGATGAGTATAGGTTATGCTTTCCCTGACAAATTAGTTGAAGTCGAATGGCTGGCTGAAAATTTAAATGCTCTTAGTCCAGATATTCGGATTGTTGAAAGTAACGAAGATGTGCTCCTTTATGACACGGGTCATATCCCCGGAGCGGTCCATATCGATTGGCGCAAAGATCTCCAAGACCAGTTGATCAGGGACTACATATCACCAGAAAAGTTTGCTCAACTTTGTTCCCGCAATGGAATTACAGCCGATACAACCTGTATCTTCTACGGGGATAAATCGAATTGGTGGGCCTGTTATGCTCTTTGGGCATTTGAGCTGTTTGGCCATACAAAGGCCAAGATTCTCAACGGAGGGCGCGATAAATGGATTAAACTAGGGCTGCCTTTAACAAAAGAAAAGCCTTCTTATGAAAAGACGTTTTATCCTGTGCCTCCCCAAAGAAGGGATAGCGAGATCCGCGTTTTTTATGAAGATGTCCTTTCTTTCTTAAAGACCAAAGGACCATTGATCGATGTACGTAGTCCAGGGGAATATTCTGGAGAGCTTCTTCACATGCCTGAGTATCCTCAAGAAGGGGTTTTGCGGGGAGGACATATTCCAGGAGCTAAAAGTGTACCCTGGAAAACAGCGGTTAAAGAGGATAGCACCTTTAAATCTTTTGCTGATCTTCGGGAAATTTATGAAAAAGAAGCAGGGTTAGATCCAGAAAAAGAAACGATCGTTTATTGCCGGATAGGCGAGCGTTCAAGTCATAGTTGGTTTGTTCTGAAATATCTGCTTGGTCATAAAAAGGTAAAGAACTATGACGGTTCCTGGACTGAATGGGGAAACAAGGTTGCTGCTCCAATTGAGCGCTAACTTGCCTTGTGACGAGAGTGTCGATGCATGAAGAGCATTAAATCATCCTCTTTAAAAGGTCTTTGTTATTGATCATGTAAACGGGCTAAAACCCGGTAGCTATGAGGAAATATTTGAGTATTCGATTAGAAGACAGATGGCTACTGAATGATCCAACTGGTTTTTTATAGAATATAAAAACAGATTTAGACAAAGAATAGAGCAGTATTACCTACCTTTTTTAGAGAGTGGACAAAAGCTTCAACATGTCTTGCTGCTTCTATATGCAGGGATCAGCTCTCTGCGGACGGGTTGTCTACAAAAAGTTTTTTCTAAAAACTCACTTTGGGCAAAAATAGAGGCGAGGAAGTGTAAAAGGGAAGATTCCTTTAAAACTTTTTTATTTCAATGCCATATTTTTTGAGAGCGTATCCGAGTTGACGGGGCGTAATGTTCAACATGCGTGCAGCTTTTGCTTGAACCCAACCGCATTTTTCCATGGCCTGAATGATTTTTTCTTTGGGGTCATCCGCAACAAGCGGGTTGTAGAAAGAAGATCTTTGAGTTTCTTCTTTAGGCTTGCTTTCTTCAAATGAGACGACAGGGGTAGCGATGAGCTGGAGGTCTTTTTTCCATAACATCGGTGAAGAACATTGGTTCCTACGGCACGCGACATCAATCTCATCTATCCAGTTATTTCTAGAGTTAGTCGCAGCCCGTTCTAAGCAGTTTTCAAGCTCCCTTACATTTCCTGGCCAATGGCAATTGATCAAGAGATTAAGGGCTTCAGGGGTAATTCTTAATTTTCTGTTTAGTTCTTTTCCGATTTTATTCAAAATGTGCTCGGCAAGCAGTGGAATATCCTCTTTGCGATCCCGCAGTGGAGGCAGATAAATGGACACAACATTGATCCGAAAGTAAAGATCGGCCCTGAATTCACCCTTTAAGACCGCTTCTTCAAGGTTTCTATTTGTTGCCGTAATAACCCTTACATCTACTCGAATGGTTTTGTTTCCCCCAACCCTTTCAAACTCTCTTTCTTGTAAAACACGTAATAGTTTTACCTGGACAGAGGGTGATATATCACCAATCTCGTCAAGAAAGAGTGTACCTCCATGTGCCAGTTCGAACCGGCCTTTTCTTTCAAAAAGAGCTCCTGTAAAGGCTCCTTTTTCATGTCCAAAGAGTTCTGACTCAAGAATAGTCTCGGGCAAAGCCGAGCAATTGACTTTTATAAAGGGTCCATCTTTCCTGGGGCTTAGATAATGTATTGTCCGTGCAATGACCTCTTTGCCTGTTCCGCTTTCCCCGCGAAGCAGAACAGTAGATCGGGAAGGAGCAACATGATAGACAAGATCCATCACGGCCTGCATCGTCTTGCTTTTACCAATGACCCCATTATTTATTTTGATTCGACTATCGTCATTTTTCGTTAAGCTAGTTGTCGGTTCATAGTTCTCATAAAAAGAAGTGTCTTCTAAATTACCTATGCTGAGTTTTAGTTTTTGTCCGAAAAGATTCGATGCCAAGCTTAACGTCAAGGTAATTTCGGATATAGACTCAAGGGCTGACTCTCTTTTCTTTTCACAAACTAGAACTCCAATACATTCTCTTTCGAATCGAATCGGCAAGCAAAAAAGGGAAACGGGTTCTTGTGTGCTGTCTGCGGAAGCAATAACTGTATTGAAGTAAGGTTCTTTATGGATATCGGGAACAACAATGGGAAAGCCATTTTTTAAAATCTGTTCGATAAGAGAATAATAGAAAGAAAGATTATCCTCAGCATAGACATCCCCATAATAGCTAAGAAGAGTGGGATTAAATCCTCTTCGGACAAAAATCAAAGATTTTTGTAACTTTAAATTAAGACTTAAAACTTTTAAAGATTCTCTTAAGGATCGAAAAAGCGTTGACTGAGGAGAAGTGAGGATCTTGCTAATTTCATAAATGGCAACAAATTCTCCACTTTTTTTCATGGGCCTCATTGAAATAAAGCAAAGGGTGTGCCATTTAAAATGCCATTATTGTTCAATTAAGACTAACCCCTCGATCTTGCAGGAAACAGGGATCTGATTTTGGCATTTTTTAATTTTGTCAGATAAGAAAGATTTTAAGTCCTGCCTCACTTTCATTTGGCATGGTAATTGCTCATAAAATGGAAAAGGAGGACTTATGAATCAAGCATCTATCGATAGAGAACATAAACAACTGGAAGAAAGAGTTGAGAACCAAGGGATTGAATTAACAGAAGCGGCTGTAAAAAAAATTAAATCTTTAATTGAAGAAGAAAAAGATACGGAGCTTAAGCTTCGAATTTTTATAACAGGTGGGGGATGTTCAGGTTTTCAATATAATTTTGCTTTTGACAAGCAGATCGAGGAAGGAGACATCCTTTATGAGAAGGATGAGGTTTTCCTGGTGATTGATCCCCAAAGTCATATGTATCTAAAAGGCTCACAAATTGATTATGAGGAAAATCTGGAGGGGGCGCGTTTTGTAATAAACAACCCCAATGCTGGATCAACCTGTAGCTGTGGTTCTTCTTTTTCTGCAAACTGTTCTCATGAAATTTAAAGGAGGGTATTGCTATGGCAATTATGATTACGCAAAGAGCTCAGGAAAAACTGGCGAAATCGTTGCAGGGAAAAAAAGAGGCTGTGGGCTTAAGGCTTGCGGTATTGCGCTCGGGATGTGCAGGTTATTCTTACCATTTAAATTATGCTAGGCAAGTGGAAGCGGATGATTTCGTCTGTACATTTCCGGGAGGGAAACTCGTTGTGGACCAGGACTCCTTGAAAATGCTTGAAGGTCTAGTGCTCGATTACGTTAAGGATAGCTTTAGGGAACGGTTTGTATTCAACAACCCTAACGCTACAGGAAGTTGTGGCTGTGGGGAAAGTTTTAGTGTAGGAAAGAGTTTGCAAGTCAAAAAAACAAAATTGTAAGTTTTTTGACAATCGTGATTACCCATTTCAATAGCAAAGATGATAAAAATAGAAAGCCTCGAATAGCTTAAGATCTACGTCCTAGAAGCCAAAAAGAGCAGAAGGCTTTTTGCTTGGCATTTTCTTTGCTTATCAAAACAGGACCGCAATTCTTTTCTTTAAAAGTAGTCTATGAAAATTATGGTGAGAAAAAAAGAAGAGGGACAGATAACGATTTATATAGCTAAAAAAGACCTTGAAGAGCCGATTATCAGTGCAGACAAAGAAGGGTTGTTTGGAGGGGTGGTGACCCTTGCCAACGGGATGAAGTTTCTTTTGCCTGAAGTTCCTCCTGGAACAAAGTTGCCTGTAACCCTGGAGGCAAGAAAAGTTGAAGGATGATCCCTGGATTTGAGCTTTAGAAAAGTAATGAATGGAAAACAGATAAAATTTATGGATCCCGATATGACAGGTGCCGAACTCGAAGCGATCTATCGGGTTCTTGGATCAAGTGAGCTCAGTGGGGGTACTGAAGTGGAAGTTTTTGAAAAAAACTTTGCTCGATTTGTGAAAAGAAAACATGCTGTTAGTTTTTCGGGGGCCAAAGTAGCATTTTATCTTTGTTTAAAAGCTCTTGGAATAGGCAAAGGGGATGCGATCATTCTTTCAGCTTGTTCATGGAGAGAGTTAGGACAGGTGTTGGCCTGGGCAGGAATCAGTCCTAAATTTGTGGATATTGATTATTGGTCTATGGCCATAGATCCCTCGAAAATAGAAAGGGAGATAACCCCAGAAGTTAAAGCTCTTGTTGGTTCAAACCCCAATGGTCATCCTGCATGTTGGGAAGAGCTCGAAAAAATAGCTAAAAACCATTCCCTTTTTTTGATAGAGGACTCGACCGAAGCGATTGGTTCTTCCTTTAAGGGTAGGAACGTAGGTTCTTTTGGACTATTTTCTCTTTTTGATTTTTCGCAACCTTCGGCTCTCCTTACAGGTAAAGGAGCGATGGTTGTAACCGATTCCGAGGAGTTGGCCTCTTTGCTTAAAACCATCAGAGACCGGTCGGTGGAAGAAAGACAGTCGGTAGTCAAGAACAGACAACCCTACTTAGGATGTTCTCTTAGCAGCCTGGAGGCGGCTCTTGGATTGGCTCAGTTACAGAGAATAGATGAAATTTTGCAAAAAAGGAAAACAATAGAAGAACTCTATACCCATTTTCTGTCCGGCTTCGAAGGCATTAAGGATCCTTATGTATCTCCCGAGGCGACCGAAATCCATTGGTTTTCGTACGTTGTTCATTTAGGAACGAGGTTTTCTAAATCAAGCCGGGATGCAATTATTGAAGATTTACGTCGGGACAACATCGAAGCCTTTCCCTATTGTTATCCCTTGCACTTGGCTGGATGGGCGATTGAAAGAGGAATGCGCAGGGGGATGCTGCCGATAACTGAAAGGGTTGCTGATAGGACTATCGCATTGCCTTTCCAT
Organism: Methylacidiphilum caldifontis; assembly: GCF_017310505.1. NCBI lineage: Bacteria > Pseudomonadati > Verrucomicrobiota > Methylacidiphilae > Methylacidiphilales > Methylacidiphilaceae > Methylacidiphilum (ex Ratnadevi et al. 2023) > Methylacidiphilum caldifontis. The sequence continues at coordinate 870,623 of NZ_CP065957.1, read as the reverse complement.
GGACAATTAGCAGCTGAAGAAGTCGAATTTATTGTTAAAAGCCTTAAAGAAGCCTCTCTTAACGTGGGTGCTGGAGCGGCAATTTATTGAATAAACAATAGAGGTGGTTATGAGTAGACCCTTTATACTGCATGTCCGTTTTGGACCAGATGGACAGGTCATGGAAATTGCAGAGAGACCTCAGCACATGACTCCCCAACAATGGTTTAGTTTTCTATGGGGAAAAGCGGGAGATAAGTTTCAAGCCTTGTCTGGAGGTAGAGGCATATTTAGGCTACCTGTAGAATTTTTGGAAGAACTAAAAAAGGAAACATTAAGCCATGGATAATGCGAGCGTTGAGAGTTGTATAGAAGAGATTTTGAAAGCCATTGATTCTGGACAAGTTGTTCCCTATCTAGGTCCAGGGATATTAGGGTTAAGCAAAGAAGGGGCATCTCTTCCACAAAATCCAGAAATGCTTTCAGAAAGGCTTGCCTCTTTGGTTGCCGTTCCCTCCAGGATAAGGAAAAACCTATGGAGTACCAGCCAATACATCGAAAATTATAGGCATAGAAAAACACTAAAAGCCCTTTTAAGCCAGCTATTCGATGGAGAATGCGAACCCAACGAATTACAGCAATGGATAGCTCGAATTCCACGGCTCCCTCTTGTTGTGGATGTTTGGTATGATGGCTCACTGAGTTTAGCTTTGAAAGAAAGGCCGTCTTGGGGACAGATTCAAGGTGTAAGTCAGGCGGAATATCCTGGTAGTTGGGTAAAAGCTTACAATGCCGAGGATAAAGAGGTAGAAATTAGCGAGGCGTATAGCTGGAATACGGTCCTCTATAAACCATTGGGTTCAGTCAAACCCCAAAAAAATTTTATCATATCCGATTCGGATTATGTTGAGGTGTTGACCGAAATCGATATCCAGACTCCTATACCTGATCTTATAAAGGAATTAAGGAAAGCAAAACAGTTTCTTTTCCTCGGTTGCCGTTTCCAGAGTCAAATTGAAAGGACTTGGGCAAGACAGATCACCAAGCGATCATCCTCTTCCCATTGGGCTGTTATTTCAAGTCCCCTTACAAAAAATGAAGCCCGTTTCCTTTCTGAGCTGAATATTAAGCAGCTGGACATATCCCTGGAAGACTTTGTCCAAAAGTTTCTTAGTTTTAGCCCTGCTTCCTCTTTATAAAATGACAGCTGGCTATTGAGGAAAACCCGACAATGTAGGAAAAATAACAGAAAGTTCAAAATAACTGGATTTCTTGCTTACAGCTATTTCAGAGTTTGTCCAGCTTAGACGTTAAAAAATAAAAGGCTTGGCATGCAATCTGCTAAAATAAAAGAGCTATGGCTGATTCTTTTTTAAAACGGATGGAAAAGCTCGAGGCTGCTGAAGATTTCTTCAGGTTGCTGGAGATTCCCTTCGATATGAAAGTCCTGAGGGTGTATAGGCTTCATATCCTCCAGAGATTCCACGATTATATTGCGGCAGGAACCATGGATCTAAAAAGCAAAACCGAAGAACAACTCAAGCAATATTACGGCTCCTTGCTTGCAAAAGCCTACGAAGACTTTATCCATTCTACAGCCCAGGAGGAAAAGGTTTTTAAAGTTTTTAAAGAGCAAGAGCAACCTGCTGCCCCAAGCAAAGGGGTGCAGTTCGTCTCTTTGGATTCCTTGATTGGCAGCTCAAAACTGAAAAGAAAAAAAGTTTAAAATTAAATTATGCATGCTGTTATTTTGGTAAAACAAGTGCCCGATTCAAGCCAGATCCGGGTGCATCCCCAAACAGGGACTATCATGCGTCAAGGAGTTCCCGCTATTTTAAACCCCTATGATTTATATGCTCTAGAAGAGGCTTTGCAGCTTAAGGATAAATATGGAGCATTCTTAACTGTTCTTTCCATGGGTCCTCTGCAAGCAGAAAATGCCTTGAGAAAAGCCCTTTCTTATGGAGTGGATGAGGCTATTCTTTTATCGGATAGGGCATTCGCTGGCTCTGATACCCTTGCTACATCCTACGCACTGGCCGCAGCACTTAGAAAGATCGACTCTTATAGGAAGATAGACATCGTTTTTACAGGGAAACAAACTATTGATGGGGATACGGGACAAGTGGGACCCGGTGTTGCGCGACGTCTTGGTTTCCAGCTACTTACCTACGTCCAAGAAATCAGCCATGTCGATTTTAACAAAAAGACGGTTATGGTTCATCGAAAAAGTGAGAGAGGCATCCAGGTTGTGGCTTCAAAGCTTCCCTGCCTGATTACCGTGCTCGAAGGCAAAAAAACCATTCGTTATGCTTCCCTACCTCATATGATTAGGGCTGCGAGGGCACCTGTAAAAATATGGAACCGTTTGGAAGCTGGTATAGAAGAGCTTTCAAAAATTGGTCTTAAAGGATCTCCAACGGTTGTGGGCAAAGTGTTTGCCCCACAAAATTCTAGAGGCCCAGCAGAAAAATTAGAGGGTAGAAATCCAGAAGAAACCTGCACTCTTTTAGTAGAAAAAATTTTAGAAAAATATCCAGAAATGGAAAAAAAGTGGGTTTGAGCATTCTGTTTGCTGAGCAAAAAGGAGAAAGATTCACTATGGCTGAAGGAGCAGAGAAAACAAAATCGTCAAAAAGAAAAAAGATTGCGTTAGACCCAAAACTCGCTGAGTACAGGGGGATATGGGTATTTATAGAGCAAGAAGAGGGGATAGCTCATCCTGTAAGTTGGGAGTTGTTGGGAAGAGCTCGATATTTGGCAACAACCTTGGAAGTTGAAGTTGCGGCGGTCGTTTTTGGGGAGAGCCAAGAAAAGGTTGAAAAGATAACGGCAGAAGCTTTGAGTTATGGGGCTGACAAAGTCTACCAGGTAGTAGATCCCGCTCTTTGCGATTACAGGAGTGATCCCTATACCGATTGCTTGGTCAACTTGGTAAGGAAATATAAACCTGAAATTCTTTTGCTCGGAGCGACCGCCTTGAGTCGGGATCTTGCCAGTAGTGTAGCAACCCTTCTCGAAACAGGACTAACCGCTGACTGCACTGAACTGTCCATCGATGTGGAAAGCCGTAGTTTAGAAGCAACGCGGCCCACTTTTGGAGGAAGCCTTCTTTGTACGATATTGACCTTAAATTATAGACCCCAGATGGCAACGGCAAGGCCCGGGGTATTGCCCATCCCCACTGCCGAGCCGGGTAGAAAAGGGATAGTTATCCGTGAACAGATGCAGATTGATGAAGAGAAGATACTTACCAAGGTATTGAGCTTTATCCCTGAGCCTTATAAGACGGCCGAAAAACTCTCTACAGCAGAAGTCGTAGTGGGGGGAGGAAGAGGGCTAAAACAACCGGGTCATTTTGCTCTTTTAAGAGAGCTTGCCGATCTTTTAGGTGGGGAAGTAGGAGGAACCCGACCTGTGGTCCAGGCTGGCTGGCTAGAAGCGGAAAGACAAATAGGACAGACGGGCAAAACAATAAGGCCTAAAATCTATATTGCTGTGGGGATATCGGGGGCGATCCAGCATAGGGTAGGAATCGAGAAAGCGGGTATGATTGTGGCCATTAATAGTGATCCCAACGCCCCGATTTTTGATTATGCGGACATCGGTATTGTTGGAGATTTTCTTGAAATTATTCCCGCTTTGATCCGAGTACTCAAGAAAAGGCAATCTACAAAAACCGAGCTACACGCTAAAGATAAACCGTTTGAAATTGAGCTCAAATGAAAGAAAAATTTGATTGCATTGTTGTCGGTGCCGGGCCTGGAGGGACGGCAGCGGCTTACACCCTGGCAAAAGCTGGACTTAATGTCATACAGTTGGAGCGTGGAGAATATCCGGGTTCCAAGAATGTCCAGGGTGCTGTTTTATATGCTCATTCGCTAGAAAAAATGATTCCTGATTTTCGTAAAGATGCTCCTCTTGAGCGGTTTGTAGCTGAGCAGCGAATTTGGATTGTGGATGGCGACTCTTATGTAGGAACTACTCATAGAGCCAACTCGTTAAACTGGCAGACGGCCGATCGGTATACCATATTGCGTGCCCAGTTCGATAGGTGGTTTTCTAAAAAAGCACAAGAAGCGGGTGTTTTGTTGATTTGTGAAACGACAGTAACCGATTTGATCAAAGAAAATAATAGAGTTATTGGGGTTAGAACCGACAGGGAAGAAGGGGATCTTTACGCCGACGTAGTCATTCTGGCTGATGGGGTCAATTCGCTTTTGGCACGAAAAGCGGGATTCAGAAGAGATATTCTTCCTCATGAAGTGGCTTTAGGAGTAAAAGAAACAGTCTTTATTGCACAGGAAACATTGGAAAACCGTTTCGGAGTTGTTGATAACCAGGGAGTAGCCATTGAAATCGTGGGTACGATTACTCAGGGCATGCTTGGAACAGCTTTTCTTTATACCAACAAAGAATCCGTTTCTATTGGGATGGGTTGTCTTTTAGCCGATTTGAAAAAAAAGAATATACCTCCTTTTGAGTTCCTTGAGTCCTTGAAAAATCATCCGGCGATAAAGCCTCTTATTTCAGGAGGGGAAACGAAAGAATATGCTGCCCATTTGATCCCAGAAGGTGGATATCATGGCATTCCTCAGATTTATGGTGAGGGATGGATGGTTGTTGGGGATGCGGCCATGTTTGTCAACTCCATTCATAGAGAAGGATCAAACTTGGCCATGGAAACGGGGATGCTTGCTGCTCAAACCGTGATTGAAATCAAAAAGAGGGGAGGAGCATTCAACAAAGAGCAACTCTCTCTTTATAGGGATAAATTGGAGAACAGTTTTGTTCTTAAAGATCTTAGGAAGTATAGGAAATTTCATTCCGTTTTTAGGACAAATACCCATTTCCTAACGACTTATCCCCAGATTGTAAACTCTTCTTTCTTTTCTTTGCTCAAGGTAGATGGCACAGACAAAAAAACCAAGGAAAGGGAGACCTTTAAAAACATACTGAAAAAAAGATCTCTTACGGGCATTTTTCAAGATGCAATTCAGCTATGGAGGGCGACAAGATGATACAGGTTGAAGAAAAACTCTACCAGAACCGCTATCGTGTCGACGAAGGAAGACCGCATATTAAGATCAAGGATCGGGAAATCTGTTCATTATGCTCCCACAAGATCTGTACCGTTCTTTGCCCTGCTGGGTGTTATCGGAAAGGCACAGATAGCGCGGTTTCCTTGATTACCGATGGTTGTCTGGAATGTGGAACATGTCAGGTCATTTGCCTTGAGCATAAAAACATACTCTGGGAGTATCCCAGGGGAGGATATGGGATTCTCTATAAGTTTGGTTAAGAAAGAAATTAAATGGTTTTCTTTTTAATTATTCACAGCCCCTTAAGGCCGGCTCGAAAAAAGATGACGCCAAAAAGGATTAAGTTTATAACCCCACCCTATGAACATTTTCGGCTTATTTGGCAAGACTTTCCGAGCCGACGTATTTAAGTGAGTCAACTTCCTCTAGGTCAAGATCAATACGGGCTTGATCCAGGGATTTAGCCTTTAGGGGATATGTTTAGCTCTTTTTGGATCCATAAGGAGCGTTCAAAGCATGGATGAGTTTATGGGCTCCTTTGGGTACCGCTACTTTACCACTCAGGATCTCAGATGAACTGACCTCTCTATGGTAATACCTTTTGTTGGTGTCCTTGGCTTCCGCTATGTCTAATCCTGATAAGGCAAGTCCTCCAAAAAAACCTTTACTTCTTTTGTAAACGTAGATATGGGATTTAGGCCTATGTGCAGTTTCCGTTGTAGGCCCTGCAACCCCTTCCATTTCACCTTTTAGTTTAAATTTTCCACCCCGCGCAAAAGTATCAACCGCTTTTTTCGTATTTAAGATGAAGATATAATGAGTTGTTTCTCCCCCTACCTGAAGTCCAAATCCCATCCCTGAAGCTGAAATGGCTGATGGGGCTGACCAACTATTGCCTTGTCTAGCAATGACCAATCCATGACCGCTTTCCCCACTAAAAATAAATCCTGCTTCGGAAACCCTTAAAACAGCAACCCCTTTGGCCTTGTTAAACACAGACTCGGGAATACCTTTTTTGGGATCCTTTTTAAATTCTTTGACCACATCTGTGGAATGATCTATTGTCTTCTGAAAGTCCCATGAAGCCCGAAGTGGGGTGCTCAAAAAGAAAAAGCTAAGCAACAAAAGTAAGCTTCCGTACATCTTGCTTTTGCTACGAGATCCTTGAGAAAGTTTCATAATATTTTCCTCCTCTATAATTTTTGAGTTATAAAATAGATGAGAACTTTTTTAAAGATTAATATCCTTGTGTTCAAGGAAAAACATTCAGCATAAAAGCTAATTTAGAAAAAAATGATTTTCTGTTTTTGAAGAGAACCGATAATAGAATTTTCAACCCTTTTATTTATTTCTTTATGGCTATTCATTGTTTTGAACAATTTGCCCAGAGACTGGAAGAAGAAGGAGAGCTTATACGGATCAAAGGGCCTGTACACACTGAACTTGAAATTACTGCTCTTGCCGACCGGGAAATGAAGAGTCAGGGAGGAGGATATGCCCTTTTTTTTGAAAAGCCTATTTTATTGAAAGGAAAAATTTCCCATTTTCCCCTTCTTATTAATGCTTTTGGATCCTGGAAAAGAATGGAGATCGTGTTGGGCAAGAAAATTGATGAAATTGTCGAAGAAATTCAGGCTTTATTAAAAGCTGAAACTCCTCAGGGCTTTTTTGAAGGCTTGAAGCTGATACGTAAAGGGATTGACTTTTTCAAATCTAGGCCGAGAATGGTCAGTTCAGCTCATTGTCAAGAAGAAGTTGTACTTCTCGACCAGGAAAATCCTCCCCTGGGCCTGCTCGATCTGCCTGTTTTAAAATGTTGGCCTAAGGATGGGGGAGGATATATTACCTTGCCTCAAGTTTTTTCAGTGGATCCTCTTACAGAGAAAAGAAATGTGGGAATGTACAGGATACAAGTTTTCGATCAAAAGACGGCTGCTATGCATTGGCAGATTCATAAGGTGGGAGCGCGCCATAGCCAGCAATACGCTATAGAAAAAAAACTGATGCCTGTAGCTATCTGTTTAGGAGGTGATCCCCTGCTCACCTTTGCGGCAACCGCTCCACTCCCTGATGGGGTGGATGAGGTGGTATTTGCAGGCTTCTTAAGGAAAGAAGGCATTCCCATGGTTCGATGCAAAACCATAGATCTTGAGGTACCCGCAGAAGCCGATATCGTCATCGAAGGAATAGTAGATCCTCTTGATCTTAGAGCTGAAGGACCTTTTGGTGATCACACCGGTTTCTATACTCCTGTAGATCTTTATCCTACTTTTCATGCCAAAGCCATTACTTTTCGGCGAAAAGCGGTTTTTCCGGCTACCATTGTGGGTATTCCTCCAATGGAAGATTATTACTTGGGGACGACAAGCCTGAAAATGTTCATGCCCCTGTTGAAAATGAATTTTCCCGAAGTTGTGGATATCGCTCTGCCTCCAGAAGGGGTTTTCCATAACCTTCTTTTTGTTTCGATTAAAAAGCAATATCCTTTCCAGGCTTACAAGGTAATGCATGGATTATGGGGTATGGGCCAGATGATGTTTACGAAAATTATTGTTGTTGTCGACGAGGATGTTGATGTGCATAATACCTCTCAAGTTCTTTTTCATCTTTGTGCCAACGTTGATCCCCAAAGGGATTTTTTATTCACTCGGGCTCCCTGTGATAGCCTTGATCATGCCCAATCGTTGCCAAATATCGGTTCTCATGTGGGCATAGATGCCACAAAAAAGCTCCCCTCGGAAGGTTATAAAAGGGAATGGCCAGAAAAGATTGTTATGCCTAAAGAGATCATTCAAAAAATGGAAGAAAAATTTCCAAGAACACTGTGGGGAAAAAAATGACAAAGAAGATATTGATCAGTGGTGCGGCGGGTTTCCTCGGATTTTCTACTTCAAAGCGCCTTCTTGAAGAGGGATTCAAAGTACTGGGTATTGATAATCTCAATCCCTATTATTCGGTTAGACTCAAAGAAGCTCGGCTAAAAATACTGAGCAGCTATACTGAATTTTTGTTCGAGAAGGTTGACTTGATAGATAAAATGAGGATAGAGGCACTTTTTTTAGACTTTAAGCCCCAATGCGTAATTCATTACGCAGCACAGGCTGGTGTAAGGTATAGCTTGATCGATCCTTATAGCTATGCACAATCTAATGTCTCTGGAAGCATCCCTATTTTGGAGTCTTGTCGTAAAGGAGGAATAGAGCACTTTATTTTGGCTAGTTCAAGTTCTGTTTACGGGATGAACCGAATCATTCCTTTTAAAGTCAATCATCCAGCGGATCATCCTGTAAGTATTTATGCGGCTACAAAAAAGGCAGCCGAACTTATAGCTCATGCATATAGCCATCTCTTTGAAATCCCCATAAGCTGCTTGCGTTTTTTTACGGTCTATGGACCATGGGGGCGACCCGACATGGCATACTATAAATTTACCCAATCGATTTATTCTGAGCAGCCTATCGAAGTGTACGCTGAGGGTAAACTCAAAAGGGATTATACCTACGTGGATGATGTTGTTGAGGCAGTAATTCGACTGATTGATTCTCCCCCGAAAAAAGGAAAAGAGCAATTAGGAGACTTCACAGATCCTTCAATAAGTACGGCTCCCTTTCGGATCCATAATGTGGGTAATAGACAGCCTGAAGACATTATCACGCTGGTCAAATTAATCGAGAACTATTTGGGAAAGAAAGCTCATATAAAATTCTTGCCTATGCCTCCAGGAGACGTGGAGTGTACTTATGCCGATACGACAACACTTGAAAAGGAGATTGGTTATAGCCCCAAGACTTCCCTTGAAGAAGGAATACGGCGTTTTGTCCAGTGGTTTTGTACCGAAGGTTACCGGTTTTAAAATTGGCTGAAAATGAAAAACTTTCAATAAACCTGATTGCTTTATAGGTCTTCAATCCCCAGTCCAATATCTAGCGATTGCAAGTGCAAAATCAAAATTATAAATTTTTCTAAAGCATAGTTATTTGCAATATATGTTATTTGTGGTAAAAAAGGCTAAGAGATTATTTATTATAATAAATTTGTTCGCTACATAATTGTAGTGAGCCCTTTTATATCATTAGAGCTTATAGGGAAGAGTATGGATGACTTTGAAGAGATTTGGGAACAAATCAAAAAGGCAAGTCCCTACCCAAAACCAGATCCACATTTTATGGATAGGTTTAAGGCTAGGCTTCATTACGAAAAGATTCAATGTAAGAAAAGGGAAAAGGCTCTCAGGCTCCTTGCAGGGTTCTGCTTTGTTTTTCTTCTTTCGACGAGCCTTTTGAGTATTGGTCAAAGATGCATGCAATCCTGGATGAGGGACCAGATTTTTAACTCCTTGGAAGTGATCATTGAGAATGTTATGGATGAGGGAACCGCACTCGTTTCACTTGATAAACCGGTTTCGGCTGTAAGCGAAGTCACTGAAGAAATATGGTCAGAAGAAACTCTTTCTTTTTGATTGTTTTGTTGGTAACAGGCTTTTTAAACGGTTATGGCTACTCTCAGTCAAGAGGGCAGGGTTCAACATTTATGCCTTTATGGTCTCAAGATGTCGATGTGAGGGAAAAAATATTTGAAGTCCTCTATCTTCCAGATGAAGATTTAATCAAGGAACTTTTCAAGTGGCCTAAATTCACTCAAATGAACCTGGAGGAAAAAGGGTGGTTTCTGCAGCGAATTGCAATCATGCGTAATAAACAAAAAGAGCTGGCTCGGGCAAAAGCCAGGCAGATGGGGTTAACTCTAAATGAAGACCAACTGAATGTTTTTGAAAAAAAATTCTGGAGTAAAAGGTTAGAATTAGAGAAAAAATTTATCCAGGAAACCGAAGCGCGAAGAAGGGAACTGGCTAAAGAGTTGGAAGAAGATCTTCGAAAAGAGTTTTCTTTACATCCTACTGATTCTTCAAAACCGCTTGAGGTTAAAAATAAATAAGTATAACTCATTTCTAAAAAATATTTTTTATTCTTCTATTGCGTTAAAAAAAAAGAACATCTAAAAATGTTTTGTGGAACAAGAACCGGCTCTTTGTCAGGCTATTTTGTTTTCTGAATTTGTCTTAAGAGAAAAAGGAACCGATAAGCTTTCTATCATTAACTCTTTCAACAAGCTTTATTTTCCCCAGTTTCCTTTTTTTACTCCCCCTTTCTTCCTTTCTTTGTTGCTTACTCACTTGCGTGGTAAAATTTCATCTTTCGATGTGACAGCGAGGGTTGAAGATCCAAACTCTGGTCATGTACTGACGAGTTCTTCAGCAAAGATCGACTTTTCCCCAGACAGTCCCCCTTTTGAAGAAACGACAACCCTTGATCTTGTTATTCCTCTTCCCCCCTTTATGGTTAGCCAAAAGGGCAACTACAGTGTAGTCGTCCTTGTCAATAACGAAAAAATAGGCGAGAGGATATTGCCCGTTCTGCCTTTTCCCCCAGGATTGACAATGCCTCATCCTTTCAAACCTCTTTTTCCCCCTCCTCCCTCATGAGTGAAGCTTGATATTCAATCTCCACAGCAAAAGTCAATATTCGGCAATAGGATCCACTCCGCTCGCTCCAAGTCGAAAAAGCATTGAATAAAGATTAGAAGAAAAAAGAGGATCTGTTTTTTTGACCACGAGGAAAAAGCCGTCATCCATCCCTCGATCGTTATATCTTTTCCATGAAAACAGAGGGTGGTAAAACTTAAATAAGCCTCCACAGAACAATATCCCAAAAAAAGCACCGAATGAAGCGAACAGAGCGGTCAATTCAAAAAAAATAGGGATAAACGTAGGCAAGCTAAAGTAGGGTTTGCCTTGTACGACGAGGGGGTAAAAAAGGCTAAGAAGAGAACTACTGAGCATAGGCTTCAATAGGCTTGGACGAGGTAGTGAGATGGTGCTTACAAGAATCAAGGCCAAAAAAAAGCCCACTATGCCTCCCAGCAAAACGATACGAGATACCCAAGATTTTTTAAGTGTGCCTACTTCGGAAAGTTCGTGAAAAGGATAAGGACTATAAAGTTCAAATTGCCTAAAGCCTAAAAGCTTTAGCTTTTCTGCTGCCCTGCAGAGAAGCTCAGGAGAAGAAAATTCTGCACCAATCCCATAGAGATCCTTTCCTTTCTCCGGTGTCATTGAGTCATCCTTTTGGCCAGACAAAGTCGAAAAATTACTTGCCAACGCTAATTCTTCCTGCATTTTATGTTCCTCTCCGGAGGAAAACAAAGGGATATTCTTATGCTTTAAAGGAGGATGAACAAGTGTTTTAACTTCAAACATCGCTACAGAGGGTAGAAAACGTAAAAAGAGAAGAAAAAGAGTCAAGAAAAGGCCTATGGACCCCACATAAAGCAACACATCAATGATTGTAGGAACATAGATTCTCCAGGATGAAGGCAAGAAATCCCTATGAAGGGAAATAATAATGATGACAAAGCGTTCAAGCCACATGCCCACGTTGGCCAAAAGAGCAACAAAAAAGAGGGAAAGAGGATTACCACGAATAGATTTTATCCAAAGAAATTGAGGGGCGATACTGTTACAAAAAAGCATAGACCAAAAAGCCCAAAAATAGGGACCTTTGATCCGATTCAAAAAAGCATAGCGCTCATAGGGATTAGCACTGTACCATGCTGTGAAAAGCTCTATCAAATAAACATAACCGACCATTGATCCAGTAGCTAGAAGCCATTTACCCATCTGGTTGATATGCTCATCTAAAATTAACTCTTTGAGCTTTGGAATAAGGGCTCGGCTAGGGATGAGCAACACAAGGATCATCGCAAATCCACCGAAAATCGCACCCACACCAAAATAGGGTGGAAAAATCGTTGCATGCCAGCCAGGAAGAATCGTCGAAGCAAAATCGCAGGAAACAAAAGAATGCACGGAAAGAACCAAAGGGGTAAGAATCCCCGCAAGGCAGAGATAGCCCATTTCATAGTGAATCCACTGGCTAGCCGAACCAAGCCAACCCAATGAAAGAATAGCCCAAAGCCTTTTTTTAAAAGGATTTTTTTCTTTTTCTCTTAAAGTTGCAAAGTCAGGGATCATCCCTAAATACCAATAAAGCAATGAGACGGTAAGGTAAGTCAGCACAGCAAAGACATCCCACATGAGAGCTGCTCTTAGGTTTTGCCAAATTCCCGCTGACCAGGGGACAGGAAACAGATACCAGCCCATCCATTGTCTTCCAATGTGAATTGCGGGGAATATGGCTCCACTGGCTACAGCGAAGATTGCTGAAGCTTCTGCAGCTCTATTAACAGCATTTCTCCATTTTTGTCGGGATAAAAGTAAAATAGCCGATATGAGGGTTCCTGCATGTCCAATTCCAATCCAGAACACGAAGTCTACGATAGGCCAACCCCAAACCACTGGAGATTGGTTCCCCCATACCCCAATTCCGGTTGAAATCACATAGACCATGGTCAAAAAGGAGACCACTGCAAGACTACTTGTGATGGAGATGGTCCATTTCCACCACTTTCCCATTGGGGTCGAAAGAATACTAAATACGATTCTGCTAATAGAGGATAAGGTAATGTGAGAAGGAAGGAGTGGAGGCCTTGCAATTTCCACTTCCCCTTTTGTCCGTTCAGGTAATCCTACCAATGAAATTTCACGGGAAGGATTTCCATTCATTGATTATATAATCAATTATTCTGATTAATAATTAAAGAAAAATATGGAATGAAAACAAGATTAAATTCTTATCTTTTTGGTTATGAAAATGTTGATATAAAATCCAGCATTATCTTTATAGTTTTTCCTTTTCTTTTTTAAAATGATCTGGACAAAGGGATTTTTTTATCGATTTTTTAAGAAATGCGCCTTGTCCTCGTTGACGGTAACTACTATGCTTTTCGTTCTTTTTATGCCCTACCTTCTCTTTCTACTCATTCTGGAGAGCCTACCAATGCCCTCTATGGCTTAACCATTGTTATACGCAGAATGCTTTCCGATCTAAAACCTGAGCTGGGAGCGGTGGTATTTGATGGGGGGTTGCCTGCTGCGCGGCTTGCTCTTAGAACTGATTACAAGGCCAATAGACCCGAGATGCCTGCTGATTTAAAAAGTCAGCTTCCGTTGATCAAGGAGTTGATCAAAGCTTTGGGAGTCCGCCCCATAGAGGTTGAAGGACAAGAAGCTGATGATGTGATCGCAAGTTACGCGAAAAAAGCGGTTGAAAAAGGAATCGATGTTATACTTGCGACTAATGACAAGGATTTAATGAGTCTAGTTGGAGATCATGTGTGTGTATACGCTGTAGAAAAGAACAAATTTAAGCTTATTGGTCAGCGAGAAATTGAAGAAAAATGGTTAGTCAAGCCTCGACAGATTCCCGATGTTCTTGCCTTGACTGGAGACAGTGTTGATAACATTCCTGGGGTTCCCGGCATCGGAAAGAAAACTGCTGCCAAATGGATTGCCCGGTATGGTTCTTTGTTTGCACTCCTTAATGCGCAAGACATTTCTGACAAACGTTTAGCTAAGCTCCTTGCCGAAAATAAAGAGCAGATTATGATCAGTTGGAAGCTGTTGGAATTGAAAGATAACCTCGAATTACCCTTACCTGTTGAGCAGCTTAAGATAGTCCCTGATTATGAAGCCCAAAAAAAACTCTTCGAAAAATTCGAGTTTAAAAAGTTAGCTGAAGAGATCAAAGAGCGTTCAGAAAAAAAAATTGATAATACAGGAAGTCTTTTCGAATAAAAAATAATAAACAGGCACAAAACAGCTTAAATGACTGGTATTTTCTTTTTCCCGCTTTAATTTAATCTATAAATATTTGTATGAAAACGGGTATGTCATTTACAAAGGGTTCCGAAAAGCTTTGTGCTATTTCTGATAAAGCAGCTTCGAAATTAAAGGAGTTCATTGAACAAAGTGGAAAAGAAGGAGGGGCTTTGAGAATCTCTGTTGTAGGTGGGGGCTGTGCAGGTCTTCAGTATGAAATGGACTTGGTCGATGGTCCAGAAGAAAAAGATATTCTTATTGAAGCTAGAGGGGTCAAACTCGTCATAGATCCTAAAAGTGCTTTATTTATAAGTGGTTCTATCCTCGATTATTCTGAAGACTTACAAAATCAGGGTTTTGTTGTAAGAAACCCTAATGCGCTTTCTCATTGCTCATGTGGGAAAAGTTTTTCTATATAAACTAGCCTATTAATTGGATATAAGGAGGATATCTGGATCCTGGACATTCAAGTAAGCCTTTTTTATCAAAATCTAAGACTTCTTCTTCTTATTCAACCTCCTTGCAGCTGGTAATCCTTTTTGGTTTAGTCAGTCTAGCAGCAGATATGACCTATGAAGGAGCACGCTCCATCTTAGGTCCATTTTTAAGCACTCTTGGAGCTACAGGAAGTGCTATCGGTTTTATTGCTGGTCTTGGAGAGTTAACAGGCTATGTTGTCCGCGTTTTTGCCGGAAGCGTGGGGGATAAAACAAAGGGTCATTGGGGATTTGTTTTTGTAGGTTATTTGATCAATCAAATCGCAGTACCCATACTTGCTTTTGCACGAAATTGGCCACAGGTTGCTTTTCTTATTGTCCTTGAAAGGTTGGGTAAGGGAATTCGCTCTCCCTCTCGTGATGTACTACTTTCTCACGCCACGGAGGGAATGGGTAAAGGGATCGGTTTTGGCATCCATGAAGCCCTCGATCAACTCGGAGCGATGATTGGTCCTTTGCTTATTTCCTTGGCCATGATTTATTGGAAAAGTTATCGGAGAGCCTTAGTCCTATTGGTTATTCCTGCTTTTATTGCCCTGTTATTTCTATTTATTACCCATAAGAGATACAAAAAAGCTATCTCTTCTTTAGGCGATCCCAAAGAGGAACCGGGGCAGCAAGCTGAGAGTCTCTCTAACAAAAAGGAAGGATTGGGTAAAGGATTCTGGGTCTATGTAACGGCTCTAGGGTTTATTGCGATGGGGTATGTGGATTTTCCTCTCATCGCCTATCATTTGGGCAAGCTTAACCTTTTTAATGAACATGAAATTCCTTTGCTTTACACCCTTGCCATGGGGATAGATGCAGTGGTAGCACTGGTAGCGGGTAGGCTTTTTGATAAGAGTGGGATCGGTTCGATGATCTGGCCAATCATTCTGGGATCTTTATCTTCCCCCTTGATTTTTATCTTTCCGATTCAAACACTCACTCTTATTGGCATGATTTTTTGGGGAATAGGACTCGGTGTGCAAGAATCTGTGGTTAGGGCTGCCCTTGCAACAATTGTACCTTTCGAGATGAGGGGTAAGGCTTTTGGTATTTATTACTTTATTTTTGGTCTTTTTTGGTTTTTAGGCAGTTTTATTTTAGGTTATCTTTATGACCATTCTGGCCTTTATGTTGCAGTTTGTTCCTTTTTTCTCCAGATTATTTCGATTCCTCTCCTAGAAAATTGCCAGAAAAAAATAAAGGAACAAAGAGCCTAAAGCATAGGCACGCTCAATTGGAATTTTTTCCCGCACGAGGATAAATGATTGGAGCAATGAATAAGCCCCTAGATTGTCCAGCTGTCATCAGAAAAATCTGAATTGTCATCAAAGTTATCATCAAGAACCGATGTATCGTCAAGATCCTCTTGGTCGCTGTCGGAGGAATAATCGGTTAGCATCTGGTCAGAGTTAGTTTGGTCTTTTGTTGAGGGATCAGTTTGTGATGTGGATTCAGGGGGAACGATTATATTTATGTTTTCTTGGGGCCGACCAAATCCAAACAGGCTTTCAAGGGCGGCAAGACCAAGTGCTCCTAATCCCATGAAGCCCGCTGCTTTTGCTGCATCTTTTAAATCCGCATTCTTTTGAGGAGGAGCAGATGAAGCTTTAGGCTGCTCTCTCTGGGTTGGAGAAGGTGGGGGTTCCCAGTGTAGCATTTCTTCAGCATTGCTAACCTCTTGAGTTGCCATGCCTTGACTTAACTTTTCTCTAAATCCCTCTATGGAAGGCCGAGTTAAAGGATAGGGAAAATAGAGTATAGTGTGTCCATCCCTTTCTTTTTTCTGAAGAGTAGTAGAAAGCCATTCTCTTTCTTCAGTAGAGAGTGCTTGAGGATCAATATCCAATACAATGCAATCCTCTTTACAATCGATACCCTGTTTTAAACATGAAATTTGATCAACAGGACAAAGAATTTTCATAAACTCAATTATAAATAGTTTTTATCAAAATTCAACGCTCTGACATTTTAATCTTGTCAATAGCTAAATACCATTTTTAAATAAAAAAAACCTGTTTTTTCTATCCTTGTGCTGCGATAATTTTGAAAAGCTTTGATGAACAAACCGCTGAGAATTCTGGGGATTGATCCTGCTCTTCGCAAGACGGGCTACGGTATCATCGAATCGAATGGGACATTGACTCGTTTGGTCGATTGTGGGGTAATCCAGAATAAATATACGGATCAAGCTCGAAAACTGCGATCGATTTATGAAGGATTGCTTGAGATCATCCACAAGTTTTCGCCTCAACATGTAGCCATGGAATCGATCATTTTTGTTCAAAACAGGAAAACCGCTATTGACATGGGGGCAGCACGTGGAGTCGCCCTGCTTTTGTTTTCATTAAAAGATCTTCCTGTTTTTGAATATAATCCTAAAAAAATCAAAATTGCAGCCACGGGTATAGGTTCGGCACGTAAAGAACAGGTATCTTTTATGATCAAAGCCCTTTTAGCTATGGATAGTATCCCCCCTAATGATGCTGCAGATGCCTTAGCGGTGGCTTTAACCCATGTTCATCATTTTTGGCATATCCGCAAAGTGTATGATTTCATATCTTAAGGGGACATTAATTTATTGTTCTTTCCCTAATATTATCGTAGCAGTTCAGGGTATTGGCTTTGAGCTGTTTTCTTCCCTTTCTCTTTATCGTAACCTGCCTTCTCTTCATTCAGAGATTGCTTTGTACACCCATTTAGTTGTTTCAGAAAACCGCATCGAACTTTTTGGATTTAATGATCTGGAAGAACAGCTAACTTTCCGATTGCTCATCGACAAAGTACATGGAGTGGGGCCGCGGACCGCTCTTTCCATTCTCAATGTACTTTCTCCAAAAGAACTAAAAGATGCAGTGGCTAAGTCTGATGTTCCGTATCTATCTAAAATTAAAGGGGTTGGTGAAAAGACCGCACAGAGACTAATTGTAGAGCTAAAAGATAAATTAACAACTGCCGGCCCTTCCTCTACTTCTTCTGTCGGAGTGGATCGAGTTTTTGAAGACGCCTTGAGGGCCCTTGTTGCATTAGGATATAAGGAAGCTGAGGCATTGAAACGGTTGCGTAGAGTAAGAGAAAAATATCCTCAAATGGATCTCGAAGGCATCATTAAGGAATGCTTAAAGCAGAGCTGATCTGAGAGTTGAAAATGAATCCTAAGATTAAAGATGTACTCGCTGAACCGACAGATAAACTCTTTGAAGAAAGTTTAAGACCTCAAAAACTCGATGAATTTTTAGGGCAGGAAAAAATTAAGGATCGACTCTATATCCTTGTTCAGGCAGCAAGGATTAAGAATGAACCACTTCCTCATCTCCTTTTCAGTGGACCTCCAGGTCTTGGGAAAACGACTTTAGCCCATATCCTCTCCAAGGAAATGAATGCTTCACTTAAGATTACTTCTGGTCCAGCGCTTGACAAGGCGGCTAATTTAGCCGGGATCTTAACTTCATTGGAGTCATTTGACATTCTTTTCATTGATGAGATCCATCGGCTCAGTAGACCTGTAGAAGAATATCTTTATCCGGCGATGGAAGATTACCGGATGGATATTTTAATCGATCAAGGCCCCAATGCCCGAAGCATTAGGCTTAACCTTCCAAAGTTTACTCTAGTGGGTGCGACAACGAGGGTAGGATTACTTACTGAACCCTTAAGAAGCCGATTTGGACTCATTAATCGGCTAGAATATTACAAACTAGAAGATCTTATACGTATTGTCGAGCGTTCAGCTCGCATTTTAGAGATCGATGTGAATGAGCAGGCGGCCAGAGAGGTGGCCAAACGTTCTCGGGGCACGCCCAGGACGGTCAACCATCTTTTGCGGTGGATAAGAGACTATGCTTATGCAAAGGGCTATCAAAGGGTCTCTTTGGATGTAGTTAACAAGGCTTTAGCGATGATCGAAATTGACGAGGATGGATTAGACGAAATGGACAAAAAAATATTGGAAACCATCGTTTATAAGTTTGAAGGTGGCCCTGTGGGACTGCAATCCCTTTCGGTGGCTATAGGTGAAGATCCAGCTACACTCGAAGAGGTCCACGAGCCTTATCTCATTTTAGAAGGCTATTTGAAAAGAACCCCTCAAGGCAGGGTGGTGACAGCCCGGGCTTATGAAAAGTTAAAAGTCAGCCTTCCCCCTAGCCAAGAAGAGTTATTTTGATCTTTTCTTTTTGACTTATTATGATAGGTTGTGTTCAATTATTCTCATCTTATTAAGCCCTTATCTCATCCATTATTTTCTTTTGTCATGAAAAGCTTCAGAGAAGAAATCTGGTTTAATATTCCTTCTCGACGAGCATTTGTACTGCTCACTCCAAAACTTGAAGAATGCGTTCGAAAAAGTGGAATTAAGGAAGGACTCCTTCTCTGTAATGCCATGCATATTACGGCCAGTGTGTTCATCAATGATAATGAAGCGGGGTTGCATGAAGATTTTGAAAAATGGCTTGAGAAACTGGCACCAGAAAAGCCTTATTCCCAGTATAAACACAATGTAGGCGAAGATAACGCTGATGCTCATTTAAAAAGAACGATAATGGGAAGAGAGGTAGTTGTAGCCATAACGGCTGGAAAACTTGATCTGGGCCCATGGGAACAGGTATTTTATGGTGAATTTGATGGGATGAGAAGAAAACGGGTTCTGGTCAAAATTATCGGTGAATGATTTTTTTATGAGCGATAGGAGTTATCCGTTTAAAGGCTCACTTTTTGTCCTGATCTTGGGGCTATTTGTTTCGGGTTGTGCAAGTTCTCTACCACCAGAGCTAACCTGGGATAAGGTTCTGTATGCTATTCGGGAAAAGTTTCCTGATGTGGCTTCGATTTCTACGGATAAATTGGAAAGGTGGATTTCTGTAGGAGAAGAATATGCTCCTGTGCTGCTGGACGTACGTACGGTTGATGAGTTTGAAGTCAGTCACCTTTACCATGCTTGGAGAGTTTCACCCAACGACAAGATACGATTGGGCTACCGTGGATTGAAAAGGGAGCAACCTATAGTGGTTTATGACTCTGTCGGTTTTAGGGCTGCTTCCTTTGCTCGCCGGCTTCAACAAGCGGGCTACTGGCAGGTATGTTATCTCGAAGGCTCTATTTTCAAGTGGGCTAATGAGGGTAGGGCTTTATATAAGGGAGAAAAAAAGGTGACTATGGTTCATCCTTGTGATTCTTATTGGGGGAAGCTTCTCAATCCTGAATATAGAGCTCTTTCCTTGGTGGACCTTGGAGAGCCAGTATATTAGGTATTGAAATTAAAATTCTGGAATTTATATTTTTGCTCGATATTTTCATAGTTTATCAAATGGATAAGCCTCGGTAGCTCAGTTGGTCAGAGCAGGTGACTCTTAATCACTGGGTCGGGGGTTCGAATCCCTCCCGGGGCAGAAAATTTTTCTTTCTCTGCAGGTCCATAAACAAAAAACCTGTATATTGCATAAAAGAAAAAAAGGGGAGGTTAAGATTTTGATTTTTTTTCTTTTTTTTGTCCCAAAAAATAAGAAATGATAGTTACTCTTTTTTATGAACACTCCAAATAATTCCGATTCAGAAGGTCATTTTGATTTTGTATCATTTTCAAATGCGGTTCAGACTCAGTTTGAGGCCTCTCCTTTCCCTTTTGAAGATGAAAAAGTGCTCTCCGACCAAACTTGGAAGATCATTCCACCGAACTGGTTTAATGCTATAGGAAGACCAGGGAAACCCTTTTATGATCGTGGAAAATTTTTGGTTGCGGGTTGTGGAACAGGTAATGAGGCTTTTAATATAGCGAGAGCTTTTCCCAATTTAGAAGTTGTAGCCTTCGATGCTAGCAAAAAAGCAATTGAAATAGCCCATAAATGGCAGAAAGCCTCTGGTATCAACAATATTCATTTTTTGCAAGAAGACCTATTAAACCCAAACTTGTCTCAAAGTGTTGGGTATAATTTTGATTGGATTAGTTGTCATGAAGTTCTTGCCTATGTTTATGACCCTCAGGCCGCTATCATTAACCTAGCTAACTGTCTTTCCCCTGAGGGATGTTTATACATTGGGGTCAAGGGAACTTTTCACCCCACTGTAAGATTAACACCCGCAATATCTCTATTTTCTCTGAAAATGGATAGTCCAGAACAGGTGAAAAGAACACGAGAAGTGCTTTGCGTTTGTGATAACCTCATGGGAATCCCCATTGATAAAGGTATTGGAGCTCAACCTGAGAGCTATTTAAAGACTCATGTTTTTGGTGTTCATCATGATTCTTTCCCCCTGCATACTTGGATAGAAATAATCCACAATGCTGGCCTGCAATATATCAATTCGCTCTACACCTCGATGAGTTTTTTGCAGCTGCAGGACAACCGCTTTTTTGATATTCTGACTGAGCTTGATCTGCCCACCCTCCATTCGTTGATCGATCATTGTAATCCTTCTTTTTTCCATATGATTATTGCCGCCAAGCCTAGAGTTATTCCACCCTTTGCTCCTGCGGATAAAAATGAATTGTTACGCTGGCGCCCCTTGGTGGATTTATGGGATAGATCTAAGGTTCCTGCCGTGCAACCTCCCTACACTCAGGTATTGGATGTAACTTTTGATATTCCTGGTCTTTATAGGCAACTTCCATTGAAACTTTCCTCTTATTTGATCGAGTTTTTGAGGAGATCAGACGGGAGTCGGTCTGTGGCTCAATTGGTTGCGGAAATGGGGATTGAGATTAAACCTGAAGAACTGTTTTCAGCTCTTGCTCGATTCTATTTTACATCTCTTCTGAATTTTCTTCCCCCGCTTTAACTGAAAAAATCGATTGTAGCCTCTTTTCTATGGATTGAATATAGGAGGAAAGGGCTCACATGAAATGTGGGAAAAAAATTTATGGGCTCTGAGTATTCCTATACTTACGTGGTGGAAAATCCGAGTAGACCAGTTTTCTTTTTGAAAAATTCAAAGCTTTATGTATGCGGCTGGTTTTTTGATGCCGAAGGCAAAGCGGCAAAACAGATTAAAATACAAACAAAAAAAGATGTGTTTTTATGCCAGCCTCGGGAGAGAATGGATATTAAAAAAAAATATGAGGAAATTGGATTTTACATTGACTCCAAGTGTGGATTTGATTGTTTCTGTGATCTCAGCCGGGGAATCAAATGGGTGAAGATCTATGCCCTTGTTCTTTCTGGGCAATGGGTTAAACTAGCTGACTTTGTCATCATTGTTCATAAGAAAAAATCCTCCACCGATCAGAGTGTGAATGTTGTCCATAAGCCCAAAGCTTATTCTCAACCCGCAGATAAGAATGTGGAATGGTTAAGGGCTGCTCTTGAACTTTTTATAGAAAACAATAGAACTAGCCTTCTATTCCCTACTTTTGCCGATCCAACTCTTAGCATTGTAATATCGACTAGAAACAGAGCCGAGTTGCTTTATCAGTGCCTACAATCCATCCTAGCTCACGTCTCGATACCCTATGAGTTGATTATCGCGGATAACTCTTCGACAGATTCTACTCCTTTGCTCTTAAAAAAGATTCAGGGGATAAAAACCTTTAGAAACGAAAAAGATCTCGAATATTTACAGAGTGTTAATAAAGCGGCTTCATTAGCTAGGGCAAAATATCTGCTTCTTTTAAACAACGATATCATTCTTAGTCCGCAGAGTATAGACCACTTGCTCAAGACGATGGAAGCTTATCCACGGTGTGGAGCGGTGGGATGCAAATTGGTTAGGCCAGATGGGACTTTACAGGAAGCTGGATCCATCATATGGGCTGATGGCAGTGCTCTAGCCTACGGCAGAAACGATCCTCAACCGATGCGCCCTGAATATTCCTTTATAAGAGAAGTCGATTATTGTTCGGCAGCATGCCTCCTGATACGTAGAGATTTATGGGAAAGGCTTGGGGGTTATGATCCCAGGTATGTGCCGGCATATTACGAGGATAGTGATTTATGTCTTGGCCTATGGTCTTTAGGATACAAAGTTGTCTACCAACCGGCTTCAGTAGTTTTTCACTATGAATTTGGGAGTCGACCTGTTGAAACGGCCATGGCAATGATGGCGAAAAACAAAGAAAAATTCTTTGAAAAATGGAAAGATTGGTTAAAAACTCACCATAGAGCCGATTTTGATGTTTTAAAAGCAAGAGATAGACGCGACCAGCCGTTAGTTCCAGTAAAGGATAAGGAAAGATTAGAAGGTTTTAAAGGTCGGATTTTGTTTTTAGATGACCGTATTCCCCATCCTCGTTTGGGTAGAGGATATGGTAGGTCATTTTCTATTTTACAGATTCTTGAACGATCGGGATACTTCCTTACTTTTTATCCCCTGATTTCTCAAGAGGATTATCCAATAAAAAATGAGCAGCTCTCTTTTATGGAAAAGATTGAACTGATGGTGGGATGGGGTCCAGAAAAGCTCGAAATTTTTTTACAAGAAAGACAAGGTTATTACGATTTTCTATTTGTGAGCCGGATTTATAATTTCAAAACCTTAACAACCATTATCCAAAAAAGACCAGAGCTCTTTGTTCAAAGCCGTATTATTTATGATGCTGAAGCGATTTTTGCCAAGCGAGAAATTTTGAAAAACGCTCTTTATGGGATTAATCAAACTGAGGAGGAGAAATCAAAACTTCTTCAAGAGGAAGTTTCTTTTGGCAGATTTGCTCACCGAATATTGGCTGTATCTTCGAAAGAAGCCCAATATTTTGAAGAGAAAGGCTATAAGGTTCACCTTCTTGGTCATACTCTGGAGTGTCATTTATCTGAAAAAGGGTTTAAAGAGAGAACAGGATTTCTTTTTGTGGGTTATATGGGAGAAAAAGGACCAAATACCGATGGGTTAGCTTGGTTTAAAGGCTATGTTCTTCCAGTTTTGAAGCAGAAAATGCAAGAAAAGCTTGAAGTTTTTGCTGTTGGAGAAACTGCTGAAGATTTTGTGGAGCAAATTGGTCTTTCAGAGATAAAATTTTTGGGACATCTAGAGGATATTCGGCCTTTTTATGAACAGTGTAGGGTGTTTATAGCCCCTACCCGGTATGCTGCCGGCATTCCCATGAAAGTTCATGAAGCCGCTTCATACGGTGTTCCTGTTGTCACCACATCCCTGATTGCTGAACAGCTTTCTTGGAATCATGGAGAAGAGTTGCTCGTAGCGGATAGTCCAGAAGATTTTGCCGAGTGTTGTCTTAAGCTCCATAGCGATGAAACCTTATGGGAAAGCATAAGGGAACAAGCTTTCAATAGAGTAAAAAAAGATTGTGATCCGAAGCGTTTCGAAGAAAATCTTCTTTCGGCTTTAGATTTTTCTTAAACAACATGTTAACCCGCTCTTTATGAAAAAATTTAAGAGTGGTTGAAAAAGAAAGAGTAAAAAATTGACAGCTCCACAACCCTTTTGGTAAATAAACCACTTAACTTAATTCTTATGGACTTAAGTCATATTCCCATTTTTGTATTGTGTGGTGGAATGGGCACTAGACTAAGAGAAGAAACTGAGTTTAGACCTAAGCCCATGGTAACAATAGGGAAACATCCTATTCTTTGGCATATCTTACGGAGCTATTCTCGGTACGGTTTTAAAAGATTTATTCTTTGTTTGGGTTATAAATCCGAAATGATCAAAAGCTATTTTCATAATTTTTTTTCCTTGAACAGTGACTGCACGATTAACCTCTTGAATAACAGGACGATCATTCACGAAAGCATAGAGCCTATCGACTGGGAGATAACGATGGCCTACACGGGAGAAAAATCGATGACAGGCAGTCGCATTGCCCAGGCGGCAAAAAAGTATCTCGGAGAGTCGGAACACTTTGGAGTAACTTATGGGGATGGGCTGACTGATGTAAATCTTGCTGATGAATTTCAATTCCACCTTAAACATCAGAAAATCGGCACTATTTTAGGGGTTAATCCTCCATCGCGGTTTGGTGAGCTTGAGGTTACGGGTGATCAGGTCATGTCTTTCAGGGAAAAACCCGATTTTGAAGATGAGTGGATCAATGGAGGATATTTTTTCTTTAGAAAGCACTTTCTTACTTACCTTTCAGAAGATGAAAATTGTGTACTAGAAAGAGCCCCTCTTTTTAATTTGGCAAAGGATGGTCAATTGATGGTTTACAAACACAAGGGATTTTGGGCTTGTATGGACACTCAGAGGGATAGAGATACCCTCGTAAAAATGGTAGAAGATGGAAACACCCCATGGTTAACTAAAAAGTAAAGAGATGAAAAAAATTTTGGTTACAGGCAGTAAAGGTTACATTGGAGTACATCTGGTTGCCTTATGCAAAGCCCACGGGTTTCATGTTACGGGATGTGATATCGGTTATTTTGAAGGCTGTGAATGGGATCCGTATGTCCCTGCCGATGTCGAATGGGAAAAGGATTTTTTATCGATAACTGAAAATGAGCTTGAAGGTTTTGATGCTATTTGTCATCTTGCCGCTATATCTAATGATCCCATGGGAGAACTGGATGAGAACTTGACCTACTTGGTTAATAGGGAAGGAGCGATAAGTCTTGCCCAAAAAGCTAAAAGAGCTGGAGTACCTCTTTTTCTTTTTGCAGGGAGTTGTTCAGTTTATGGGAAAGCCGGTTCACTGGATTTGGATGAGACTGCCTCTTTTAATCCCGTTTCAGCCTATGCCCGTTCCAAGGTTGAAGCGGAAAGAGAAATTTCCAAGCTTTCCTCTTCTTCCTTTTCCCCTGTTTTTTTAAGAAACGCCACCGCCTTTGGGTATTCACCTATGCTTAGAATAGATCTTGTAGCCAACAACCTGCTTTCGTGTGCTCTTGCTACAAAGCAGATACGGGTAATGAGTGATGGGACTCCTTGGAGGCCCCTTGTCCATTGCAAAGATATAGCCAGAGCCTTTATTGCCCTCATTCAAGCTCCCCGGCAAATCGTTCATAACCAGCCAATCAATATCGGGAGCAATGAAGATAATTATCAGGTAAGACAGATTGTAGACAAGGTAAAAAGCTTGGTTCCTGAAGCCGAAGTGGTTTATACAGGGGAAGTGGGTGCCGATCCAAGAAATTACCGAGTTTCTTTTAATAAGCTTTCGAAGCTACTTCCGGACTTTAAACTTGAATATTCGCTAGAAAGCGGACTGGAGGAGCTTTATAGGATCATGAGAGAAAAAAAATTCTCAAAAGAAGATTTTCAGTCCGATAAGTTTGTTCGACTCAGAAGATTAAAACAAAAGTTACAGAAATAGCTTTTAGAATATGAAATTTACGCCGCTTCCTCTTGATGGAGCTTACTTAATAGATCTTGAAAAAAAAGAGGACTCGAGGGGTTTTTTTGCTCGAGTCTTTTGTAGAAGGGAGTACAAAGCTCATGGGTTAGATCCAGATATTGCACAGATCAATACTTCTTTAAGTTTGAAAAGAGGAACATTACGTGGGCTTCATTACCAAGTTTTTCCAAAGGCTGAAACCAAAGTGATCCGTTGTCTTCGAGGAGCTCTTTGGGATGTAATTGTCGATTTACGTCCAGACTCTAAAACCTATCTCTGTCATTACAGCTGTGAACTTAACGAAGAAAATCGGCGGATGCTTTATGTGCCCAAGGGCTTTGCCCATGGATTTTTGACCTTAGAAGACAACACGGAAGCCTATTACTTGGTTGGAGAATATTATTCTCCGGAACATGAGAGGGGAATACGTTATAACGATCCGGCTTTGAATATTCCATGGCCTTTTGAACCTCTAGTTATTTCTGAAAAAGATAGAAATTATCCCGATTTGAAGAAGGGATAAGGGTTTAATGAAAATTCTCTTTACCGGGGGAAGTTCTTTTACGGGTTATTGGTTTTGTCATAGCCTTCTTGAAAAAGGGCACAAGGTGGTTGGGTTGTTAACTCAAAAAAGGACAAGCTATGAGGGGATAAAAAAAGAAAGAATAGAAAAACTTTCTTCCTTTATGGAATTTATCGAAGAGGCTCCTTTTGGTTCGGAAAGGATGCTTAACCTTTTCAAAAACAACTCATTTGATGTCCTCTGTCACCATGGAGCTCATGTAAAGGACTATAAGAGCGAGCAGTTTGATTGGCTTTATGCTTTGGAAACGAACACAAAGAATATCAAGGAAGTGTTTCATCTTTCTAAAGAGCAAGGACTTGGAGCGATTATTTTAACGGGTTCAGTCTTTGAGCAAAATGAGGGGATAGGCAACATGCCTTTGAAGGCGTTTTCTCCTTATGGACTTTCTAAGGGATTGACTTCTGAAGTTTTTCGTTACTATGCAGAGCGTTATGGTATTCCTTTGGGTAAGTTTGTTATTCCTAACCCTTTTGGGATGTTTGAGGAAAAAAGGTTTACTTTTTATTTAATTTCCAATTGGAAAAGAGAAAATATCCCCGTGGTTCAAACTCCAAACTATATTAGGGATAACATTCCTTGCGATCTTCTGGCAAGCTGTTACTGTCGGTTTGTAGAAACTGTTTTTGTACAAAGAAAAGCCTTTTATAGGTCAAATCCAAGCTGTTTTATCGAACCACAAGGAACTTTTGCTTTAAGACTCTCCAAAGAAGTAAGCAAAAGAACAGGATTAAGTTGTCCTGTAGAACTCAAAGAACAAAAGTCCTATACTGAGCCAATAGTGCGGGTCAATACCGAGCCTGCAATTTTTGAAGTTCCCAATTGGTCAGAAGAACGGTTTTGGGATGATTACGTGGCCTATGCTCTTGAAAATTATTGAGCCGTTCTTAAAACCTAAAACCTTGATATGTAATTTTGCTCTAAACAAAAAGTTAAATGGAAGAAAGCGAGCTTATTATTATTGGTGGCGGGATTATTGGGCTGGCTTTAGCCTATAAGTTGCTCTGTTCCAGAAAGTGTAGTTCACTTCTTGTTTTAGAAAAGGAAAAAGAAGTAGGTAGCCATCAAAGTAGCCATAACAGCGGTGTGCTTCATGCCGGACTCTATTATTCTCCAGGAAGTTTAAAGGCTAAACTGGCTGTCGAGGGAATTAGACAAATGGTTTCTTTTTGTAAAGAAAATGGCATAACCTACGAGATTTGTGGAAAATTAGTTGTGGCTACAGAAGAACGGGAACTTTCTGAACTCTATCGGCTCAAAAAGCAGGGAGAAGATAATGGACTATCGGGATTGCGTATCCTGGAGCCCCAAGAAATAAAAAAAATTGAACCCTATGCACGGGGTTTAGCGGCAATTTGGGTTCCCGAAGAGGGTATAGTGGACTATTTGCAGGTATGTCGGCAACTTGCGGCAAAAATAAAAACCATGAAGGGAAGAATACTTAAGGCAATGCCTGTAACAGCCATTGAAAGAAAAGGAAAATTTTGGGAGATAAAAACTATAGGCCAAAACTTTTTAACTCCAAACTTAATTAATTGCGCGGGTCTGCAGTCTGACAGGATATGCAAAATGGCCATGGGGAGTTGTCCTGTTCGCATTGTTCCTTTCAGAGGAGAATACTTTGAACTCAAGCAGCAAAGAAATTACCTGGTCAGGAATTTGATCTATCCTGTTCCCGATCCCCGATTCCCTTTTTTAGGAGTCCACTTGACTCGAATGATTAATGGTAAAGTGGAAGCGGGTCCCAATGCGGTTCTTTCTTTTGCTAGAGAAGGTTATGAGCAAGGGAGTTTTAATTGGAGGGATACAGTTGATTCACTCTTTTATCCCGGATTGTGGAACTTTTTAAAGAGATACCCTATTGCGGCTTGGGAAGAATGGAAAAGATCAGCCAACAAAACCCTTTTTTGCCAAGCAGTCCAAAGGCTTGTTCCCGAAATAAAAGAAAATGACCTGGTTAAAGGAGCCGTCGGTATACGCGCACAAGCCCTTTTCCCAGATGGAAGACTCGTAAGTGACTTTCTCTTTGTTAAAGAAGAAGGTATTCTTCATCTTCTTAATGCCCCAAGTCCAGGGGCAACAGCATCCCTTGCGATTGCAGATGAAATTATAAAAACACTTGAGCTCTAACTAAAGAGAGAACTTCGGGAAAACCGGTCCTTTGATTCTTTGTTAATTTTTCAACCATGTTGCTTCATTTTTCCTTCTCTAACCCTTGCTAAAGCCTAAGAAGATTTATGAAGAAAGAATGCTTTGGAAATCTCAAAGGATCAGGTTATGAAGCTTTTGATAATGCCTAAAAGCAATTTTTGGTACTGGTTAGATTTCAGTAGTCGAAATTTTAGTCAATTCGATTCTAAAGTTACCAAGATCAGTTAAACTGTCTTTTTAAAGTGATGGTGGTGTTCTTTATTTCAACTTTGTGAAAATAAAAACATTTACTTTTCTATTACAATATTTTTTTAAAGGGAGAAAAAAAGAAGAAGAACGAAAATGACCCGGTGCGCGACAAGCCCCACCCTTCAGGGCGGGGAAGGATAGCGCGGCGGCGTGAGACGGCTTGGGTTTTAGTGTGGCGTCTGCTGCTGCTCGATGTACGAATATTGTTGTCATCGCTCATAGACCAAGAGTATAATTCATGGCGTGCAGCGCCTCCAAGTCTTCAAATACGAACTGATGCCCGGCGGCCGGCAGCAGCGGCAGATGCGCCGCTTCGCTGGCTCGTGCCGGTTCGTCTACAACAAGGCGCTGGCGTTGCAGAAAGAGCGCCACGAGCGCGGAGAAAAGAAGCTCGGCTACGCCGGGCTGTGCAAGCTTCTCACAGAGTGGCGTCACAGCGTTGAAACGCAGTGGCTAGCCGAAGCGCCTGTGCATCCGCTGCAACAGACTTTCAAGGATTTGGAGCGGGCTTACGCCAACTTCTTCGCCAAGCGGGCCGACTTCCCGCGCTTCAAGAAGAAAGGCCGGTCCGACAGCTTCCGCTATCCTGACCCGAAGCAGATCAAGCTGGAGCAGCACAACAGCCGCGAAGTACTTGGTGCGCTCAAAAACGTCACTGTGAGTCAGTCTGGTGGCAAGTGGTTCATTAGCATCCAAACCGAGCGCGAGGTTGAGCAACCCATTCCGCAAGGTGGCGCAGTAGGTATCGACATGGGCGTGGCGCGGTTTGCCACGCTTTCGGATGGCACGTTCTACGCGCCGCTCCGTTGTTTCAAGCGGCATGAAACGGCCTTGCGCAAAGCGCAGCAGTCATTGAGCCGCAAGGTTAGGTTCAGCAACAACTGGAGGAAAGCAAAGGCAAGAGTTGGGCGCATCCACGCACGCATCGGCAACGCCCGCCGTGATTTTCTGCACAAGACCTCGACCGCGATCAGCAAAAACCACGCTGTAGTCTTCGTCGAGGACTTGCAGGTACGGAACATGTCCAAGTCGGCGGCAGGCACAACCGAGGCACCGGGCAGAAACGATCGGGCCAAGTCTGGCCTGAACAAGTCCATCCTTGATCAAGGCTGGTTCGAGTTCCGCCGCCAACTGGATTACAAGCTGGCATGGCGAGGTGGTTGGCTGGTCGTAGTGCCGCCGCAGAACACAAGCCGCACCTGTCCGGCTTGCGGCCATGTGTCGGCGGACAATCGCCAGACGCAAGCTCAGTTTGCGTGTGTGGAATGCGGATGTGAGGAACACGCCGATCTAGTCGGCGCGATCAATGTTTTAAGGGCGGGACACGCCTGGATGGCCTGTGGATCGAACCGCAGTGGCGGTCGGAAGCAGGAACCCACCGAAGCGACTACGCAAGGAGCAATCCGTGCGTAGCGCCGTAGGAATCTCCAGCCTTCAGGCCGGGGAGGATGTCAAAAGAATCCCCTTCTTTAGCCTTCTTCTTCGTATTCTCCGAGTTCTTTTTTAAGAACAACTTCTTTTTCTTTCTCTTTTAAAATTTCGTGCCTGGGAAGTATAATCCCTGCAAGATAAACCGGAATAAGTGTGCTGAAAAGGGTAGCCAAGGTAATTAAAGAATAGGTTTCTCTATCCAGGATTTTGGTTTGAATCCCGTAATGGGCAGCAATCAACCCAAATGTTAAACCCCCACTGGTTAAAAGTGAACCGTAAAGACTTTCTTTAATGGGGTGTTTTTCAAGGAGCAAGTAGGGGAAAACTCCAAAAATTTTGAAACTCGTTTTGACTAGGGTAAGGAGCAATATAGGTATAAAACCAATAAGGAGCATGTGAAAAGAGATATGAAAACCACTTTTCATGAAGAAAAAAGGGGTAAGAATACTGTAAGCTACAGCTCTTAGTCTTCGGCGAAGAAGTTGTTCTTGAGAAAAAGCGTTGGCAGCAAGAATCCCTAAAATAAAAGCGGGAAGGACAGGTTCGGTCTTAGCCATGGATGCTAAAAATCCAAGGAAAGTGAGCATGAAGAAAATAAATTTTATTTCAGGTTCGCTAACTGGGCTTTTCTTTAGAAAAGAAAGCAGAGAACGAAGAGATTTGGGGAAAAACCATAATATGATGAGCGCTAAAAGACCAAAGAGCAGAGAAAAAAAACTCCAGTGCGTGAAAAAAAGTCCTAAAGTAAGGACTGATCCAAAATCAGTAATAAAACAGCTCGACAAAAGGGTTTTGCCCAAAGAAGAATTTTCTATTCCTCTTTCTAGAAGCGAGGTATAGACGATAGCGATTGAGGTAGTACCTAAGGCTATACCGGCAATGATAGACCGAGCTAGGGGCCAGTGAAAGAAAACATGGGTGAATAACGAAATGGCAAAGAAAGGGAGAAAAAAAGAAAAGATCCCTGAAAGAAGACTTTTTTTCCATGTTTGTTTGAAAAACTCGGGTTCAATCTCCGTTCCGGCAATAAAGCATAACATCGTGGCTCCGAGCTTAGACAAAAAATTCATCCATTCGGTGGGATTAGAAAGATCTAGAAAATGACTTAGGCCCGCTCCTACGAGAATTTCGGCAATAGCTACAGGGAATTTAAATCTCAGGGCGAGCAACGCTGCCGAAAAAGCTCCTCCCATCCATAAAGAAATAAAAAACCAAGGATTCTCTAGAATATTCATGAAATGTAATGAATAAAACGACTGGAAGGAGAAAGAAGTTTCTATTGCCGATATTTTATGCGTTAGAATCCCTCGATCAAAGAGATTGAAAATTGATTAGATTGTTCTTACTGGATATAATATTTTATGAAAAATTGGGAGTCAGATTATATTCTTTACTGAATCTCCTTCTTCTCTTCTAGCTTAAACAAATAACAACTAAAAAAGTGGATTACATGTCTATGTTAAAACATCTCTTTACTCCTCTGGTTGTCGGTGAAATAAAAACGGCTAATCGGATATGGATGGCTCCGATGACACGCTGTCGTGCGGGCCAACCCGGTGATGTACCCACAGAACTGATGGCTAAATATTATGCACAGCGAGCATCCGCTGGACTTATCATCAGTGAAGCTACACAGATTAGCAAAGAAGGCCAGGGATATGCATGGACTCCAGGGATTTATACTGAAGCTCAAGAGGAAGGTTGGCGTCGAGTAGTCAGAGCCGTTCATGAAGCGGGAGGAAAGATGGTTCTTCAACTCTGGCACGTGGGTAGGGTTTCCCATCATCTTCTTCAAGAGGGAGGTAAGCCTCCCGTTGGGCCCTCTGCGGTACGAGCTCAAAATACAAAATGTTTTGTTGTCTTGCCAAATGGTACCGCTGCTCAGGTAGATCCTGATACTCCTAGGGAACTGTCAATAGAAGAGATCAAACGGATTGTAAATGAATATGCGGCTGCTGCAAAAAGGGCAATAAGAGCCGGTTTTGACTTAGTCGAAATCCATAGTGCTAATGGTTATCTCCCTAATCAGTTTCTTGATATTCGTGCAAATCAGAGGAAAGATCTCTATGGAGGAAGTATCGAGAACAGAGCCAGATTTGTTTTAGAAGTGGTTGATGCAGTTTGTGCAGCGGTGGGTAGGAATAAAGTTGGGGTACGGCTATCTCCTAAAGGAGTTTTTGCGGACATGACTGTGGAGGGAAGTTTAGAAAGTTGTCTCTATGTGGCTTCAGAACTAGGAAAAAGGGACATAGCTTATCTTCACATTGTCGAACCCAATTGGGCAGGTGGACAGTCCCTAACGGATGAAGAGAAAAAGGCATTTCGTAAAACTTTTCCTTATGTTCTTACCTTTTGCAGTGGATACACCGCCCAGATGGCAGAGAGGGCAATTGCTTCGGGAATTGCTGATGCGATCGCCTTTGGTCGGCTTTTTATCGCTAATCCTGATCTGCCAGAAAGGTTCCGTAGAGGAGCTTCCCTTAATGAACCCGATCCTTCAACCTTTTATGGAGGTGGAGAAAAAGGCTATACCGATTATCCTTTTATGGAATAATGCTAATCGTTGGTTTTTTTATCTAAGAAGTATAGCCTGATGAAGTAAAAAGGATAGGAAAAGATAGAGGTGCGATTTGCCCTATTTATGGAGTCGCTTGCCGCTAGCCTCTCCAAAGTTATTGCCAAGATATTCTGTGTTGAGAAACTAAGAAAGCAGTATCCTCCCTTAGCCAAAAAGAGGGGGGGCAAAAGAGAAAATCAGTTTTTCTTTCTATTCCCTCATAATCAACAGTTGCTTTCAATTTAAGAAATTAAAGTGAGGAAAAGAAAGCATGAAAAAGGGATTCATAATGAGTTAAATCTCTTTCCGGATGGTACTGGACACCAATACAAAAAGGATAGGCCTTTAGTCTTACCTGTTCGATGATCCCATCTTTTTTTGCTCGAGCTTCTACGCGAAGCCCTTCAGCCACTCTATCTATGGCTTGATGATGGGAACTGTTGACCAAGGGAAAACGCACCGAAGGAACATCTTCGAATTCGAGCTGCTGAATGTTATGGTCATGCTGTTCAGGTTCGTTGTGGCCAGGGATATCTAAATGAAGAGTTCCTCCAAGAAAGGTATTGAGGAGCTGTATTCCCCTACAGATCCCCAGCACGGGTTTGCCGTTTTTAAGAGTTTGTTCGAGTATATTAAATTCCCACTGGTCTCGGTCGATACAGGGTGATTGGATTAAGTCTGCATTTTCTACCCGACTTTTACCATATTTTTCTAAGTATTCTTTTGAAATGTCTTCCCCTCCGGTTAGCAGAAGGCCATCGTATTCAAGGGGGCGGGGAACAGGAAAGGAACCTTTAGAGCCCAGTTTTCGGATATCGACCAGAATAGTCGAAAATGTTTTTTCTGCCCATTGTCCTAGTTGATGGAAAAGTTGCTGATCTTTGTCCCTAACCCAGCAATAAACTTTTTTATACATTGAAATAATAAAACTTGAACTTAATTGGCCAGCAAAATTTTTTTATATGACATTAGAATAATTTAAAAACAAAAAAATAATGATTATACAATAAAAATAATTTAATCTATTTTTACCTTTATCACATTTATATTTCGAGATAGAGTCTAATTATAAAAGGAATCGGGGATTTTATATAGTTAATACTATAATTTTATTATTAGCTTTTATATATTCGAAATAACTATCTCATTATTTTTATTTTTTATATTGCAAATCTTATATAATTGATTTAATCTATAAAAAATTTCATTAAATGAGAAACTTAGCTCTTTTATTAGATATCTTCTCTGGAATGTTTGTGCATTTTGTTTTTGCTAAACAGCTATCCTATAGCAGTTGTTGATCTTTTTTTCTTTTCTCTTCTTAAAAATGAAAGAGTATCTCCTCAAAGGATTGCTATTATTTTTTCTATTTTATATTTTATTCATCTTTTTTGCGAAAAAAAACTATAAGGCCATTTATCTTCTTAGCAGTCTTTATGCTGGGCTTTCTTTGCTTTTTTCTCTATTTTTTCTTCTCTCCGGTCAACCAAGTCAATCCGCTGCTTTTCCACTGGGACTTCCTGGAACAGGAGCTCATTTTAGAATCGATTCTTTGAGCGCTTTTTTTATGTTGGTCGTAAACCTAGCGAGTTTTGTTTCCTCCATTTATGGTCTTGGATATGGTTCACATTTTCCAGAGCAACAAAGAATACTTCCTTTTTACATCCTTTTCTTAGGATCGATGAACATGGTGCTTTTGGCATCGGATATGTTTGGTTTTCTTTTCTTCTGGGAACTGATGTCTTTATCTTCTTGGGCTTTGGTTATGTCTTCACACAAAGAAAAAGAGACCCCTGAGGCGGGTTTTATTTATCTGCTCATGGCTGTTTTAGGAACATTTGCCCTTCTCTTTTCCATGAGTCTGATCGCAGCCCAATCGGGATCTTATAGTTTTGAGCAGATGACAAAGGCTGTTCTATCCGAAAAGACTTCTTCACTTGTTTTTGCCTTAGCCCTCTTTGGTGCAGGATCAAAAGCGGGGCTAGTTCCTTTGCATGTCTGGCTTCCTAGGGCACATCCTGCAGCTCCAAGCCACGTATCGGCACTGATGAGTGGAGTGATGACTAAAGTGGCCGTTTACGGATTTTTAAGAATCGTTTTTGATCTACTGAGAACCCAGCAGAAATGGTGGAGTTATCTTATTCTTATTATCTCTGGAATTTCCACGGTATCGGGTGTTCTTTATGCCCTCATGCAACATGACTTAAAAAAGCTCCTAGCCTATCATACTATTGAAAACATAGGCATTATTTTTGTTGGCATTGGTTTGGCTATGGCTTTTAAGACTCATGGAATGGTTGTTGCCTCCGCTCTTTCTTTGACTGCTGCCCTTTTCCATGTCCTTAACCATTCTCTTTTTAAAAACCTTCTCTTTCTTGGTTCCGGAGCAATCCAGTCTTCAACAGGTTGGAGGGATATGGAAAAACTAGGGGGACTTATTGCGAAAATGCCTCATACCGCTTTAGCTTTTTTAATTGGTAGCATTGCCATCTCGGCTCTTCCGCCTTTAAATGGGTTTGTTTCTGAATGGTTGCTTCTGCAATCCATCCTTTTAAGTCCTCAACTTCCCTCATGGGGGTTGAAATTCCTTGTCCCTGCCGTTGGGGCTTTTCTTGCTTTATCAGCGGCCTTGGCTGCCAGTTGTTTCATAAAAGTATATGGAATTACTTTTTTAGGCCGACCTCGTTCGATGAGTGCGATGGCCGCTTGTGAGTCGGACTGGTGTTCTGTGGGCGCAATGTATTTTGTTGCCTTTCTTTGTCTTTTGTTCGGTATATTCCCCGCTCCTGTTCTGCACCTGTTAGGGTCGGCTGTCGAGGCACTGGCGGGAGGAGTTTATTTTAGCCTTTCTGGGAAACCTTTTTATGAACCTTTGTCGTTGAACATTGATCGTAATGCTTATAATGGGACCTTTTTGATTCTACTGCTTGGGGGTTTTTTTCTTTTCGTCCTCGTTATGATTTTGGGGAAGGCTTCCCCTTATATACGAAAAACTCCAATTTGGGATTGTGGGTATCCAGAGAATAGCCCTTCCTGTCAATATACGGCGGGTAGTTATGCACAACCGATCCGTAAAGTGTTTGGGCCTTCGTTTTTTGCACTAAGAGAAAAAGTGGTTTCTTACTCTCCCTGGCTTCCTCGGGCAGCACGCATGTATGTCAGGCTTCATGACTTGGTTTGGGAGTATCTCTTTTTGCCTGTGGCGATAGCTGTTAATAGGTTCAGTATAAAGATCAATGTTTTGCAATTTCTTACCGTAAGAAGATATCTGGTCCTTGTATTTTTGACCCTGGTCATTCTTCTAGCTTTACTGACAGTCATGCTATGAAAAATTTCTTTTACCAGATTTTACACATAGCTCT
Organism: Methylacidiphilum caldifontis; assembly: GCF_017310505.1. Classification (NCBI taxonomy): domain Bacteria; kingdom Pseudomonadati; phylum Verrucomicrobiota; class Methylacidiphilae; order Methylacidiphilales; family Methylacidiphilaceae; genus Methylacidiphilum (ex Ratnadevi et al. 2023); species Methylacidiphilum caldifontis. Next base: position 834,850 of record NZ_CP065957.1, on the reverse strand, counting down.
TGTAATCCTCATCGCCCCTCTTATCGTGGGCATCGCCTCAAAGACAAGATCTAGGTTGCTGATGAAAAAAGGGCCTCCGCTCTTTCAACCTTACCGGGATCTTTTGAAACTTTTCCGTAAAGAGTCTACTTTGCCAGAAAACGCTTCCTGGCTTTTTAAAGCAGTGCCTTATGGCGTTTTTTCGTTGAGCTTGGTTGCCATTAGCCTTGTCCCCACATTTTCTTCTGACCTTTTGTTTGGAAGAGCAGCGGATTTGATCACTATTATCGCTCTACTTGGTACGGCTCGGTTTTTGCTTTCTCTTGCGGCTATGGATCCGGGGACAAGTTTTGGAGGTCTTGGCTCGAGTCGGGAGTCTTTTATAAGTTCTCTTGCCGAACCGGCGATGATCATGATTATTTTTACCCTTTCGCTTTTAGCCAGATCGACTGATCTGTCCGCCATATCTCATTTCATGATGTCCGGGCAGGTTGGACTTAGGGTTTCTTTATGGTTAGCCCTCGCTTCCTTGATCCTTGTTGCTATAGCTGAAAATGGAAGAATTCCTATTGATAATCCCTCAACGCACTTGGAATTAACCATGGTTCACGAGGCCATGATTCTTGAATATTCAGCTAAATATCTTGCCCTTTTAGAAGCTGCAAGCCATCTGAAGCTTCTCCTTTATTTATCTCTAATCATAACGGTCTTCTTCCCCTTTGGGATGACCTCTCCGGATAAAGGAATAGCTAGTCTTTTGATGGCACTCTGTATTTACTTGGCAAAAATAGGAGCAGCTGCCCTAATCCTTGCTTTTTTTGAAACCCTTGTGGCAAAGATGCGCCTGTTTAAAATTCCTAGCTTTCTGGGAGCCGCCTTTATGATCGCTCTTTTGGCTACCATATTGCTTTTTGTTTCACGAAGCTTATGAACCCTAATCTTAATTTCGATATCGCTCATATGCTGGCAGGATCAATGCTTCTGGTGAGTTTTATCCTTCTTTACCAGGACAGGATGTTTAGCCTGTTGAATGTCTACATACTTCATGCTCTTGTTCTTGCGGCGGCAGCGGCTTGGCAAGGTTTTATTCAACATGCTCCCCATCTCTATGCTACGGCATTGATAGCTCTTTTTTTCAAAGCTATCACCATTCCCCTTTCTTTAAGATGGCTCATTATTAAGCTGGGCATTCACAGGAAGATCGAAACGGTGGTGGGCACGGGATCTTCTGTAATTATAGCCATGATGCTTACAGCCCTTTCGGTCACGGTCATGATGAAGGCCAGTGGATCAACCGATCCCATGACACGGGAAGATCTATCGTTTGCCTTAGCGGTGATCTTAATTGGGCTTCTCATGATGGTGAGCAGGCGTAATGCGATTAGCCAGGTAGTGGGGTTCATGTCAATGGAAAATGGCTTAATTCTTGCGGCGGTAGGGGCCAAAGGAATGCCATTGGTCGTCGAAATCAGTGTGGCTTTTTCGGTCCTGATCGCTCTTATCGTCGTAGGCATATTCCTTTTTAGGATAAGAGAACGGTTTGATGTCGTGGATATTCGAGGTCTTGAAAAATCGGGGGGAGAACGGCAATGAGCAATATGGGTATTCTTTTGTTTCCTTTCTTGGGAATATTTCTTCTTTCCTTAATTTCTAGTTATAGGCTTTCTAGCCTGCTCAACTCCTTGTTTTCTTTTCTTTCTTTTGCAAGTTCAATTTTGTTGCTTCTTAAAAAACCTGAACCGGGATCATTTTTCTTGATCGATGAACTCAACATTGTCTTTATTCTTTTGACCAATTTTATCGGCTTTACGACTGCTCTTTTTAGCCAGAGATATATCGGCCATGAAATAGAGATTGGCCATATATCTGCAGCCTCCTTGAGATTCTACCATAGTATGTACCAGACATTGCTTTTTGGTATGAACCTTGCCCTTTGTTCCAACAATATTGGACTAATGTGGGTATCGATTGAAATGGCCACCCTTTCTACAGTGCTGATGGTGGGTATTTACCGAACAACAGAATCCTTAGAGGCTTCGTGGAAATATTTTATCCTTGGGGGTGTGGGTATTGCGTTAGCCCTGTTTGGGACTTTTCTTTTTTACATTTCTGCACGGGCCGCGATTGGTGAAGGACTTTCAGCAATGGCATGGACAAACCTACTTTCTCATGCAGCAAACCTTGACTCGGCCTTGGTTAATATCGGTTTTATATTTATTCTCTTAGGCTACGGGACCAAAGTAGGGCTCTTTCCCCTTCATGCCTGGTTACCGGATGCCCATGCCGAGGGACCTACTCCCATATCTGCTGTCCTTTCGGGCTTACTTCTTAATGTTGCCCTTTATGCGGTACTTAGGTTTAAAATTCTGCTTTCAGCCAATCCCCATGCTATTGAAACTGGTCCGCTTCTCGTTGCCATGGGGCTTGCTTCTGTACTGTTTGCTGCACTGATGCTCTACCAAAGAAGAGACATTAAACGGCTTTTTGCCTATTCGTCGATCGAGCATATGGGAATTATTGCTTTTGCTTTTGGTATTGGTGGGACTCTGGCTAATTTTGCGGGCTTGCTCCACATGAGCATGCATAGTTTGACCAAGTCAGCGATCTTTTTTGCTATTGGTTATATTGCTCAGATTAAAAGAACTCAGAAAGTAGCTGATTTAGCTGGGCTGACTTCAAGCCATCCTGTTCTTGGATGGGGACTGCTCATTGGTGTGATCGCAATAGCAGGCCTCCCTCCTATGGGGGTCTTTATGAGTGAATTTTTGGTTTTAAGTTCAGCTTTTGCAAAGGCTCCCTTGCTTGCTGCCCTGCTTGCTATTGGCTTGATTAGCGCTTTAGGAGCGCTAATCCTTAAAGTGGTTAAAGTGAGTTTCGGTGAGCCCAAAGGAGATCTCACCCCTCTTCATTCTTTGTATTTGCCAATGTTTAGCCATTTTCTTCTTGTTTTTATTGCGGGTGTATATGTGCCCCCTGCAGTTGTGGAATGGTTTAAGCATTGTGCATTTCTTCTTAAATGATTTTATGAAAAAACGGCTAATTTTTGATCCTTCTTCTTTAGAGAGGACATTAATTGAACCTATAGAGAAGGAAAAATTTTGGTCCTTTAACGAGATTAACGAAGAGCAGTGGGTAGCTCTATGCGGGGAGCCCATGAAAACAAAATACTCTCTTTTTGGACTTTGGGGATCTCCTCAAAAAATAGATGTGGCCCTACTCGATGAAATGGAACCAAAAATTCATGTTTTTGAATTAAAGTGTCCAGAAGCTAAATTCCCTTCGATTGCAAAAGCCTATCCAGCCGCGATAAGGCTTGAACGTGCAGCCTATGATCTTTTTGGGTTGAAAGCGGAAGGCTCATTTGATAACCGACCTTGGTTAGATCATGGAAAATGGTCGGTGCGTTTTCCCCTAGGAGATGTGCATCCTTCCGCAGAAGAAAAACCTTATATATTTTTCCCTACAAAAGGAGAAAGTCTTCACCAGATCCCTGTTGGACCTGTTCATGCTGGGATCATTGAACCGGGGCATTTTCGGTTTACTATGGCCGGAGAAATCGTTGTCCGCATGGAAGAAAGGCTAGGTTACACCCACAAGGGGATTGAGAGTCTTTTTTTGGACCAACCTATTGAGAGGGGAGCCGAGATTGCAGGAAGAATTTCGGGAGACTCAACGGTAGCTTATGCTTACGGTTACGCGCTGGCTGCCGAAGAAGCCTTGGGAATAGTCCCACCCCCAAGGGCTTCATGGTTAAGAGCGCTTATGGCTGAGCTGGAAAGGATGGCTAACCATTTTGGTGATATAGGTGCAATCTGCAATGATGCGGCTTTCCCAAGGATTTTGAGTCGCTGTGCTATATTGAGGGAAAAGATCCTGCGGTCTGCTCAGTGTTGTTTTGGACATAGGCTCATGATGGATAGGATTGTTCCGGGAGGAGTAAAAGAGGATTTACAAGCTGAAGGAGCTAAAGCAATTCAAGAACTCATCAAAGAGATAAGAGAGGAGATCAGCTGTTTAAAGGATTTTTACGATTCAAAAAATTCGTTGCAAGATAGAATGGTAGGAACAGGAATTCTTAGCAAGGAAGCGGCAAAACTTTTTGCAGCGGGCGGCTTTATAGGGAGGGCTTCGGGAAGACATTTCGATGTACGCAAATTTTTCCCTTATTGCCCCTATGACCAACTTTCTTTTGATGTTCCGGTTCTTGAAGATGGCGATGTCAATGCGAGGGTATGGATCCGGATCCTTGAAATAGAACAGAGTATTAAGCTTTTGGAGCAGATTTTAGAAGGTTTGCCACTGGGATCCCTCTATCAAGATGGGAGTGATAGGGAAAGCGGCAAAGGACTAGCGGTTGTGGAAAGTTTTAGGGGAGATCTACTCATTTGGGTTGAAATCGATAAGAAAAAAATCAGCCGCTGTCATCCAAGGGATCCATCCTGGTTCCAATGGCCTCTTCTTGAAGAGGTAATCAGTGGGGCCATAGTGGCTGATTTCCCTCTTTGTAACAAGTCTTTTAACTGTTCTTATTCTGGACATGACCTCTAGGAGAAACGATGAAAAGGTGTTTTTTTAAAAATTTGTTCCCAAAAGTAGCGACTGAAAATTTTGTAGATAGCGGTTTTGCTGAAAAGATTAAGCTTGGAAAAGAACTACAAGGAATTTGCAAAAGAAAACTGGGTAGAAGCCTAGCCATAAGAGAAGTTGATGCGGGATCATGTAATGGATGTGAATTAGAGATTCATGCCCTGAACAATCCCATTTATGACCTTGAGAGGTTTGGTATTCGATTTGTTGCTTCTCCAAGGCATGCCGACCTGCTTCTGGTAACAGGGCCACTGACAAAAAATATGGCCGAAGCCCTTAAAAGGACATACGACTGCATGCCCTATCCTAGATGGGTGGTTGCAGTAGGCGATTGTGCTGCAGGATGTGGTGTTTTCGGCCAAAGTTACGCAGTGGTAAGAGGTGGAATCTCTGCTCTTATTCCTGTAGATGTCTGGATTTACGGTTGTCCTCCAACACCCTTGGAACTGCTTCAGGGACTTATAACCCTCCTAGGAAAGTAAAATTAAACCCTTCTTTAGTTTTGATCTTTATATTTTGTTGGTTTTTTAATAGTCATAGCTGATTAGTTTTTTTCTGTTTTCTGCTTTAATGTTTGCAGCCCAAAACATAAAATAAAAAAAGAATGTTAAATTCTATTTATTTTGATTTAATGAAGAATGAACCTGTTTGTTATAAAGTGAGGTGATAGGCCGTTGCGAACTGAAGCAATTTTATGATTGTTTGCCTCCTCTTTGATCTGTGCCCTTTGATGTTCCACTAAACTTTTTTAGTTATTTTATTTTACTTTTTTAAAAAAGCTATTAATAATCTAGCCGATCAAGAATGGGGAAAAAAACAGCGTGGGGTATTCTCCTTTTAAAGCAAGTTAAATATGGAAAATCAAACAAAGAACTTTTTTTTTTAAAGTGCTAAGGAAAATCGAAAGGGAACTGCGGCGCTTCAAAAAAAGAATTTTTCATCAAGTTCAATTCCATCATAATAGCAGTATTGGAGTCGGAGATTCTTTCCTCACCTCCACCGGAGACAGCATTAAACTGCATGTCGACAGTCCTCCTACAGATAATGGTAAGATTCCTTGTTTTAGTGGCTTGGGGTTAATAAAGGGTTGGGTAATTGCTAAAAAGGGGATAAAAAAGCTCAACTGCACAATCGATGATCAGAACGTTGATTATCTCCTTTTTGGTTTTTCTAGGCCAGATGTTGCGGCAGCCTATCCTGAATACAGAGATGCGGATAAAAGTGGATTTTGTCTTAAAATCAATGCTCAAGTTTTTGAAAACGGCGAGCATGATCTTCGATTTTATATTGAGACCGAAGAAGAAAATAGTTGCATTGCAAAAAAAATACAGATCTACAACCTCGATCATATTTCTCAAAATTGGCTTGAGAATAACAAATGGTTAGAACATGAACGATATCGTTTCCTAAAGATAGAAAAAAACTGGTGGCCAAAGCCTTTGTTCTCCTTTCTTTTTTTATGGGATATCCCTTGTCATCAAGAGGAAAAGGAGGATCTGTTTTCCCAGACCCTTTTATCCTTAAAAAACCAGGTTTATAGTGAATGGGAAGTTTTTCTTGTCTGTAGCCAAAGCAAGCCAGAGGAAAGTTTTATTCAAGCTTTGGGTAAAGAGTTCTCTTGTCGTGTCAAATTGCTTTTCTTTTCGGAAGACCAAAAGGAATCGATTCAAACTGCTCTCCTCCAGCATTGTAAGGGAAGGTGGTTGGGAATTCTTTCAGCTGGAGATATTCTTGATCCAAGGGCTTTGCATACTTTTGCTCAGGTTGTCTATGAACATCCCGAAGAAGAGCTTATTTACTGTGATGAGTTAGAGATTGATGAAAAAAACCAAAAAAGAATTTTTTTTAAGCCCTCTTGGTCTCCAACTCTACTTTCACAGTATCCTTACATTGGAAAGCTTTGGATTGTCAGAAAAGATCGCTTTTTAGAAGTTCTTAAAAAGGATTTCGAACTAACTCGTTTACTTTCCGATCAATCCCTAATTAGTGAAATGGGTATCGATCCTAGTCATGTCACCCATATCCCTTTTGTGCTTTGCTCAGGGAAAAGAGTGGGAATAGAGATAAAAAAAGAAGAAAACTTTCTTTTTTTACCTAAAGAGCTTTGTCCTAAAATTTCGATTATCATGCCCACGATCATCAAAAGAGAAGATGTTGTAGAACGCTGTTTTAGGTCAATTTTTGAAAAGACAACCTATAGCCATTTTGAACTTCTTGTAATTGTTAATCGCCATTATTTGGCTGAAAATGATCCTAAAAGACAACTATTAGAAAGATTCCCCATCCGGAAGATCTCTGTGGATTTTCCATATAATTGGTCTCGGTTAAACAACTTGGGAAAGGAAGAAAGTCAGGGGGAGATTTTACTTTTTCTTAATGATGATATCGAGGTGCTCAGTCCTCGTTGGCTTGAGACCATGCTCAGTTACGTTATAAAAGAAGATGTGGGAGCGGTAGGGGCTAAACTTTATTATCCAGACATGTCCATTCAGCATGGAGGTATTTATTTTAGCCAATCTTTAATTGGGGGCGAACATATATTACGATATTATAAGGATCAAGAAATCTCCGAGAAATGGCTAGGAGAGCTGGATAGAGAATGTACCGCGGTAACTGGGGCCTGTTTAATGGTTAGAAGGTCAATTTTTGAAAATTTGGGGGGATTTGATGAATCCCTTCCTGTTGCCTTTAATGATGTAGACTTTTGTTTGCGTGCTCGCCGGCTTGGACTTAGAAATATCTTTTGTGCTCGGGCAAAGCTAATTCATTACGAAGGCATGAGCCGGGCGGGGATTCCAGAAGAAAACGATTATAAATTGCTTGTGAAAAGATGGGCAGGAGCCTTTGAAAATGGTGATCCTTATTGGAATCCCAATCTTTTAGACTATATGCCGAATTGGACACCAAACCCGTTGGCCAAAGGAAGCCTGAGGGGAAGAAAAACTTTTTTAAAATGAAAGGATTATAAGGCTATTCATTAAAAATGGAGAAGATAAAGGAAAAAATACTACGCCTTGGGTTCTTCGATGTAAAATTTTATATTCATGCCTATCCCGAGGTGCTCAGACTTGGGGTTTGTCCTTTGGATCATTATTTGGAGGTGGGTTGGAAAGAGGGGAAAAATCCTTGTCGAACTTTTAACACCTCCTGGTATTTAGAAAATAATCCAGATGTGGCACAAAGTGGGGTTAACCCCCTAATTCATTATATTGAATTTGGAATTTTTGAAGGAAGAATTCCTGCACCTTCTTTTTGTTGGAATAAAAGGCTTGATTACCCCAGCTACATCAAAGAGCTGTTTTCTCTTTACGGTAAAGAAAAAGCAGCTTCATTAGCCGTGGGAGGCAGCGATCAGTATCAAACCATGGGTAATATTCTGCTGCGGTTAGTTATTTCGCGTGGAAAGCTTGGGGTGGGAATGAGCCTTTTAGATGTGGGTTGTGGGTCGGGAAGGTTAGCTTATGCTTTGTGTTGTTCTGAGCTAAGTGATCAAGTACAATACATTGGAATCGATATAGTGCCTGAGCTCTTGGATTACGCAAGACAAAAATGTCAAAGGCCAAACTTTGTTTTTTTGTATAATGATAAGTTTAAAATTCCACTGGATAATGAGCAGGTCGATCTGGTTTGTTTCTTTTCCGTTCTCACCCATCTTCTCCAGGAAGAAGCGGTAATTATGCTTAAGGAAGCCAGGCGCGTTTTGAAAGCGAAGGGAAAAATTTTATTTACCTACTTAAATTTTTTTTCCAAGGATCATAAACAGCTTTTTTTCCAAAGAGTTACCCACATGGAGAACAAAGTTGCTCCTCTGTTGCTGGACATCTACATTACTCCCGAACTTGCTTTAGAATATGGGCATGCTGTTGATATGAAGGCTCTCTACAATGGTCCTTCAGAATGCGGTCAATATCTTTGTGTTCTCGAAAAATAACGAACCAGAATATTGGGGTTTCTTTCCCATAAAGCTTGGTCCGCTCCACCATTGATTTTCTCTTTTTTCAGATGATCTAGCCAGGAAACGCCCAACTCAAGCATCTACCTTCGGAGCTGCAATAGAAACGAAATAATACTTCCTTTAGGAGGATATAACCCAAAGTGATCGCTACTAAAGCCCCTCATTTTTTATCGGGTTAGTTAAGGGCTACTCTCGAAGGTTCTTAAAGAAGGTAGCTAAACCTAGATAGGGTCATTTGTGCTGAGCCTAGATTAATAAAAAGATAGGCTGCTTGCCTCAAGCTCGTTTACAGAATGTTCTTTTTAACCCTTAGATTTGCCCAATGAAAAGGTAATCTATACTTTGTTTTCTAGTCTTTTTCTGGAGATAAAATCTCAGCTTTCCCAACGAATAGCTAACTATCCTTCATCACCCATCCTGGGTATATCCCCAATCTTTAACGTAAAATTTAAGCTCACATTTAGCCAACTGTATTGTTTCTGAATATTTTGCCATTGGCCTCAAGCTTTATAGTGAATTCGATAGATGTTTTTCAATGCTTTTTAATTGGAGTTTTAGCTTGTAGGGGAAAAGGGAAAAGAAATTTCGGCGAAGCCAAGCCCATGAGCTGAAAAAAGCCGATAGAGGGATGTACAGAAAGGAGAGAAAAGAGGGGAGGGGAAATTTTTGAACCAGGTCTTCGGAAGGAAACCTTAACGATTTAAGGCTAAACAAAAGCTTATGCATGGGAGAAGAAAACAGTTCGAAAAGACTAAAATGGCGAATGTAGGGGAAGGGGAGTGTGGAAGAAAAAATATCTTCCTTTTTAACCCAGTTTTCCCCGAGTTTTTTTAAAACTTCTTCAGGAACTGGGCTTTCATAAAGTTTTTGGACAACCGAAAGCCCAAGGAAGCAAAATCTTTCCCATCGGAAATAAAAAGCTTTGCGGACGATTTCATCCCATTGCTTGTCATTAAAAGAACACTTTAAAATGAATTCGTGAACATCGACAACATAACGAAGACATTCCCAGCGGTGTTTACTGCCGTGAACTAAAAGGAAAATCAGCTCGTTTTGGGGGCTCATTCTCAACACGGGGATGTTTTCCCACTTTTCAAGAATCTTTTCTTTCCAGATGGCCTCTAATGCCCGGTAGTCAAGCCGTGGGTTAAAAACTAATGCCCAATGAAGTTCTAAGATTGAAGGCGCGCAATCAAAATGATCTTTTTTCTTGTAAAAAGAAATATCCTTCTCCCAGAAAAGAATTGACTTCTGCTTTATCTTTCGTGTTGAGGCTTTGGTATAATAGTTTAGTTTTCTTTGAAGTAGATCTATCGCCTTGTGGACATCCTTTTGAGGTAACAATAGGTCGATATCGGTAGTGGTTTTCAACTCAAAATTTTTTCCATAGGTCCTTGTATTAAAATCTGTTCCTTTAAGGGGAATAACCGGCAATCCTTCTTGATTGAAAAGAGTTAAAATTTCTTTTTGTTCTTCAAGAAGCAAGAGATTTCTTTTTAAAGTATTTTGGCAAAGTAAAGATAGCCTTATATAAATATCTTTCGGTAAAATGAAGCGTTCCTTAATGTTATTGAATACAAAACCCCAAAGTCCATGAGCAAAACAGAGTTGATAAAAAAGCTCCCAATTAAAAGACTTAGAAGAAAAAATCTTTTCTATTTTTCCCCAATGCTTTGCTTCTACACTGTTTCTTCCCAGTAATAAAACCGCATTTTCTTCTAAATTTTGTAACATATTAAGATGATCTTAAAGCTTATCCTTTATCAGCAATTCTTTATAATTTATTTCAGGAATTTTATTTCTTAATTAACTGAAATCATATCTTAATATAAACCCTATTCGAATATCCTTGTGTATCTTTAGAGGATTATACAAGGACATGAAAATAAACTTAATCAAGGAGGTAAAAGTCATGCAAACAGAAATTAATTTTGCTAAATTTGAAATTGAAGAATTAGAATCACGCCAGCTCTTTGCTGCTGCAGCTGTTCCCCATCATCTTGTTAATCTAAACTTGCCTTTGGATCTTTCGTTGCAACTAAACAATCCAGTAAATGGCCAACATATGATCAACGTGAATCTTCCCGCAGATCTTTCCCTTCATGTTAATCAACCCAGTTTATCGGGGCTAGGGTCGACTCTATCCTCAATAACCACACCAGTGACGGGATTGGTGGGAGGAATCGTAAGTCCTCTTCTAGGGACCGTTACAGGCCTTTTGGGCTCGGTCTTAGCGATTGTTTGATAATTGATAAAAAAACTAAAGTAGGGGGGAGGCTAATGTTTTGCTTTACAAGCCTCCCCCTGTGTCTATATCAGAGGAAAGGAAAGAAAAAAATGAATACGATAAAAGGTTTTTTAAATGAAGAAAAATATCTTTTTGAGATCGAAGCACTTGAATCTCGCCACCTTTTTGCAGCTGCTGCAATCCCCCATCATTTGTTTCATTTGAATGGAGTTCAAGAATTTTCTGGATCTGCAGCGAGTTCCGGGAATGGTTTTTCTCTTTTAAATATTAATCAAGGTCAACCATCGACAACTACTCAGTTTCATGCCCAAATAAATGATCCTGTCATTAATACTAATCAGTTCCCAATATTTTTACATCTAGGTGTTGGTGGACCTCAGGCTACTCTTCAAATTGGAGAGTTGAATTTGGCTAAGGATCTTCAACCTTTGCTTAGCGGAGTCAATAGTGTTTTGAATGTCGTGACAGGATTGACTAATGATTTGCTCAGTCCGCTCTTAACATCTGTTCTTTCGATTATTTAGGAACAAAAAACATGAAAGGAGGAATTAGATATGGAAGACATCAGCCAGCTGCCGATTATAAGTTTGGAGATCTTTGAAGAAAAGATTAAAGAAAAAGTAAAATTTATGTGGAAAAGTCCGGGTTTTTTCCATTTAGGAAATTTAAGTTCTTTTTCAAATCAGATACCAGATCCCAGAGCTCAATTATTAGCCGCAACAGCATTAGCTACCGTCGGACTATAATGAGTTTTAGATAATCATTGGTAAAAGAGATCGTTTTTCATGGGAGATTGGGCTTTAAAAATAAAGAGCAATGCGGTAGGCTATGGGATTGGCTTGGAAGGTTCAATAGAGGAGTTGGCGTTTTCTGGACCAGTAATTTGGGGAAGATACCCTTTTTATTCTTCTTATGTTGAATTTATCCCTGAAATGGAACAAAAGCCTTTATTGTCTTGTGGACCATTAAGTTATCTTCTTAACCCGAGAAGAATTGTTGTCGAAGATAAATTTTTGTTTACTATCGATGCGGATCGACTTTTTTTTGCCTACAAATCTTTTGATCAAGAAAAGCTTAAATACTATTTTTACCAATTTGTTTTACCCCTTTTTGGACAGTGTATCGGAAAACTCCTTTTTCTTCACGGAGGGGCATTTGAAGTCAACTCCCAAGCTGTAGGTCTGATGGCTTCCTCTGGAGGAGGAAAGTCAACTTTACTTGCTGCTTTTCAAGAGCTAGGATACAACTTAGTTGCCGATGATAGAACAGGATTTGTTTTAGAAACGAATGAACCATTAGTTGTCCCTGCTCATCCTTTTCTTCGTAATTATAGAAAGTCGGAGGATATAGGTAGGCCTGTTACTCTTTTTTCTAAGCACATATTACCTCTTAAGACTATTTTTTTTTCTGCGTTGGACAGATAACCAAGAGCCTTTCATTGAAAAGGTTGAGCCAGGGAAAGCATTTCGTAATCTTTATTTCAATAGTGCTTTTGTTCTGGATGAAAGGGTTCATGTTCAAAAAATCTTACAATGGTTAGCCCAAATACGTACCTACCGGTTATTTCTTCCAAGGGGAAAAATCGAAAAAATACCTCAAATTTGTGAGATGATTCTCTCACAGTCATTCAATCGGTAAAAATCTATGATAAACTATGAGGTCTTAGGTATAATGCTGAGGAAAAAATGCCCACTTCGTTGTGCGCATTGCATTACGGAGTCCTCTCCTGATGCTAAAGGAGAATTAGATGAGCAGTTTGTTTATGCTCTTTTGGAACAGGCTGTTGGGATTAGCCCTGTGATCAGTTTTACGGGAGGCGAAGCCTTTTTGGATAGCGAAAAGTTGATTCGCTGTATATCTAAAGCCAAGAGTCTTGGATTTGGTGTTACGGCTGTTACAGGTTGTGGATGGGTCAGGTCTGATAGACATGCCTTTGAGGTTATTCAACAAGTTCATGCTGCAGGGTTGGATAGATTATGCATAAGCTGGGATCAGTATCATTTGGCTTTTAAAAATGAATGGAAATTGAAGGCGGTTGCTCAATCCGCTTGGAACTTAAAAATTCCTTTAACGATTAGGAGTGTTGTCACACCCCTTTCTCTCGACAAGTTAGCTTTACCGGATTTAGGGGAAATCCAATACCAGCTCGAAAAAATTCCCCTTATTAAGCTAGGCAGAGCAGAGATTATTCCAGAGGAAGATTTTTTTTGGGAACAAACTCCACCTCAAGGGATATGTGGCGTTGTCTTAGCTCCTGTAGTCAAATATGACGGAAGGGTATTTGCATGTTGTGGTCCTTCCCATTATGCTCCTGAGCATTCTCCTTTGTTTTTAGGTGATGCAAAAAAGAGGCCTTTAAATGAAATTTTAAAGGAAGGAAAGGAAGATCCCATTCTAGAAATGATTGCTCTTGCGGGTTCTTTTGGACTCTATAAAATCTTAAAAGATCATTTTCCTGGCGTTTTGTTCCCAGAAAGAGAGCGCTATTCAAGCATATGTGACAGCTGTATCGATATCTTAAGAGATCAAAGGTTAGTTGAAAAATTAAGAACTTATTTTTCTCGTTCTGAAGGTAAAAGCTTGCTTTTAGCCCTAAGGATGATGAGAAAATATCAGGATAAAAATAAGCATAAAGATAATAGTGACAGAAAATGTATTTATTCGAGGCAAAGGGAAACTGAAGAGGTAGTTTATGGAAGAAAATGAAATAAATAGGGTAGAAATTCCTGATTGGATTTGTTATGAACGGATAGACAACGAAATCATCATGGTTGATCCTACAACTTGGCAATATTATAAGTTAGATAACTATGGAGCAGTGTTGTGGGAAAAACTCGTTGCCTTAAAAGGAGATATTAAGGCACTAAGGAATTGGGTTTTTGAGCATTTTGAAGGGGATCCTCAACAAATGGGGAAAGATATCGATCTTTTTATCCAACGATTGGTCGAGAATGGCATTCTGGTAAAACCCGAAGTAGAAAAAAATCCTTCTTTTCAAGGATAGAACTATTCCTTGAGAGATAATTGTAGGTTTCTTGCTTTTGTTCAAATCAGTGAAAGAAAATAAATCAACTGATTTTAATCTTTTTTCTCTTTCACCAGATAAGTTTGCAGAAAATTTACCCCTTTTGTTGAATTCTATCCGAAGCCTTGAGAAGCTGTTTCCTATTGTTTTTCACTACCTTTCTCTGAAGATAGCCATTCAGGGAATGCAGATAACCCGGCTAGAAGGATCAGGGTGGCGGTCAATCTGGTCTTCTTGTGATGGTCCCTTACCGTGGGAAATGAACCATGAAAAGAGAAATTTTTTAGACCAACAGCTTAAGCAGGCTTTTCTTGAGAAAAGATTTTGTTATTTTTCATGGCCACTTTCTCCTGATTATGATGCTGTCTGGTCTTATCCATTTGATAACAAGGATCATAATTTTTTACATCATTTCCTTTTTCCACTGATCCATGCCGATCATTTTCAGGGAGTTATTCATTACTGGTTTAAGGGGGAAAATCACCAAAATTTTCTTGAACACCAGTACCAGTGCTTAGCTCCTATCAGTTTTGCGGTAGCCAGTTGTCTTGGACAATGGATAAAAGATATAACGGTTCATTCGAGCTCTTCTTCAACCCTTTCTGCCCTTTACGTGAAATACATCGAGGAGTTAGCGATGAATGAGCATGACAGGGATAAAATGGCTCATCTGCTTGTCAACTACGCTAGAGAGGCGGCTGGATGTGACCGGAGTTGTCTTTTTGCCGTTCCTTTGAATTCCAAAGGCTATAGTTTTCTATTCTCCCAGGATTTTAGTCAGCTCCAGCAGTTTGAATTAAAAGCAGCAAGCTCCCTTGTAGAAATTCAAAAGCATGCTAATCAAGCCCTTATACTTAAAGAAGCGGTTGTTTCGCTAGTTAAAGTGGCTAATCCTCAATATTTTGTAGGAAAACCGAAACGGGATAAGAAACTCAAAACTCTTTTTTTTTCCTTTCTTTTTGGGGATGAAAAGATTATCTCCAGCAAAAAGGAAGAACTTCAAGATGAAACTTCTCGTAGCCCTCTACGCATTGGTTTTGCTATGAGAGAAGGGGGATCAAAAGAAAGGCCCAAGGAGATCATCGATTATTTCAATACAGTTCCCATGAATTGGATTGCTGCCTTCCCTTTGATGGACGATGAAAAAAGAATATTTGGATTTCTTTCATGGGAAGGTCAAGAACCGATTGTAGCAAATCTTGAACTTTTCAACCTTTTGCAGAGAATCTGCTTGGTTGGAGGCAGAAGTTTTGCTCGAGTCTATTTTAAAAAGAAAGCCTGGCTTTATCCATTCCAGCTAAGAAAACCCCTGGTTTTCATTGCCCTTTTAATTTTATTTCTTGGAACTATAGCATTGATTCCCTTGCCGATGAAGATCAAGGCCGATGCTGTCCTTCTGCCTTCTTTTGAGATTTCTGTGCCCGCCATGGTATCCGCTCGGATCGATTCCATCCATGTTCAAGTCGGTGACTATGTAAAAAGAGGAGCACTTTTAATGACCCTCGATTCGACAAATATTCGGCTGAAAATCAAGGAGATCGAACAAGATTACAAGAAAAATATGGCTGAAGCGGACTTAGCACAAAACTTAAAACAGGAAACCGCGATGCAACTTGCCCGACTTAATGCGTTGAAATCTCAAGCCATGCTCAAAAGTTTGTACAAGGATTACCAGCATACTTTTATTCGAGCTCCAATAGATGGACTGGTAATGGGACCTTACAACCTTGCTACTCGTAGAGGAGAAGTTACCCAGATCGGAGAAGTCCTTGTTCAACTTGCTGATCCCAGGTATTGGAAAGTGAAGGGTTTTTTGAAAGAACAGGATCTCATTTATTTGGCTAATCTTTTGGAAAAAAAGAGAAAACCTCTTCCCATATCCTTTAAATTGTTCGCTGATCCGACAAAAAGTTATAGGCTTTTTTTAAATTCTACTGACCAATTTGTTCATGGAGCGGAAGTAGAAAAAGCCAAATATGAATTTTCCTTTCTAATCCCATGGGAAGAAAAGAATATCAACCCAGTACTATTAAAAAAGGGTTTCAGAGGAATAGCCAAAATTTACGTAGGCATTAGACCTCTAGGTGAAATAGCCTTCAGGGACATAGTCCGGTTTCTAAAAATCCATGTTTTTTTCTGGTAATTGCTTAAAACTTTAAAGAAAATAAAGACAAATAGAAGAAAAAATAAATAGATTTAGGCTTATCTATATTATGATTGCTAAAGAATGTTTACTTTATCAACTTGTCTTTTAATTTAATAAAATATTTATAAAGTAGCCTAGCTCATGACGAGTTTTAAAAAGGGAATAATTGTGTTTTTTTTTATTTTTTCTATCGGTCGCCTTTGGGCTCAGGACGATCTGGGGGGAAATTTACTGGGTATAAATATGGCTGACCCAGTAACTGAAAACTTTTCAGAGGAGAGATCTTCTTATAGAGCAATTCTTCTTCCCGTGGAGGATGTTAGGATCAGTGCTAAAGCTGCAGGAATATTAGAGAAATTTTTTTTTGAAGAAGGGGCTTATGTCAAAAAAGGAGATATCATTGCCCAGTTAAATACTGAGGATGAGAGAGCTGAAATGGTAAGAGCTGAAGCTGAAGTTACAGTTTGCCAAGCGGAATTAGAAAAAGCTCAAATGGAATATAAAAGAATAGAAAATCTTTATAAGGAAGAAGTCATTAGCCCAAAACAATATGAGGAGATCAAGTATCAATTGCAGATGGCCCAGGGCAAATTTAAGGAGGCGACAGCCCTCTTGGAAGGAGCAAAAAACAGGCTTGAATCAAAAATGATCCGTTCGCCCATAGAAGGAATTTTTTTTAAAAAATTGCGTAACGTGGGTGAATCGGTAGAGAGGCTTGAGCCAGTGGGCAGGGTAGTCAATGCCTCTGAGCTTCAGATGGTTATTTATTGTGATTCAAAGCACTTTGGCCAGATCCATCCAAAGGATAAATATTTTGTTGAACTGGTAGATGGTCCCTATGCGGGTGAAAAAGTCGAAGCTACGGTTATACATGTCGATCCTATCTTGGATCCGGCAAGTGGAACATTCCGAGTCAAACTAGTTATTAATTCTTCAAGCAAGGTTGTTGCTGGCTTAAGTGCTGAACTGGTTATTCCTGAGCTGGAAAGAAAGGTTTTATCCAATTCCCCGACGGTCATTGGTTTAAATGCAGCTAAGAAAAACCCTTAAAAACGAATGAGAAAAGATTTTTCCCTTTTCTTTTTGTTGGTCAGTCTTTTTTCTTTTTTGACACTCCTTGATATTCAGGGGGCTTCTACCGACCCACAAAACGCTGATCCTTCGATTTCTATTTTTTATAGCATAAAAAAGCCGATTGAACTGATTTATCCTAAGCAGTTGCAGGTGAGTACAACTAAGAAATGGTCATTAGAAGAGGTTATCCAACGTGCTCTGGATGCGAACCCTGAAGTTGTTTCTGCACGAAAAGCTATTGAACAACAAGAAGGGATTAAAATGCAGTTTAAAGCTAGGCTTTACCCTCATGGAGGATTAGTTTACCGTGCTCAACGGGAACAAAGCTCCCTTTTGATGTTTCTGCCAACAATAGAAGCTTATCCCCTGACTCGGACGAGCTGGCTAGGGGCTGTACAGATAAAACAAACGATTCTCAATGTGGGAGCGGTTAAAGAAGCCAGGCAACAAAAAGAGATTTTGGAAAAAGTAATATGGCAATCGATGGATGTGGCCTTGAGGACGGTGGCTCAAGCCAAGGAAGCTTTTTATTATACCCTTTTTAGACAAGAAGTTGTGGAAATTAGAGAAGAGTTAACCGAAGCAAGTCGTGCTATTGCTGAATATACCCAAAAAATGTTTAAAGAAGGAGAGATTCCTGAATTTCAAGCTTTAAGTGCTCAAGCTGAATACTCAACTTCTCTTGGAGATCTAGCCCAGGCAAGATCCGCTTATGTAAAAGCAAGAGAACAGCTCAGAATGATCCTCAATATGCCAAGTAGCCAAGAAAATGATCCTCTTTACCTGGCTGGTCAAAACGATCTACCTTCCTTCGAAGTACCTTACGATGAAGCTCTAAAAATTGCTTTACAAAAACGTACTGATTTAAATGAGGCTTTGCATTCACTTTCGGCTGCTCATGCTGCGGTGGCTGCTGCTCAATCCAGCTATTATCCAACCCTCGATGCCCTTCTTCAGTATGAGAACATTAGCAATGTTTACATCCTTTACCCTAAATGGGGCTGGACGGCGGGCGTGCAAGGCCAGTGGAATTTTTTTGATATTATGGAAAATAATGGAAGGATAAAGACCCAAAAAGCATTGGAAAATATAGCCCAAGTTAAAGTCAGTCAACTTAAGGTTGATATTCCTGCCCAGCTTAGAGAACTTTACCAGCAGATAAAAAGATCTAAGGAGGCTGTTGCGTTTCAACAAACGGCTGTGAATGATGCGGAAAAAGCTTTTGATCAAGCAAGGAAACTGTTTGAAAGTGGAGAAACTAACTGGGTTCAAGCTGTAACGGCTCGACAAGCTTTGCTTAAAGCTAAATTAGCCAATGCTGAGGCCCGATTTAATTATAATGCTGCACTAGCGCGCTTAGAATATGCCGTTGGAGGTCAACTCCCAGCTCAATAAAGGGCTATGATAAAACAGGAAGTAGTAAACCAGATAAAAAAAGCCGAAAATATTGTTCCATATAAACTGCGCACCGATCTTTTATTTCAAAAGCAAATTTTTAATAACAAAACTTATTATGTAGTTAAAGATCCTTTAGGGCTTACCTACTGTCGGCTGCCTCACGCAGAAGCTATTCTTGCTGGTTTATTTGATGGGAAAAGATCGGCTGAAGAGATTGCCCAAAACTATAATAAGTATTTTCCGCATAAAATGATTAGTGCCCAGGATGTTTTGCAATTTTTAGATCTTCTTGTTTCTAGAAATTTAGTTATCCTTCCTACCGATGTTCTCTTGTCAAAGATACCTAGAAGAAGGGATTCTTTTCTCCAGCTTTTAGTGGGTTTTTTTTTAAAGATTTTCTTTATTAAACTTCCCTTAATACATCCTTCTCGCTGGCTGGATCGGATTGTTCGATCGGCCTGGTGGCTTTGGTCTCCCCAAGGCGTGGTAATCACTATCTGCTTTTGGATCTGGACTCTTTTTTTCCTTTTTTTACATCGTTCAGCTTTTGATACCAATCAGATCCAGTTTTTCTCAGCGCAAAATATTTTCTTCCTTTACATCGCTACAGCCATTGACAAAACCCTTCATGAATTTGGCCATGCTACAACCACTCGTCGTTTTGGAGGTGAGATTCATGAAATGGGGGTAGGTTTTTTCTTTTTCATTCCAGTGGGTTACGTGGATGCTTCTGATAGTTGGATTATTACCGATAAAAAAGCCAGGATTTTTATTGCTGCTGCGGGGGTTTATACCGAGCTGATCATCGCTTCGGTAGCTGCACACCTTTGGATTTTATTTCCCTTAGGAATGGCAAAGAACCTTGCCTTTAATCTAATGGTGACGGCCAGTGTAACAACTCTTTTTTTTAATTTAAATCCTTTAATGAAATTCGATGGTTATTATGTCTTAGTGGATCTTCTTGAAATCCCTAATTTAAGGGAAAAAGCCTTTGCCTATTGTACAGCTAAGATTCAAGATTGGCTTTTGGGTTATAAAAATCCGCAACTACTAAAGATGAAAGTTAATAAAGCTAAAGGTTGGATCTTTTTTGTTTATTCCACTTTAGCGCTCTGCTACATGTTTTACCTCATTCATTCCTTGGGGAAAGTTTTGTTCAATGGATTTAAACAGGTAGGTCTTGAAAATATCGGGGCAGCTTTAAGTTTTTTCGTAGAAATGGCTTTTGTAGGAGCTGTTGTTATGAAAGTCTTCTTGGCTCCTTTTCTTTCCCCCCATTTTTTTCCTGGATTTAGTCAAACTTTAAAAAAAAGATTAAAAGGGTTTGGCCTCGGACTGATTGTTCTGTGTATCTTGTTGGTTTTCCCCTGTAGGGAAAAAGTAAAAACCGTAGCCGTCGTCCGGTCCCAGTTAGGCCAGAATGTAGCAAGTGCTGATGGAGGTGTTGTAAAGGAAATATGGGTTAGGAGTGGTCAGCACGTGAAAGCTGGCCAAGCTTTGCTAAGATTGGATAACGACCGGGTTGAAATGGACTTACAACTGGCCCGGATGGATCTTGCTATGAAAAGAATTGATTTTTCATCCTTTGAGTATAGTTCTCGGAGAAGAGAAGGAAAAGAGAAGGAGAGTGCTCCGATGCGATCCCAAGATCTCCAAGCCACAAGAAAGAAATTTGATCTAGCTCTCAAAAGAAAAGAAGAACTTATGCTCAAATCGACCATCGATGGTGTCCTGATCAATCCAGACATAGAATCGATAAGAGGAAAATATTTTCGGCCGGGAGAAACGATTTTAAAAATTAGGAACCTAGAGCGATACTATTTTATTGTCCCCTTAACACAGGCTGAAACTCGTATCGTTTTCCCTGGCGCGGAAGTCAAGGGCATTTGGATAAGCTCAGGAAAAATTTTTCATACCGTTGTCCAAAAAATAGGCCAAAAGATGGTCGAACGGTCAGAAATCCCTCCCGGTCTTCTTATTCCTTACGGAGGGAAAATCCCTGTCATTCCCGTGACCTTGAAGGAACAGCAAGAAAAAAATCCTTACGTTTTTGCTTTTATTCCCCTGTCTAAAGAGGATCAATCCCTGATCTTAGAAGATATGAGAGCAAAATTGATCATCAAGGGGAAAAGAACAGTTCTAGCAGAAAAACTCTACCGATTTTTTACTACCCTTTTAATTTCTAGGCAAGAAGATTGAATAAAAGATATGGAAAATAAGCTGATGGTAGTCTCAATAGCATCTTAATGGTTATTTAAGAAAGATAGAATTGTTCATCGGTAATTAATCCGCTACAGAATTTTTTCCTCAATCGAAATTTTGTTAATACAGTTTTAGAATTTTACCCAATAATTTAGTTTCAATGGGATTTTCTAATGAGTAAGTCGAATGCTCTGGAAGCAACGATGATTTAAAAATAGGTTTTTAAAGCCTGGCATATTTCGTGCTTAAAAGAAGCAAATGGCTTCTTTTTCTTCCACTGCCAGTAAAGCCAATCCACATTTTTCCCAGTTCTCTTTTTTTGATCAGTATAAGAGTCTAGCTGATGGTCAGGATGAATCCTTGAACATCCTGGGAAATCCCAAAATAGAATATCAATCCCTATGGGAAATGATTCTGTCTCGAGTAGGCATAGAAAAGTTGATGATGGCTCAGAAAAAAGCTTTCTACAGGTACAAGCAATTGGGGGTTACTTTTTCATTGAAAAATGGGAAAGAAAAAACTGAAGACAGGATTTTTCCTTTTGATGTTATTCCCAGGCTCATCGTGAAAAGAGAATGGGAGAAAATAAAAAAAGGACTGATTCAAAGACTAACAGCTCTCAATCTTTTTGTTGAGGATGTTTATCATAAACAGAGAATACTGAAGGATAAAGTGATCCCTGGAGAGCTTGTCTTGAATTCTTCAGGCTTTGTTGAGCAAATGGTTGGGCTTGATGTTCCTAGAGGGATCTACGCTGCGGTTTGTGGCTGTGATCTGCTAAAAGACCAGAAGGGTAACTTTATTGTTCTTGAAGATAATCTAAGGATTCCCAGTGGGGTTTCCTATATGCTTTCAGCACGAATGGTATTAAAAGAATGTTGCCCTTTTTTCTTTTCTTCCCAGAGACCCTTACCTATCCAGTCTTATCCAAAAGCTCTTTTAGAAACGTTTTTGGATCTTCATCCCCCTGATTGCCCCCAAGCTCAAGTTGCTGTTTTGACTCCGGGTCCGTATAACTCAGCCTACTTTGAACATTCTTTTCTAGCCAACCAGATGGGGACAGCTCTTGTTGAATCTAAAGAGCTGATAATTGAAAATGGAAAGCTTTACCTCAAGGCTGGAAAAACTAAAAAAAATATCACTGTACTCTATCGGCGTATCGAGGAAGGGTTTTTGGATCCCGAGGTTTTTCGCCCTGATTCCTTAATTGGGCTTAAAGGACTATTTAGGCTATATCGAGAGGGAAAACTGAACATCATCAATGCACCGGGTTGTGGAATAGGGGATGACAAAGCGATCTATAGTTTTGTTCCTCAGATAATTCGCTATTACTTAGGCGAAGAGCCAATACTGCACAACGTAGAGACCTATTGTTGTTTTAATCCCAAGGAAAGAAGCTATGTTTTAGAGAAAATTGAGCAGTTGGTGGTTAAAGAGGTTAGCCAGTCGGGGGGCTATGGTATGCTTATTGGACCTGTCAGTTCTTCTCGACAACGACAAGAATTTAAACAAAAAATTTTAGCCAATCCCCAAAATTACATTGCTCAACCCTTAGTTTGGTTCTCAAAACTTCCCTGTCTTGTTGATGGGACCATAGAGCCAAGAAGAGTGGATTTGCGTCCTTTTGTCCTTTTAGGCAAAGAGCCTCGGGTAATCCCTGGAGGGCTGACCCGGGTCGCTATCGACTCCCAGTCGTTTGTGGTCAACTCATCCCAAGGAGGAGGGAGCAAAGATAGCTGGATTGTTGAGGATGAAAAAAGATAAAATCCATGAGCGGACAGCGAATCGAAAACATTTACTGGACAGCAAGGTATATAGAAAGGGCCTTGGTGAGTTTGAATGTTTGCCAAAGTTATCTAGGTTATGGACTAGAAGCTTCGGCAGAAAAATGGTCGTGTTGCTGGGAAAGGATCAAAAAAGGATTGAGAATTTTTAACCGTGGGCCTATCCAGGGAGAGCTGTCATCTACTCTTTTCTTTGTTTTGTTCGATCACGACAATCCCCTTTCTTCTCTTTGCTCTCTTTTCTCAGCCAGGGAAAATGCAAAAATACTTAGGGATTGGCTTCCTTTACCTCTTTGGGAATATCTTAATAGTGCCTATTTTCTGCTTTCATCGACGACGGCTAGCTCTCCTTTCCAACTCTCTTGTTATCCTCTCATTAAAGAGGTTATTGAAAAGATTCTCGTCATGCGACAGCTTCAAGATTATCTTTTTGAAGAGGAACCTTTCTTGCTCTGGTTGAAAATCGGGGAATACATTGAAAAAGTGGGTAATTGTGCTGCCTTTTTTTTTGCTTATCATCCGGAGGAAAACAAG
Organism: Methylacidiphilum caldifontis; assembly: GCF_017310505.1. Taxonomy (NCBI): domain Bacteria; kingdom Pseudomonadati; phylum Verrucomicrobiota; class Methylacidiphilae; order Methylacidiphilales; family Methylacidiphilaceae; genus Methylacidiphilum (ex Ratnadevi et al. 2023); species Methylacidiphilum caldifontis. The sequence continues at coordinate 811,918 of NZ_CP065957.1, read as the reverse complement.
GACGATCCTCCTTATGAAGAATGGGAAGCTTTCCTTAATTCCCTTTTTATCCGGGATCTTTTAAAGAAGAAAATAGGGATGAATGAGCTTAGCTATGAAAAAACAGCATTATATATCCTAGGCTCTTCACTTTATCCCTATTCCATTCTTTCTTTACTTGATAAAATGCTTCATTACCTGGGAGTCCTTTCGCAACAATGGGATATTGAATTGCTCCAGACCCAAACAAAAGAGCTTTTTTCCAAAGTCCTTGAACAAGTTAAAAATGGGATTACGGCTGAACGGAATAAAAAGATATTTTTAGATATTCAAATCGAATGCAACACAATCCATCAATCTCTTTTATCATCCCTAGGTTAAAGTTTTTCATGCTTAAACCTATTTTTGGCAATTGTTTTTATCTGATTGATTTCTTGCATTTTACGAAGGCTAAGAAAAATGTCCAAGATGATCCTTGAGAAACAGGCCTCTTCCCTTGTTGAAGAAAACTTGAACATGGCCCAGAAAGCCATGGGGCTTAATTTTGAACTTATGGGAATATATCCTTATCCCTTGGATAAGGGTGAACAATATTCCATAGACCCGTGGCCTATTATCCTGTGTGAGGAAGACTGGGTCGTAATTCGAGCAGGCATAGAACAGAGAGTAAAAGGATGGAGAAAGTTTTTAAAAGATCTTTATTTTGAAAAAACGATTTTTAAGAACAAAGTCATTCCTTTTGAGCCTTTTTTTTCTTCTCCGAGGTACCGGAGGGAATGTGTCAATTTGAACCCCGCAGGAGAAGAGTATTGCTATTTTTTTTCTTGTGAACTAGCAAAAGAAGAAAACGGTAACTGGATTGTACTCCATGACGAGTTGGAGATACCCCAGAATATCATGCTTGCTGAAGAGATAAGGAGGGGACTGAGAGAAACGCTGCCCGAGCTGTTTAACGGAGTAGAACCCCTCGGCTGTTTGGACTATCCAGAAAAGATCCTTGAAGCTTTAAGTCAAGTTCTACCTGAAGATAACGAGGGACTGGTCGCTTTGGTGACAGAAAAAGCCGAAGACTGGGAAGCGGCACTCCTTGCTCGGAGGATGGGCATTCCTCTGTTTTTATCCACCGATCTTGTCGTTCTTGAAGGCAAGCTTTATGCAAAAACTTTAGGTGGGCTAGAACCTATCGCTATTCTTTTGAGAAGAATAGCTGATAGCCGACTTGATCCTATTGCTAATCGATGCTCTATAGATCAAGGAATTGCTGGACTTTTTTGGTGTTTAAGAAAGGGAAATTTAAAACTTGTTAATGCTGCGGGTTGTGGGATAGTGTCCGATCCTCTTCTCCAATCCTACGGCTCAAAAATAATCTCTTTTTACTTGAAAGAAAGACCTTTGTTAAATTCTCTGCCAACCTATCCTGCATCTGATCCTGATGCCTTTTCCCTTTTCCTAGACTCTCCCGCAGATTATATCCTCAAGGATAGAGAGGCAAAGGTTGAGCCTCAAGGAATAGACCAATGGGTTGACTGGGCGAAAGCAAAGAAAATTCCACAAAGGGTTCTTTCTTCGCTGGTTGTTCAAAAAAGGCTTTCTTTCAAGAAATTTCCATCTTTTTATGGCTCTTCTCTAAGCTATAAACCTTTTTCTTTTGTTTTTTATGGTGTGGTCAAAGAAAATCGATCCGAACTTCTCCCTATTGTACTGGGCAAAGGGTGCCAGGAAAATGAAAAGAGGCTTCTTTTAAAAGATGTATGGCTTTACCAAGAAAAGCTTTCCAGAGCTTCCGAGTTAACCCTTTATTCTCTTCCCTATTCTGAAAATCGGATCAGTATCCTAAGTCGAGTTGCCGAGTCGATGTACTGGCTTGGAAGATATCTGACTCGAGCCCTTCAACTCCATCACATTATTCTTTCTTTCTGGAGTTATGAGGATAAGGCTTTATTAGAAAATTCCGAAGTTCTTTCCTTTTTTTTAAAAGAACTAGCGGATTATTTTTCAGCTCGTGCTTTTAAAAGCTCATATCCCAAAGACCATCTCAGCCTTTTTTTTCAGTTTTTCATGGGATCGAAAGGGGAAGATTCGGTTATCAATTGCATTTCTCGTTGCTTTGAAAACGGTGCTAAAATCAGAGATTCCATTCCCCCTGAAGTTTGGATCTCCCTAAGTTCCCTTTATTATAAGCTTCAAAAACAATCTTTTGAAAATAAGAACCTTGATTCTACTCAACTGATTTCTGACTTTTCCTTGGATTCAGCCAAACTCCTGTCAGCTATCGATGAGCATCTTTTGCGCAACGAGCAGTGGAAATTTTTTCAGGTAGGCCGGTTCTATGAAAAGGCCAGATTTAGTATTCTTTTGAGTCGGTTTTGCTTAAAACTCATCGAAAAGAAGGATTCCCAAGGATATAACTTCTTGGCTTTGCTGGAGAAAATATTAAAACTCTCTTCAGCTTTATATGCTTACAGAAGTCTTTATCATTATCCTTTTTCTGCCCATAAAGCGATAGCTCTTTTTCTCTTTGACGAGCAATTCTCTCGGTCGGTTTCCTTTTGTTTAGACCAAGTTGAAACCATGCTCAAGTTCATTGAAAGGTTCCCCAGCATGTCGGCAAAGCCTCTATCTATTATCCGTTATCTGAATGCGAAACTGAAACGGTGGTCTGAAGAGCTGAAAGCAACAAGCCCTTCTGGAGTGACAAACACGGATCCGGTTTTTGTTTATAAGCCTTGGATCGAGCAGATCGAAAAGGAACTTTTCGAATTTCATCTTCTTTTAACCGATTATTATTTTACTCATCAATCGGCGATCCAAACTTCAAAGGTATCAAGTCCTTAAAGATGAAATTTTTCATTGTCCATAAAACCGAATATATTTATCCAGCAGCTGCCTTGGAATCATTTTCTGAACTTCGTTGTCATCCCCAAAATAGTATCCGGCAAACTGTTTTAAGCCATGAAACGATAATTCATCCTTCAGTACCCCTATACTTTTATACCGATTACTTTGGGAATGTGACTTCTTTTTTCAGTATTCCTTTTAGACACAATAGCTTAAGTGTGGAAACCCGCAGCTTAGTCTTGACTCATCCCATTCCCGATCCTTTAAGTGAGATGCCTCTAACTGTCAGTGAGGCTTTAGTCGTATATGGTTTTAAAAAATTTGAACTTTTGGATTTTCTTCTTCCTTCTTCATTTATTCCCTTACTTGATGAAATCCGAGGATTGGCTTCAGGGATATTTCATAAGGACAAGATCCTTACAGAAGCTCTTGTTGAACTTAATCAGTTCGTACACGGTTTTCTTGTCTACGTTCCTGGGGCAACTGATGTTTCAACTCCCCTTGCTGAAATCCTGGAAAAGAAAAAAGGGGTTTGCCAGGACTACAGTCATCTCATGATCGCTATGCTACGCTCCGCAGGCATCCCAGCCCGCTACGTCAGTGGTTACATTGAACCTGTTCCTAAGGAGTCCTCTTCATCCCTGGAAGTTGAGGCCGCAACCCATGCCTGGATTGAGGTCTACCTGCCTAATGGGAAATGGGTAGGTTTTGATCCTACAAATAATACCCTAGAAACCGACCGCCATGTCCAGATTGCAGTGGGAAGAGATTATGACGATGTGGCCCCAATACGAGGAGTTTTTAAAGGGTACCATGGTCAAAAGTTAAATGTCTTGGTTCAAGTAGCTAGGGTCTGATCCCTTTCATCTTTTTTAAAAAACAAAAAGGCTGGGTGTAAGAAAAGTTATTTTGTTTTTGAAATGATCTGTCTTAAGCAAGAATGTTACAAAGTAAAAAAAACTTATGGCTTTTGCCATTGCAAGATTAATGGGTTTACTGATAGAAACGGTTCTGTGTTCAGGAAAATCGAAAGAATCTTTTTTATCCCATTTTGTTGAAAATTAAATAAAACGCTTTCACCATGACTATTAAACCTGGTAAACCTTATCCACTGGGAGCAACATGGGATGGGAAAGGAGTTAATTTTTCTCTTTTTTCTGAAAATGCAACTAAAGTTGAGCTTTGTCTTTTTGATAGCTCAGGACAAAATGAACAAAGGATAGTCTTAACCGAAGAAACGGATTTCGTTTGGCATGTCTATTTAGAAGGGGTTCTTCCTGGCCAGCTCTATGGCTACCGGGTTCATGGTCCCTATGAGCCTCAACAAGGCCATAGATTCAATCCTCAAAAATTACTTATCGATCCTTATGCTAAGCTTGTTTCAAAACCTCTTGAGTGGAATAATGCATTATTTGGCTACAAAATAGGCGATCCTCAAGAGGACCTGTCTTTTAATGACCAAGATAGCGCCCCGTTTGTACCATTAGGGGTGGTGATTGACACATCTTTTTCTTGGGGGGAGGATAGTCGGCCAGCTATTCCTTGGCATAAAACTATTATTTATGAAGCTCATCTCAAAAGCCTTACCAAAAGGATGCCTGGTATAGCCGAAGAACTTAGGGGAACTTACTTGGGTTTAGCCTCTGAACCTGTTATTAACCACCTGCTTAAGCTTGGAATTACCACTATAGAACTCTTGCCTGTTCATCAACATGTTGATGAGTCCCATCTGGTTGAAAAGGGATTAACCAATTACTGGGGATATAACAGCCTCTGTTTTTTTGCTCCTGAGCTTCGGTATGTAGTCAAAGATTCCAAGCTTGATCCGCTGGCTCAATTTAAAACGATGGTAAGAACTCTTCATAGTGTAGGCATTGAAGTAATCCTTGATGTTGTCTATAATCACACGGCTGAAGGCAATCATTTGGGTCCTACTCTCTCTTTTCGGGGAATCGACAACTGTTCTTACTACAGGCTTGTTTCAGATAACCCACGTTACTACATGGATTTTAGCGGTTGCGGTAATAGTTTAAACATGCGTAATCCACGCGTAATCCAGCTTATTATGGATAGCTTACGCTATTGGGTCTGTGAGATGCATGTGGATGGTTTCCGGTTCGATTTGGCTTCGGCTTTGGCCAGAGAGCTTTTTGACGTCGATAAACTGTCTACTTTTTTTGAAGTGATTCGTCAGGATCCAGTGCTTTCTCAAGTAAAGTTGATTGCCGAACCATGGGATATTGGAGCAGGAGGTTATCAAGTTGGAAATTTCCCTGTAGGTTGGGCAGAATGGAATGGAAAATACAGGGATGCGGTCAGAAAATTCTGGAGGGCTGACTTGGGGATGTTAGCCGAGTTTGCAAGTCGCATTTCTGGTTCAAGTGATCTCTACGAGCAGAGCGGCCGCAAGCCCTATGCGAGTATCAATTTTATTTGCTGTCATGACGGTTTTACTCTTCTTGATCTAGTGAGTTATAACCAGAAACATAACGAAGCTAATCTTGAAGACAATCGGGATGGGCAGAATGAAAATTACAGTTGGAATTGTGGAGTAGAAGGTCCTACGGATGATCCTCATGTTCTGCAGCTGCGGCTTAAACAACGCAAAAATCTCCTATCTACCCTTTTTCTTTCCATTGGTGTTCCCATGTTATATTGCGGAGATGAGATGGGACATAGCCAGAAGGGAAACAATAACTGTTATTGCCAGGATAACGAACTGAGTTGGGTTAACTGGCAACTTTCAGAACAAGACGAAGAGTTGCTTCAGTTTGTTTGTGAACTGATCAAAATAAGAAAAACAGAGCCTGTTTTCCAGAGAAGAAAATTTTTCCATGGTCGGGCTATTCGGGGTAGTGAAGTCAGAGACATTCGTTGGTTAGATGTAAACGGAGAACTGTTGACCGATGAAAGTTGGAATGCAGGCTACATCAAATCATTTGGCGTTTACCTCGCTGGGGATATGATCGGAGACATCGATGAGCAAGGAAATCCAATCCAAGGAAACTCCATGTTGATCCTTTTCAATAGCTCTGAAAGTCCTCTTTCTTTTACTCTCCCTAAGCGTAGAGAAGAAAAACCCTGGACGATAGTCTTTGATTCAGCCGATACTGAGTTTTCTCAAAAAGAGAAAGAATACCCAGGGGGCTCTTCGTATATGCTTAAAGAAAGGTCAATTGTGCTTTTTCGTGGCTATAGGCTCAATGAAGCAAAAAGCTAAAAAACAATTTTCTTCATGAAATATTTTCTCCCCTTTGGGATAGTCCTTTTTGTTTTTTCTTTTGTTTTTGCTCAACAACATGTTGAGTCAAACTCCTCTTCTTCTACTTTGCCTTCGGATATATATCCGAATGCTTCTCTTGAACCTGAAGATTTAGTTGAATTTCCATCTCTTCCCAAGGTTATCCAACTGCTCCTTATTAAGGCCTTGGCTTTGACTAAGGAAAATCTTACCTACCGTTATGGCTTGGCTGATCCCAAAGAAGGGGCAATGGATTGTTCTGGTTTTGTTTATTATCTTCTCACTCAGATGGGTTTAAAAGATGTACCTAGAAGTTCTTCCGGTCTCTATTGTTGGGTTAGGAAAGAAGGGAAATTTAAAGCGGTGCTCAGTAATAATCCCAATAGTTTTGAACTCAATGATCTCAAGCCAGGGGATCTTCTTTTTTGGATAGGGACCTATTCGACACAAAATGATCCTCCAATCAGTCATGTGATGATTTATCTTGGCCATGAAAAACAAACAGGGGAGCGAGTGATGGTTGGCTCCAGCGATGGAAGGACTTATCATGGGAAAAGAAGATGGGGAGTGAGTGTGTTTGATCTTTTTATGAAATTTCCTAGATATAATTCAAACGGCTCGACGAAATTTGTCGGTTATGGCGAAATTCCAGGGTTAAACTCAATGAACTACTCCTGCCAACCTGATGGTATGGAGTGAGTTTCGCGCTTCTACGAGAGTATTAACTCTCTCCACGCTTGGCCGGTTCCCGGCCAACAATCTGTTTTGTGCATATACTAAACTTCCATTCAATGTCAACAAAATCGCTCTGGCAGACGATATCGCCGCTTCACCACCACCTAAATCTCCGCGCGATTATGGGTGGAGCACTGCGGCGTAAGTTCGGTAGAGCGGTTAATGAAAGGATAGGGAGTTTGTAGTGATAATTAATTTATGGAGTACTGGAAGCTAAAACCAGGAAAGTATTAGGTAGTATTTGTGGATTAAATATCTCTAACTTTTTTCTGTTGTTTCTATTCCATTTGGAGGAAAAAGTCGGGGTAATAAAAAAAAATTTCCATAGTATTCCATTTTTCCCTCGCAGGTTTTCCAAATTGATATTGATCGCTTAGCTTTTACTCTATTGGTCGTTTTATTATCGAAAGACTGCAATTTTCTCAATAATCCTCGCTTTATGAATTAAAAATGAGAAATAAAAGTAAAAACCCATGCAACTCTTTGGCGTTTTTCGCCGTTATTTAAAAATAGGTGGGTGATGCAAAAAAGGTTACTGGTTTTCTCTTTTGCGTTCTGTTATTTTTTTCTCCTCCTGCTGTTTAATGGCCATAGTCAATCGGTTGGGCAAGAGGTTTGTCAATTTCTGGCTACACATTATGAGAGCCTTGATATTACGCTAGGTCTACCTAAATCTGGTAAAAAAGAGGATGAGCACTACCTGTTAATCAAAGATAAAGACAACACCTTTTATTTGTTTAGTCTGCAAGGCAATAAGTTTTCATTGAAAGCTGTTGCTAAAGATTATGCTTTTTTAGCTGCTCATAAAGCTTTAAAACTATTTACTGATATTCATTCCCGGGATGAATATGCAAGAAAAGCTTCGAAGTTTCTCGGAGTTGATGAAAACATTTTTGTCCTTGAAGATAGTGTAGAGTAAGATAGAAGCTCAAGGAGGGGCATTGGTATTATTTAGATTCCAATCTAGCTTTTGGGAAGGAGTCTATTTAGGTTGGCGATGTAACCTTTAGGAAGATGCCAGTAGTGAGCTCCACCTATAACTTTATTAAGGTATTCGAGACTTAGAGGAGGGGGATTGGGCATGATTTCTGGAAAATAGGAAAAAACGGTTAAAGGAAAATTATTATCCCCTTCTTTATAGACGATGCATTCTTTGCGTAAACAACCACAATCTTTTTTTAAAGGATTATAGCCTTCTGAAACGTCAAGTTTTCCTAGGTCAAAAAGAGATATTTCATAGATCACTCCCCAAAGTTGACTTTTATCTTCTGGAATTATTCCAAAAATTCCGCATTTCCATTGACTTGATTCCCTAGCCACAACCAGTTTGAACTGATCTAAGAGTGCCCGAGAAAAAAATCGGGTCGAGGGACATTTTTTCCTCATCAGGTTCCAATCCATGTCTGAGCCATAAGCGAAATAGAGCATAGAAGTTTTCTTCTCAGTCAACACTCTATTAAAATAAAAAAGTAAATAATACAAGAATTACGTTCATAAGAATATAAATGAGGTTCATTTCTTTTGCGTGGTCGGAGAAGTTGCAAACAAGATGATTTGGATTTAAAGAGTTAAGAGGTTTTTATAGATGGCAGTTGCAACCGCTTGACAACGGTTTTGGACTTCTAATTTTAAAAAAATATTTTTAAGATGAAACTTGACAGTCGCTTCGCTTATGTTAAGAATGCAAGAAATTTCCCAATTAGATTTTCCTTCTTTTACCCATTTTAGTATTTCTAGCTCGCGATCGGTCAAAGTGTGTTGTTCTTGCTTGTTGGATCTATCCAGTATTTGAGGCTGTGCAAGGTGAAGTAATGCCAGATGAAGTGGATACATTAAGGCCTTAAGAATAGTTTCATGCCTAGGATCTTTTTCTATTTCCTTGTCACAAAAAGAAAAAAGAGTAGCAAGGTTAACGGTCGGTTTGATAACTCCAAAACTGAGGCCTGTGAGAAGGCCGATATCGGAGGCATCTTTGAGATACTGATGCCGCAACTTATCTTGGAAATATTTAAAAATTTCAGTTCTACGGACGATTGTTCCCTTCAGCCTTAAGGCAGTTTTTACAACAGGATCAACATGTTGGTATTTCAACTTCAAATAAAAGGCGATCAGGTCATTGGGAAAGCTATGATTTATGATTTTTAGAGTTTTCTTCACTTCATTGAAAGAATGAATCTTGACAAGGCCACAAGCGATTAAAGAAGAAGGAATTAAATTTTGGATCTTTTTTAGAATTTCATGCAACTCCTTTTGATGTCCAATGCGTAAACAGCTGTTATAAATTTCTAAAAGATTGAGCAGATCTATTTTGCTTAAAGAGGATAAATCTTTCAATTGATTTCTCTCATCAACTAATTAGGAATTGTAATCTATTATGCAAAAATAGTAATATATTTTAAGTATATTTTTCTATCCAAATAGCTAGTTTAAGTAAAAATGATTTTATTTTTTCTTAATCATCATGCAGCAAATTATTGATGATTTAAAATTAAGGCATAAAGACTTTCAGGGATGGTTTAATGAAACAAGCTTTGTGGATGAAAAAGAGAGAATATGGACAGCCCTCAGCGAAATGGCTATTCTCATTGATCGGCTTTGCCAGAGGATACACCAATTGGAAGAGAAGATAAAAGACTGTGAAGGGGAAAATAACAAAAAGATAATCTCTTTTTCTTAACAGGCTTGCTTTTGATCCTGTATCATCCAACCCTTGCCTCTGACCGTAGTAATGAGACTTGAAAGCCCACATTCTTCGAGTTTTTTTCTTAATCCACTCATATGGACTTGGATAACATTGTTGATAGAGCTAGCCTTTGAGTAATCACCCCAGAGCTGGTTAAATATGTCTTCAGCAGAAATAATATTGTTTTTTTGATTTGCCAGAAGTACGAGTAAGGAAAATTCTTTTGGAGTCAGCTTGATTTCTTTAGTGCCTTTCCAAACCCTGGAATTTTTGAGGTCAATGGTCAGATTACCAATTTTTAAAATATGTTTATCAACAGGACTTTTTTTCTTAAGCAAAGAGAGAATTTGTTCGGCTAATTCTTCAGCAATGAAGTTTTTAGGGATAAAAAGATCGATTCCTTTACGCAAAGCAAGGATTCTTTGCTGGGCATTCAAGTCATGATCAATGAGGAAAAGAGGGACAGAGATAGCCTCCTTTCTTAGCTTTTCAATAATATCTAGATAAGGAAAACTACTGGGAGTTTCAGGATCTACAATTCCAAGATCATAATTCTTAAAGCAAATTTGGGTGAAAAACTCACTTAAATGATTCACTGTGACTAACTGGCTTTTAAGAATCATTGAGGATTCTTGAGCCGTTTTAATAAAATAATCGTTGGTTGTTGCAAGGATAAAGATCATAATAAATTATAACTCATTGAAAAAGAATAAGATAGAACAATAGAATTACTAATTTTTTTTGGGTCTTAATAAGAGGCTTTCTTAAACCAAATTGTTTACTCCATACATTATAAAATAATTTTCAAAAACTGAAAAAATTTTTGATTTTTTTCATATTATAAAAATACCAGATTGTAAATCCATTTTGAAAAATTAAGAAAATATTTTTAAAGTTGTTTTTGCTTATTCGTGTCAAGAAGATAATGGGAAAAGTTTTATAGGTTTTAGCTTTCTCCCTACAAAAAGCAAAAGTGTAAAAAGAGAAGATAATAAAAAAAGTTTAATGATATAATGGGGAGCAGGGGGGAAGAGAATCTTGAATGAGCGTGTCTTTTTAAGAGATAACTGCAATAAGTATAAAACTTTTTTTAATTGAGTGCAAATTGACTTGGGCTATCTTCTTCAAGTTCAAAGGTTATTTTCTCAAGAATCACCCGGTTTACGAAAGGAGGAAAATGCCAATGCGTTTCTACCCAACGCTTTGAAAGCATGTCGAGTAACCTATAGCCCGAAGAGCGGATAATCTCAGTGCTAACTATTTTACCCTTCTGCACGTGAAGCCGAATAACGACCGATCCTTCCATCCTAAGAAGCCTAGCCTCGTAGGGATAGGGAGGAGGAGGCATGGAAGCCTGTGAGAGGGTTTCGGTGTTTTGGTTTTGAAACTCTTTTTTTGAATTCGTTTTCTTTTGGGCTGAAGGAAAAGGGGCTGTTTGAGTAATAGCCATTTTTTTCTGTGGATTGGCGTTTGTGTGAGGAATAACAGGGGGAGATTTCAAGAGAGAAGGACAAGCTTTAGAGATTTTCTGCTCCTCTGGAAGTTGTTTTGGACAAAAAGGAAGCTGTTTTTCCGGGATGGGTAGTGAAGAATGCATTGAAGCGTCATCAGGGCTCAGGGTCACATAGAAATCAGTGGGCTTTCCTAAAGAAAGTCTTTCTTCTAACCTTTCGATTTTAAACCCCTTGGACAGAAAAAAAATTCCTCCTAGATGAACAAAAAAAGCGAGTCCAAGACAGAAAACAAATGGTATTTTGTCGTAGTAGAGTTCTTTTACTCCTTGTTCATCTTTTCTTTCTACAAGCCTATTCATAAGAATAAGCTTGACCTAACAGGGGCTGGCCAGAAACTTAAAAGGAAGTTTAAAAAGCTAAAAAGAAAATCAACAATATCAAAGAAAGTGGGGTTTCTTTTTGTTTCTTTTCTTAATTTTAATGTTAATAGAGAGGTCAAAAATTTATAAAAAGCTTTATTTTCTTTATCTTTATGAGCTAAGAGAAAAGACTGTTTTTTTTAACTCAATGCTTTGAATAAGAAAGAACCACATTTTAAATTTTTTGTTCATTTCTATAAAAATGAATCCTAGAAAATGGCTCATCGCTTTATTTCTTTTTACAACGTGTCTGATATGCACTGGCCACCACCTTTTCGCTTTAAGGGCGGCTAAAACCCCACTGGCTACCCCTAGGCTATTAAGATTTCTTTCTACTTTTCCCGATGGAGAACAACTTTATATGCGTAGCTATTTGGCTTTTGATTGTACTCATGATTATTTAGGCGCAGTGAGTGCCAATGGAGAAGAGTTTTATTTTATTTCCGAGGATGGAAATGAAAGGAAAGGAGTTCTTCTTTTTGAGAAAAAAGAGGGAAAGGTTCAATTCAGGCATTATTGTTCTTTTTGTTATGTCTATCGTGACCTTCCCAGGATTGGATTAAATACCGAGGAGCTTCGTTGCGTAGCTACATTTTGGGCAAAAAAGGAGCTTGAAGAAAAGGGTGAAGAACAACTCAAAGTTGAAGCTTTGTCCCTTAAAAATAAGATCTATCCACTTCAAAAAGAAATTTACGAACAACTGGGCATCCTTCCCTAGGATACTTAGCTTGTCAAATGGATTTGATAGGATTTCGTAAAGTCTTTAGTGGCTCATATTAATCTTTTAAGTCTAAAAGAACGATTTCATTCTATTATCGATGTAGATTTCCTAGAATCCATGTCTTGGTCTGGAGGGAGGTGTTTTTTTTCCCCTGTTTTTTTTATCCCTGGAGTACACATAACCGTCGATTCGTAAGAACAACTTGCCAAAGCGTAGCGAAATGCCTGTCCCTGTAGTTATTAAAACAAGAGGTGAAACTTCATAATCAGAGCATTAGAATATTTTTTTTCTATTGTTGGGCTATTGAGCCCGATCTGATAGCCAAATCCATAGTAGACTTTCCAATCATCTTTGAAAGCGAAACGGCCAATTAACACTTCGGGAATGACGTAAAGTCCAGGAGCATTGATAAAATAGAGCTGATCGAAAGCGGATTGAGAAGTAATTTCCACGGCTGGTGTGACATATCCGACCCGGTATTCAAAGGCTACATTATAGAAATAAGGAAGGGCGGAAGTTTCGTTATTGCCATCTGTCAACCGTGTCCCCAGATTGAGTTGAATCGTAAAATTACCCCAGCCTTTACCAAAAAGAATGGTCGGTGCCCAAGTCCAGTGGTTGAATACAGCCGGTGCTGTATTGCCAAAGGTGGAATAGGGGGAAACAGCCTGGAGCTGGACCGAAAAACAGTAGTTTTTTTGTCCTTCAGGGGATGCCATGATGCGTTGCCTGACTAAAAAAGTCTCTCCACCAAAGCCGTCTTGAGCTCCTTGACCGGGATAAAACAGGTATTCAGGTAAAGAAAAAGTAAATTGAAGGGTTGGACCAACAATGAGAGAAACTCCTTTGCCCGCTCCAAAATCCCAAGCTTTTTTCCCATTAGGCAGGGTTTCATAATAAGCGTCATAGCGGATTCTCTGTTCAAGCCTTGCAGTAGATGTAACCATGGGGGTTAGCCATTTAGGTTGTCTGTCTCGAGTTTCTTGGGCCATTTTGCGCCATTTACCTAGCCATCCTTTACCTGGATCTTGACCATTCATCGTTTCGATAAGATCCTGGGCTGCGACTTCTTCTCCTGGCCAAAATATGGAGTCGGCTTTGAGCATGAGAGCAGGGGTAAAAATAAGCAATAAGCTTACAAGATAAATAGGGAAAGAAGATAAAAACATAAAAGTTTCATGATTGAAGCAGATAAAAAAAGGAGTTGTTTGGTTTGAAAAAAAGCAAAAAATGTACCCTTTTTTTCTTTTTAGAATTTATTTGTCTTAGAAAAAACTCCTTAGAACGATTAATTCTTATGTCTTTTTAAACCATAATAATTTGGAGTTTGTTTCAGAAAAGCTAAAAGTCTGGCCGGCTATTGTTTTTCTATTTTAGATAGTTTCTCAAGGTGGCGATCACAGAGGCACTGGAATAGGTTTTTTAAGCTCGACTCAAAAGGTTCTTTGGAGGAAATCTGAAGGCGGATTTCTTGGGGGAGTTCTAGAGGTTCTTCGTACAGGTCGTCTAAAGATTGCAGATCTTCTAGACGCGCATCAGAGACTGATGGAGAGAACTCCCTTTTTTCTAATCTGGCTTCTCTTGTGGATGTATCCGCCACAAGCTCGATAAAAAGATAGCTTTGATCTTTTTCTTTTAACTTTTCTAGAAGGGCTTTTCTTTGTTCCTTTTGGCCAAAGGTAGCATCTAGGACAACTCCCCGGTTTTGATGCAGTTCATTTATCCCTCTTGTGATTAATTCCTGGTAAGTTTTCTTGCTCATTTCCTTGGAATAGATTTTTTGGCGCTCTAGGGGCCCTGTCCTCTTAAAAGGATCGATTCCTGCAATCTCTTTACGAATTCTATCGGAAGAAAAAACTTTCCATCCCAGCCGATTAGCAATATGCTCGGCTAGGAAACTTTTCCCCGTGGCTACCTTTCCCATGACCACAAGCATAATCGGCTGAGAGCCTATAACCGCATACTGTAAGGAAAGCTGAAAATATCTTTTAGCCCTTTCAATGTGTTCCTTTTTTTGAGTATTCTTTACGAGTGGATCTTTGGCGGTCATGCCTTCGACTTTTCCCCGGACATAGGCTCGATAAGACTTATAAAAGTCAAGAAATTTATAGAGATCAGGGTCATTGAGCGATTCAGCCATACGACGGCAAAAAAAGGATGAAAAATCTGGTCTTTGGTTATAGTCAAGATCCATAGCCAAGAAGGCGATGTCAGAAGCTACATCGATGTAGCGGAACCGTTCATTAAACTCGATCCGGTCGAAAATACAGATTTTATCTGGTTGTATGTAGATATGCTCGAGATGGAGATCCCCATGACAATTTTTAATCCAACCTTGACGGACTCGCTTCTCAAAAAGGTTAGGGAAAAGTTCGTAAAACCGGTTAGTAAAATAGGCAATTGAATCATAACTAATCTGGTCCAGGGTTAACCCGATGTCGGCTCGGGTTTGCTCAAAGTTTTCATCGGTGTTCTTTTTAATTTTTTCGATCGAACCCCAAGAGGATATTTCACCGCCGCTCTCCGTCTGTTGATAGAATTGACAGAGTCTGGATACAATCCGTTCGATATCTAAAAAATCCACTCTTTTTCTCTTAAGAAGTTTTTTGAAGAAAAACCGTCCGGAGAGCATCCGCATCTTTACAGCATATTCAACGATGTTGCCCCTTCCATCAAAGGAAAGCAGGCCTGAATCATTCCTTGTAATCGGAACCACGCCAAGATAAATTTCAGGGCAGAGGAGCCGGTTAAGCTGGATTTCCCGTTGGCAATAAAACTTTCTTTTTTCAAGAGTAGAAAAGTCAAGAAAACCAAAATTGACTGGTTTTTTTATTTTGTAAACAAAAGGGGGAACAATAAAAACATATGAAGCATGGGTTTGGAGGAACCGAATATGCTTAGGGTGGTGAGGGTAAGAAAGCTTTTGGGATAAAAAAGCGAGGAGTTCTTGTGAAGTGGGGTAATCTGTTGTTTTTTTTTCGTTATTCATATGTGTTTTCTTTACATTTTAGCTATATATCTTTTTGATTCATCCCTACTTGAGAAGATTTTTTCTCAAAGAAGGTTATTGAAGAGGATATGAAAGGAAAAAGAAAATGAAACCTAAAAATGGAAAAGGGCTTTGTGCATTCCATAATAAGCCTTAATAAGGAGAATAAAGGGACAGAATTTTTAGCTTCCAGGATAAATCTGTTATGGTTGTACGAATTGGCGTAGACATAGGAGGGACTTTTACGGATTTTGTCATTTTTGATGGAAGGACTCTCCACCGGCTAAAGCGACGGTCAACAACTGAACGGCCAGAAGAAGGGTTAGTAGAAGGGATAAAAACAGCCCTGGGAATGTTTGATCAGCTCTCATCTTTTGAAATTGTTCATGGGACGACTGTAGGTACTAATGCTATTCTTGAAGGGAAGGGAGCCAAGACCGCTCTTTTTACCACAAAAGGATTTGAAGATATACTTGAGATAGGTAGGCAGAATCGACCTTCACTCTACAAACTTGGACCATCTAAGCCCCCTTCTCTTGTACCCCGTTTTCTTCGTTTTGGGGTTCCGGAAAGGATAACAAAGGAAGGAAAAATACTCCAAAGAGTGGATCTTTCCGTTGTGAACTCTGCACTAGAAAAGCTCAAAGAGCATGAGATTGAAAGTATCGCTGTCTGTTTTCTTTTTTCTTTTACTAACCCTGTCCACGAAAAAGAAGTCGGATTCTTTTTGAGACGTAAAGGCTACGCAGTAAGCTTATCTCACGAAATCCTCTCTGAATATAGGGAGTATGAAAGGACAACCACCACTGTGCTTAATGCGAAAATTGGCCCTGTTGTATCGAAATACATCGAGGGGGCCATAAAGTTGCTTGATAGTTGGGCAGCTGCCCAATATGGAGATCGGTTTGTTCATCAACTACACAAGAATTCATTTTTCAGGGTTATGCAATCCAATGGGGGAGTTCTTTCAGCAAAGGGGATCAGGAAGAACCCGCTTTTAACCGTTCTTTCTGGACCTGCTGGGGGAGTATGCGCAGCGGCTTCCTTGGCCAAGTATTGTGGTCTAGAAAAAGTGGTGACTGTGGATATGGGAGGAACTTCGACAGACGTAAGCTATTTTATTGAAGGACAGATCGAAAAGACGACGGAGGCGGAGATAGGGGGCTATCCTTTTGGAACGCCTATCGTCGCAATCAAATCGATCGCTGCGGGTGGAGGCTCGATTGTTCGTGTTGATGCAGGAGGAGCTTTACGCGTAGGTCCTCAGAGTGCAGGTGCCGATCCGGGTCCTATCTGCTATGGCAGGGGAGATAACATAACCGTAACTGACGCTCATCTTATTTTGGGAAGGCTTTTGGATACAGTTTTTATGGATGGACAATTAAGGCTGGATCGGGAGAGAACATGGAGGCTTTTCGAAAAATTCTGTAGCGAACAACTTCCTGATTTTATTGAAAAGGAAGGGGGAATCCAGAAAGCGGTCATCGGGCTTGCTCAAGGAATACTCGATATAACCAATCTCCAGATGGCCAAGGCTATTGAGTTCATGACGGTCTCCAAGGGACAGGATCCGAGGGAGTTCACGCTGATGGTTTTCGGAGGTGCAGGTGGGCTCCACGGCTGTGACCTTGCTGATACCCTTGGAATTTCTCTTGTTGTAGTCCCTAGGGATCCTGGACTATTCTGTTCTCTTGGAGTACTTTTATCGGACGTGGTTAAAGATTATTCTTTAAGTTGTATCCGACCTTTAGATTCCTTTGAAGGGACAGAAATCGATTGGATTTTTAGTAAACTCGAAAGGGAAGCCCAGAAGGATTTGGAAGAAGAGGGTATTGCTCAAGTTCGACGATTTTTCAGCCGGTTTATCGATTTGCGTTACAAAGGACAATCATTTGAGATTAGCCTCCCTTACGGTTCAGAAATGACCAGGGAATTTCATCGGAAACATGAAGAAAGGTATGGATATTGTGATTGGTCAAGGACAATAGAAACGGTGACTTTCAGGTTGAGGGCTATAGGTGTTTTAGACAAAATTTCTTTTCCTAGGATGCCTCTGAGCGGAAGTATCCCATCTCCTGAAGCAAAGCTTGACACAAGAATGGTTTTTTTCCAGAAAAAAGAGTGGCTTACCCCGTTTTATCTCAGGGAAAAATTGAAGGGGGGAAACAAGTTAAAAGGACCAGCAGTGATTGTTGAATACAGTGCAACAACGGTTATTAATCCTTCTTATGAGGCTAGCGTTGATAGTTTTGGTAACCTTTTCATCTCTAAAATAGGCTGACAGCTACTGTGATTTTTGTAATTTGCTGGAGCAGCTATTAGTTATTGATTTCTCTTTCTATTCGTGTTTCAATAGTTAAGATTTATTCGCCGAAGCAGTTCGGAGCCTTGATTGGTCGCAGTGTGAACACGCTCCGGCCGTGGGACCTGGAGGCATTCTTCCAGCGAAGCGGACTCCGGCTAACTGGTGGAACTATGCCCACGAGGATTACGTGCGCGAAATCGGCCAGAAGGCTTCTCGGAGGCAGTTCTTTGCTTACGCTAGAGTGTCCAGCGCGGGACAAAAGGGGAATCTCAAGAAGCAATGGGAAGCGCTCGAAAGGTTTTGCTTGGCTCAAGGAAAGCCAATTAGCTTTAATAGCGTTTGACGGATGAGGATAGTTAGGCAAGCTGTCTGTTGGCTGATAAAGCAACTCCACACCCACACGGCCGTTGTCCATGTCCAAAAATCTTCATTGATAATGCTGATTTATGCAGGTCTTTAAAGAGTGATCAGGAACTAGATTGGAACTATCAGATGTCCACTCTTAGGAATTTGTAATTGCACAGAAGTTTTTATTGCCCTTGTCATCAAAGAAGCAGAGTCTGGAATCAATAACCACCAGAAAATAAAAACATTATACCCAGGCATAAAATTTTGAGTAAAAATAATGGCCCATATGACCTTATTAGAAGAGGACTAAAAGGTGATGTCCTGCACATGCAATGGCTATTTTAAATCTCAGCGGACTTGAATTCTATAATGTAATCTTTTTAATGTTTTTGAAAAAAATGGACCCGATTGAGCTTGAAATATTTAAATCTTTATTTGTTTATGTCGCCGAAGAAATGGGAATTGCCTTAAGACGAACGGCATTTTCACCAAACATCAAGGAAAGAAGAGATTACTCTTGTGCTCTTTACAATAAGGACGGTCTTCTTATAGCCCAGGGTGATCACATGCCTGTCCATCTTGGTTCAATGCCCATGGCGGTAAGGCGGGTAATTCGTTCTGTTCCCATGAAAAGAGGAGATGTTGTTATTCTCAACGATCCTTTTGAAGGAGGAACTCATTTACCGGATATTACGATGATCTCGGGGGTATTTGTTGAAAATGCAGATGACTCTCCTTTTTTCTATGTGGCTTCTCGAGCTCATCATTCCGATATTGGAGGTATTGCTCCGGGGTCAATGACTTTGACCAGAGAAATTTATCAAGAAGGATTACGGATCCCAGCGGTTAAACTTGTCGAAGAAGGAAAATGGAATGAAGATCTTTTGAACCTTATCCTTTCTAACGTGCGAACCCCTTCTGAGAGAGAAGGGGATTTGACCGCTCAGCTTGCGGCCAATCGGATTGGAGAGAAAAGGCTACTGGAAATGATTTCCAAGTATGGAAAGGAAAAAATAGCTTTAGCCATGAAAGAGCTTATCGATTATACGGCTAGAGTGGTTGAAAAAAGAATCGATCAGATACCCGAAGGGACCTATAAAGCTATCGATTACTTGGATGACGATGGGATTTCTTCCGATCCTATTCCTATCCAGGTAGCTATTCAAAAAAAAGAAAAGAGTCTTTTGATCGACTTTAACGGATCTTCTCCACAGGTTGAAGGCAATGTCAACGCGGTCTTTTCAATTACCTTGTCTGCAGTAGTTTACGTGATCCGTGCGCTGTTGCCTGAGGCTGTCCCTGCAAATGCTGGGTTATTGTCCTCAGTCCAGGTTATAGCTCCTACAGCTACTGTTGTTAATGCTGTTTATCCAGCATCTGTAGCTGGAGGCAATGTTGAAACGTCTCAAAGAGTGGTTGACGTCTTGCTGAGAGCTTTACATCAGGCTCTTCCCGATACGATTCCTGCAGCAAGCAGTGGGACTATGAACAATCTTAGTTTCGGAGGCATAAATGCTGAGACAGGAGAGCCTTTTAGCTATTATGAAACGATTGGAGGTGGAATGGGAGGAGGACCCTTGGGTGATGGAGATAGTGCGGTTCATACGCATATGACAAATTCTTTGAATACCCCTATTGAAGCAATGGAATATAGCTTACCTGTTCGCATAAAGCGGTATGCCATCCGGGAAGGTTCAGGAGGTGGTGGAGAAAAAAAAGGAGGAGATGGGATTGTTCGTGAAATCGAGTTTTTGCAGCCAATGACCGTTTCCCTTCTTTCCGACCGGAGAAAATTCGCTCCTTACGGTCTTTGGGGTGGAGAAGAGGGAAAGAAAGGAGAAAATCTTTTGATTGGAAAGGATGGAGAAATCCCATTGCCTTCAAAAAAAATGTTCACCGTACAGAAAGGCGATATTTTAAGAATTTCAACTCCTGGAGGAGGAGGATGGGGGAAAAAAGGCTAAGGAATATCTCTTTTCCTAAAAACAACGTTTATAAGAAGGAGAGTTCATATCCTTTGTAAAAAATATAAAACTTTTATCAAAGCGGATAATAGGTTTGTTTACAAAAGGTTTTTCTAAGTCGAGTCTATCGGCCATACAAAGGCTGAAAGAAATTCCATCTTTTTTAGGGTAGTCTTGTTTACCCGTTATTGGGTTTTTAACTATTTAAGGAGCTAATCAAAGATGAGTATACGAGTATGCAAGGGAGTTATGGAATAGAGCTTGGCTGCGAAATCCATGGGCAAACGAATGCAGCCATGGGAAAGAGGCCTGCCTGTAGTCAGGCCTCCATGTAAACCGATACCATTTTTGGTGAGCCGAAGAAAATAGGGCATGGGGGCTCCTTTGAAATGGTAGTTGTGAGGAATTTTTTCTTTAGCACTGGCTGGCCTAATAATGTTATTTTTTCGATCGATGATATAACCGTAAAGATTGGAATAATGGATCATTTCTTTTTCGATGACCTGGTATTCACCTGGAGGAGTGGCATGTTTATCCCTGCCTGAAGAAATAATTGAAAGAGCGATAAGTTTCCCATTCGTTCCATAGACATAAATTTTTTGTTCCGCTAAGCTAATAATGATTTCTGCGACCGATAGGAGGTCCTTGGAATGATTAAACCATTGGCTGGCCCTTTGTATCCTCTCAATCCCCCAATGGTTTTCGTGAAAGGCAAAAATGAGAAAAAAAATCAAGACAAGCTTTTTTATAAACCGATCCAAAGGGATATTCTCTTTTGTTATTTATGTTATTTAAAAAAGTTTATTATTTTCTTTTCAGAAATTCTCGTTCTTTCATTACCGTGTAAGTTTCTTTTCTTTTTTTCTCCTTTCTCTGCTCCAGGTAGAAGTAAAGGAGTGGCAGTAGAAGCAAAGTCAGAAAAGTTGAAGTTCCAATACCTCCGATAACGACAATCGCAAGTGGCCTTTGAACTTCAGCACCTGCTCCTTGAGACAAAGCCATGGGAATAAAACCAAGGCTTGCAACGGAAGCTGTGGTCAGTATAGGCCTAAATCTCAAATCACATCCTCTTTCGATAGCCTCCCGCAGACTATAACCTTCCTGCACCAGATGATTAATAAAACTGACAAGAATAAGGGAGGCGAGCACCGATATACCCGATAGCGCTATCAAACCGATCGCTGCAGATATGCTAAAAGGCATGCGTAACAAAAAAAGAGACAATATCCCTCCAGTGGCGGCAAAAGGAACACTACTAATCACTAATAGGCTTTGCCCTAGATTCTTCAGGGCAATATAAGTCAATAGAAAAATCAAGAAAAGACAGCTGGGAACGATAAATAAAAGCCGGTTTCTAGCTTTAACCAAGTTCTGATACTGACCCGTATATTCGACGTAATACCCCTTGGGTGAATGAATTTGTTTTTCAACTTTTTGTCGGATTTCGTTTACGTAGCCTTCAATATCTTTCCTGTTAAAGCTCACCATGACGGCACGGTAACGGGTACCATTTTCTCTGAAAATAGCTCGAGGCCGCTTATAGATGTGATACTGGCAAATAGAGGAAAGAGGCATTAAGCCCCCCATGATGGATTTTATAGGCAAGTTGAGGATTACATCTGGATTTTCTCGGAATTGTTCGGGAAGCCTGATGGTGATGGGATAGCGCTTTTCTCCATCAATCATAAGGCCTACAGGATTACCCGCCATGGATGAAAAAATGGCCGAATTGACTTCGCTAGCTTCAATATTAAATTGGATCATTTTCTGGCGGTCAGGGACAAATTCAAGGGAAGGAGCATCTCCTTCGGCCTGGATTTGTGTTTCAAGGGTGCCCGCTATGCCTTTTACAATGGCTTCAGTTTGTTTTGCCAGAGAAGTGAGAATATCGTAGTCTTCTCCGAACCACTTGATTGAAAGGTCTGTTCGTACCCCTTCGAGCATTTCGTTAAACCGCGTTTCAATGGGTTGCGAAAAAAGGACCTTTTGTCCGGGTACCCTGTAAGCTATTTCTTTGGAAATCAAATCCACCAGCTTCTCTTTTGAAATGGGTTTGCCCTTATCTTTTCTCCATGTTTCCTTTGGTTTCAGCATCAAATAGATGTCGTTTTCATTGGGAGGCATCGGATCGGTTGCAATTTCAGAGGTGCCAACACGAGAGAAAATGCAGTTGATTTCAGGAAAATTTTCCAAGAGAACCTTTTCGGTTTTCTCTTCCATCGCTACAGAAGAAGGTAGGTCAGTTGACCATGCTCTGTAAATCATCGCAGCAACGGAACCTTCGTCAAGCCTAGGAATAAACTCTGATCCAAGCCGTTTAAAAGCCCAAAGTGAAGCCACAATCAACAATAAAGCAGCGGGTAAAACTATCCATCGGCCATAACCCAGGGTCCACTTGAGAACCTTCAGGTATACTTTTTTTAAGCAATGAACGACAAAAGATTCTTTCAATTCTCTAGGTGCTTTAAGAACATTGACGGCAGCAGCAGGAACATAGGTAAGGCTAAGGAGTAAAGAGCCCGAAAGGACAAGCATCACGGTGATGGCCATGGGACTAAAGGTTTTACCTTCGATTCCCGAAAGGGTCAGTATTGGAATATAGACCACTGTAATAATGAGGATACCAAAGAAAACCGAGTTGATAACCTGCAAGGTAGAGTCGTATAACTCCTTCTTTTTTTCTTCAAGACTTAAAGGCCTTGAAAGAAGAGCCTCTTTGAGGGACAGTCTGCGAAGGGCATTTTCTATGACGACAACGGCTCCGTCAACGATTAAACCAAAATCGATCGCTCCTAAGCTCATCAGATTTCCCGACAGCCCTAGCCAGAACATGATAATTATAGCAAAGAGAAAAGCCATGGGGATCACCGAAGCGATAAGTAGAGAACTTCTCCAGTTCCCCAAGAGTACAAATATGATGGCGATGACAAGCAGGGCTCCTTCCAATAAGTTATGGGTAACTGTTTTAATGGTGGCGTTTACCACGTCAGCTCGATTGTAAACAGGGATGATTTCGAAGGCCGATGGAATTCTTTGTTGAATGAGTTCAAGCTCTTTGGCTACGCGCTGGGAAACAGCTCGGCTGTTCTCTCCAACAAGCATCATGACTGTACCCAGAACAGTTTCAGAACCGTTGTATGTTGCAGCACCTACCCGAATGTTTCCTCCCACATCTACCTTGGCGACGTCCTTAACCAGCACCGGTTGTGACCCTCCAGCATATTTAATGGGAATTAAAGCAATTTCTTCAAGAGTATTGACTCTGCCCAGAGATCTCACCGTAAGCTGTTCACCTGCTTTATCGATTACTCCTCCTCCAGCAATTTCAGTATTTTGACCAACGATATGCCCCAGCTCTCCAATGGTTATACCGACATTGGTAAGCCTATTGGGATCGGGTTCTACGAGGATCAGTTTTTGATAACCCCCACTCGTATTGACATCGGCTACTCCAGGCACTCTTCTGAGCATAGGTCTTATCGTGTATTCTTGTAAAAGACGAAGCTCGATGAGTTGAAGAAGTTCAGAAGAAGGCTTTTCTTGGGTTCCATCTCTATATTTGAGGATATAATGGAAAATTTCACCGAGTCCCGTAGTTATCGGGGCCATGGTAGGAGTGATGTTTGGAGGAATCTTGGCGCTAGCTGTAAGAAGTCTTTCTCCCACAAGCTGTCTACTTCGGTAGAGATTTGTTCCATCCTTGAAGATTAAGGTGACCTGGGAAAGACCAAATTTACTTAAAGAACGGATCGTTTCCAATCCAGGTATGCCTCCCATTTCAATTTCTATAGGAAAGGTGATGAGCTTTTCTACCTCTTCGGGAGCATAGGCAGGCACATAGGTGTTGATTTGGACTTGAACGTTAGAAAGATCGGGAACAGCATCCACAGGCAGATGAAAGAAAGACAACAGCCCTAGGATAAAAAGGACGATCGCCAACCCTAAAACCACCTCTTTTCTTTCGATCGATAAAAAAACAATTTTATTGATCATATTTTTTAATAGGTCGATGGGCCGCCAGATTGTGAAAGGGAAAGTTCAAGAAGCCACAGTTGCTTTGCTCCCTGGGTTACTACCTCGGCGCCTTTTTCAAGCCCTTTTCTTATGGCCCCCAATCCCTGGCTAACGAAAGCCACTTCAATCGGTTTTCTTTGATAATGGCCCTTTCCCAAGAAAACATAGCAAAAACAGCCACTGGCCGTGTCGAGGATGGCCGATTCAGGTATTGTGAGCCAGCTGGCAACCAACCCCAGTGATGTTTCAAAATTGATCCAATCTCCAACCTGTAAAGTGTGTGAGGGGTCGGAAATCTGTAGAATGATTTCGGCTTTGCCAATAATCGGAATAAGCTCTTTGTCTATGTAAAAAATTTTGCCTTCATAGCTGAGGGTCTCAGAACCAGCTCTTTTGACCTTAACATGTACTCGCTGGCCAACATTGAGTTTTTCGCTGTCTTTACCGTCAATAAAAGATGTTGAATAAGCAAATCCTTCTTCCTGACCATTATATCGGGAGGATTTTTCCCAGGATGACCTGTAAACCTGGCTTTCGCCCAAATAGAGAGGAGCGATCTCTTTTTCAACTGCAGCTGTGGTTTGGATTCCCATTTCCTTTTCAGTAATAGCCCCTAGAAATAGACCTGAGCCGGGGATGAATCGGGGAGGCGAAGAAGGATCAAGTCCAGCAAGCGGCTCTTCGAAAACCACCTGAGGGGAGGGCACCTCGCTAGTTTGACCATAAAGGAGAAGATGGTTTAAAGAGGCAAAGCCAACAAATAGAAAAAGGAGGAAAGTCGGCACAACCGAATTATCATAAAATTTCATCAAAAAGAACCAAAATAATAAAAAAAGGAACATAGCCAACTTAATGCTTTTTATTTTGACCAACCTCCACCGGTCAGCGTTTGAAGATCATAGAGAGCCGTAGCGGCATCGATCTGAGCAGTTCTTAAAGTGATTGCGCTGGAAACATATTGTCTTTGCATTTCAAGAAAGGTTTGAACAGGGATAGCTCCTAATCGGTATTGTCTTTCAGCCAAGTATGCAGCCGAGCGGAGACGATCAAGAAGAGAGGGGGGAACTTTGGATAAAAGATCGGTTGCTTGCCTGTAAACTTCAAGCCTGGTGTTGATTGAACTCTGGATCGATCTCCACGTGGAAGCAAACATGGAAACCGCTTGATCTTTTCTTGCTTCTGAACTGATAATATTTCCACGATTCTGGTTCCAGAGAGGAAGCCCACTTGTGAAAATTACTCCCGGTCCTATGTTGTTGTTGGTTCCTTTTTCCTGGACAAAATAAGGACCCAGTCCAAAGTCGGGGATATTCACAAATTTAGCGGCATCGATAACTTTTGCCGCTTTTTCAATTTCTATCCTTCTCATCTGGATGAAAAGGTTATGCTTGCTAGCTGATTCCAAAAGTGTTTCAAGACTAGGGACAGCAGGCCATTGCTCAGGAGCAAGGATATTTTGAGATAGAGGATGATCAGGGGGATATCCAAGAATAGCATTGAGCTGGGAAAGAACCGATTTTTTAAGCTGTTCTTGCTCTCTATTCATCCTTTGAAAGTCAACAAGACTCCCCTGGATGATTCTCAAATCAAGAAGACCTTGAATACCGATTTTGGGTCTTTTTTCCAAAAATTCAATCAGCTCTTTGCTTTGATTGAGTACTTCCATTGTAGCTTTGGCGTTAAGCTCCGCTGCACTAAGCTGGTAAGCAAGGCTGACGACCTGTGCTCTTAAGCTTAACTTGAATTGGTCTAGCCAAAGTCTAGCCAGTTCTCCATCTTTGTCTGAAATAGCCTTAAGAATGTTCATTTTGCCTGGAAAGAAAAAAGGTTGAACAATTTCATATTCCTGGTAAAAACCTGTTGCCCCAGCTCCATTTTCCTGTCCGGGGCTACTGAACCATGGACCCGCATAACCTACTATTTCTGGGTAGGGGAGGATCTTTGCCTGTATGGATTGGCCTTTAGCCGCTTCTATTGCCGCCTGGTAATAGAGAATTTCGGGATTCCTTTGGTAGGCTTCTTCTACCAGCTTTTGAATGGCCAAAGGAAAATGAAGATTTTCAGATTGGCCTATTAAGAAAGAGGAGTTGAAAAAGAAAGTTATCCAAAGGATAGATATCCTTCGACAAGAAGATATGAATAAGCTTCGAATAGATGTTTTTTTCATAGCTTTCTTTTCTTTTATAATGAAGTTTGGCTGGAATCGATTCCCGCTATGTTTTGAAGTTCATAAAAAGTGGATATCGCATCGATTTGAGCTCCACGGATGGCATAAGTTACAGCAAGAAATTGCCTTTGAACCGCCAAAAACCTGTTAATATCGATCGCACCTAACCGGTATTGTCTTTCAGCCATCGCCGCAGCCCTTGACAGATGTTCCAACATATTTTCAGAAGGAAGGTTGAGAAGCTGATCCCTGGCTTTTTCGTACACGGCAAATCGAGATCCAACCAAGCCATAGATGAATTGAACGGTCGCTTTGTAAAGAGATCGACTTTGGTCAAGTTTTGCTTGGGCACTCATAATATTTCCCTTGTTTGTCGTCCATGCAAACCCCGCCTGTCCCGGAACGTTTGAACCACTAAAGGGAATACCGACTGTAAAAGTTACCCCTCCACCCTGATCAGTGTTGATCCCCTTGTTGTATTCCCAAAAGGGGCCAACAGTAAAATCGGGATAAGCATTCAGTCTGGTTAATTCGAGTTCTTTTTCTGCCCGCCTGGTTAAACGCTCATGAATAAGCAGGGTAGGGTTGTTTTCGAGGGCGGTTTGCTTTAAATATTCTAAGCTTAGTTTGGGCAATGGCCCGGAGGGAAGGATGTGGGCATGGATAGGATTTGAGGGGGAGAGGTTGAGAAGAGCGTTGAGTTGGGATTTTAAAGAAGCAAGGTTTTGCTCTAGATCCCTTTTGTTCTGAAGGAAACCGACTCGTCCACCTTCTAATATTCTGAGTTCAACAAGAGCCTGTATGCCGATCTTAGGTCTTTTGGACAAAAAGTCGATAAGCAAATTTATCCTTTCAATAATTTCTTGAGTTATCCGGAGACTTTCCTCGTTAAGACCGATACTGTAGGCAAGGGAGTAGATTTTGAATGCTAGAAAAAGTTTGTATCTCCTATAAATCAACTCCGCTATCTCCCTATCCAAGGCGGCGATCTCTTTTCGGGATTTGAGCTTTCCAGGGAAAGGAAGGGGTTGATAGAGTTCATAGAATTGGTAGCCATAAGGAGAGAATGCAGAAGGAGTAGTTGCTGATCCACCACTGCTCCAAGGCCCGATATAGCCAATAAACTGGGGATAGGGAAAAAGTCGTGCTTGAATTTGCTGACCTTTGGCTGCTTCGATCTCCAGGAAAAAGTAGCGGACGTCAGGATTGGAGGATAGACCTCGATTGAGAAGATCCTTTAAAAAACCTTCTTTATTTTCTGCTCCGTTTAATCTTTGAAGACTAAAACCCAAAAATGCACAAAAGAAAAGTTGAACAAGAATAATCGCTGTTTTCATCGCAGCTTAAAAAAGAGAAGTCCATTTTTCTTTTTAATATTTTTCTCTTAGATGAAAAACATGAATCAGTAAGTTAAAGAAAAAAGAATAGTTTAGATGAAAAAAAATTAATTTTTCTTTTTTGTCTTTTCTGAATCATAGTAAAGCACATGAGAGTAGTTTTCCTTCGTCATGGTGAAAGTATTTGGAATAGGCAAAACCGGTTTACTGGCTGGACTGATGTGGACCTTTCGAGTCGTGGCAAGGAAGAGGCGGAAAATGCAGCTAAACTTCTTAAAGAAGCGGGGTTTGAATTTGACCTCGCTTTTAGTTCTTTATTGAAACGGGCAATTCGTACCTTATGGATTGTCCTAGATGAAATGGACCTGATGTGGATTCCGGTGGAAAAAAGTTGGCGTCTTAACGAAAGGCATTATGGGGCTCTTCAAGGATTAAACAAGTCGGAAATGGCCAAGAAGTATGGAGAAAAGCAGGTCCTTTTATGGCGTAGAAGCTACGATATTGCTCCCCCCAAACTGGATATTAACGATCCCTCTCATCCTCGTTTTGACCCACGCTACCGGGATTTGTCTCCTGAAGAGATCCCTTCGGCTGAAAGTTTAAAAGATACCCTCCAAAGAACCGTGCCTTACTGGAAAGAAAAGATTTTCCCTGAGATCCTTTCTGGTAAAAAGGTATTGATTTCTGCCCATGGGAACAGTATCCGGGCTTTAATAAAATATATTGAAGGTATCAGTGATGAAGAGATTGTGGGGCTTAATATACCCACTGGCTTTCCCCTAGTTTATGACATTGATGAGCGGGGTAAAAAGCTCTCTTCCTATTACCTAGGAGACATTGAGGAAATAAAACAAGCCCAGTACAAAGTAGCCGCCCAAGGTAAAGCGATTAGCTAAGAAGGTCCTTTGCTTTTTTTGTGCTGAGAAAAGAATTTACACTAAGGGGAAATACCACTGTAAGCTGGTTGAGTCCTCTTTCATCGACATCATAGCTAATTTCTCCTTTGTGAGCGCTGACAATTTCTTTACAGAGATTTAAACCTAGTCCATGGCCTGCAGTGGCTTTTTCGGTTGCGTTTTTCCCACGGTAGAATCTTTCGAAAATTTTTTTCCTTTCTTCTTCAGCTACGATAGGACCACTGTTGCTCACCTGGATAAGACAGCTGTCAGGGGGTTTTGGTTTTAGCTTTACCTCTATAATGCCTCCAGAAATATTATGTTGAATCGCATTGTCAAAAATGTTCCATAAAAGCCTGCGGAGGAGATCCTCATCGGCATACAGGTAACCCACTTCTGTCAGCTCTTTTTTAATGGTTATTTCTTTGGAAGAAGCCACAATGGCTACATCTTCAACAATCTCGTTGAGAACTTGCGAAATGGCTATTGGTGCTGGTTTGAGGAAGGCGTTGTCCCGATCAAGATTGGAAAGGAAAAGAAGGGTCTGGGTAAGGGAATTTAGGGTTTGAACCTGTTCGTAAAGGTTGAGAAATGTTTTTTCGGTTTGAAGATCTGTATCCGATCGCTGAAGAGCAGTCTCAAGCTCGTTTTTGAGAATAGTCAGTGGAGTTTTGAGTTCATGGGAAGCATCGGCAGTTAATCGAATTTCTCTTTGAAAGGCCTCTTCAAGCCGAGCTAGCATTTCATTAAGAATACTGACAAGCCTTTTGAGATCTGGATCTTGAGCAGGAATAGAAATTCTGCGGTGAAGAGCTGAAGCCCTGATCTGTTCGAGGGCTGAAGTCAGATTGCGGATAGGCAAAAGAGCCTTTCGAGATATCCACCATCCTCCCAAAGTAGAAAGAAGCAGGGCGAAGGGGAAAGCAAGCAGATAAGCATGAGAAGCTTCGGTAAGAATTTCATAAAGGGAAGCCATGTTTTTCCCAAGGGCTAGCCGATAACCGTTTTTTTGGGTATAAAAAATACGGTAAAGACCGCGATCAAGTTTCTCGTAGAAAAAACTATCTGTAGGGTGGCCTGCAAAAAGCTCTTTTTCCTTAAGAAGAGGGGATTTGTAAAGAGGGATGCTTTCAGCGGTAGAGAACTCCATGATCGAGCTTTCTTCAAAGTTCTCAAAGTCCTGGGACAGACTTTTTGAAGCACTTAAAGAACGGTTTTGTTTTTCTGCCAGGAGGTTAAAAAATTCCAGAGAGTCTGATTTTAATTCCCGATCTGTGCTTTCTACGAGTTCTCTGTAAAGTACAATTCCGGTAACCATTCCAGAAGAAAGCAGAGCAACAGCAACTAGAAATGCTGTCCAAAAGGCTATTTTCCAACGCAAAGGGAGGTTTTTCATTTAAAAAAACTCTTTTAGTCCCCTGTTATCAAGGAGCTTCAATCTTGTAACCTACCCCTCTAACAGTTTGTATCAATTTTTGTTCTTCACATTCATCGATCTTTTTACGGAGCTTTTGGATATACACATCGACAAGATTGGTTCCTGGATCGAAGTGATAGTTCCAGACATGTTCACAGATTTGGGTCCGGGTGAAAACCCTTCCTGGTGTCCTCATCAGTAACTCAAGGATTGAAAATTCCCTGACTGTGAGATCTATTTTTTTTTGACCGCGATAAACCTCTCTTGTGACAAGGTTCAGTGTCAAGTTGCCTACCTTATAAACAGAAAGGCCTATGCCTGCAGTTCTTCGGATAAGCGCCCTGAGTCTAGCTATCAGCTCATCCATTGAAAAGGGTTTTGGAAGGTAGTCATCCGCACCGCTATTTAGCCCTTCAATTTTGTCTCGGGTTTCTCCTCTTGCACTTAACAAAAGAATAGGAATATGAATCCCCCTGTCTCTCAAAGACCGCAGAATACTAAGTCCATCAGGACCAGGAAGCATAATGTCTAAGACAGCGGCATCATAAGGAGTAGTTAATAGTTGCAACAAAGCTTCATCTCCACGATTGCAACTGTCGACAACAAAACCTTCTTCTTCCAGGGCCCGCGATATGAACCGAGCGATCTTTAATTCGTCTTCGACAATTAAAATTCGCATGCCCTCTTGTCTTTTCCAACAATAGAATGGAAAAGGCTTCTTGGAAAGAATCAATTACTCAAAAGGAAAGGCTTTTTGCGAGGGATCTTCTCAGCTCAAGACCTACTGCTAGACTCTTTTAACTTTCAATACCCCCATACTCTAATGCTTCTTTACTTCTTGTAAGCATTCATCCAGGTTTTCCAACAGTTTCCCGATAGTTTCAGGGGTTTCATCTCCCATGTGAGAAATCCTAAAAGTCTGGCCTTTGATTTTTCCATATCCCCCATCAATCGTTACAGCAAAGCGGTTTTTAAGAAGCTGAATCCAGCTGGGTATATCTATTCCGAGGTTGTTTTTAATACAGCTTAAGGAAACAGATTCGTACCCCTTTTGAGGGAAAAGCTCAAATCCCCTTTCGGTGGCCCATCGCCTGGTCATCTGAGCCATAGTTAAATGCCTATGGTATCGGTTTTCTACCCCTTCATTGAATATTTCGGAAAGCTTGCTTTTGAGAGCGTAAAACAGGCTAATAGAAGGGGTGCTTGGGGTCATATCCTTTTCATGATTCTTTTGAAATTCAAGAAAATCGAAGTAGTAGCCCCTTGCAGGAGTCTTTTCAGCCTTGGTCATTGCCCTTTGAGATACGGCAAAAAGAGCTCCACCAGGAGGCAAGGCGAGTGCTTTTTGAGTTCCCGTAAGCATTACATCGATCCCCAGTTCATCAAAGGGTATTTTAAGAACGCTAAAAGAAGAGACACAATCAACAATAAAAGAGACTTCCGGAAATTCTCTCATTACCCCGGCGATTTCAAATAGCGGATTCATCATCCCCGTAGAAGTCTCATTGTGAATGACCGTTACTGCATCAAACTCCCCGGTCTTGAGCCGGTTTTTTAAATCGGTCGGATCAACAGGTATCCCCCAGGGATATTGAAGTTTTTCAGCTTCTTTGCCACAGCGTATGGCCACATCAAACCATTTGTCAGAAAAGGCACCATTCATGCAACAAAGCACTTTTTTCTGAACAAGGTTTCTCAGAGCTCCTTCCATTACCCCCCACGCGGAACTGGTACTAAAGAATACCGGTCTTTGGGTATAGAAAAGTTGTTGGAGAGAAGGCTGAACATCACGATAAAGAGCTTGAAACTCTTTGCTTCTGTGTCCAATCATTGGGCTTGCAAAAGCCTCTAAAGTTTTTTTAGATACCTCTGTAGGACCAGGAATAAAAAGTTTTATGTGCTTAGACATTCTCTCAGCATATCTTTATTGCAAAAAAAATCAACTTTTCGTTATCTTTCTAAGAGGATTAATCTGGTTATGGGTTTTTTTCTGGCCTTTGGTTTATCCTTCTCATTCAGAGTCGAACAAGGAGTTTAGTTCTCTTCCCCTAGACGAAATTCTTAAGAGAGCTATTTATCAGAACGAGCTCATGACCAAAGCGATGTTGGCTTTGCAGTATCAAGAAAAGGTAGAAATCCAAAAACTGGATTCTTCCGGCAATCCTTTGAAAACCAACAGCTTACAATTTTTAGTGAAACCGGGTGAAGGTTTTCTTCTATCGGCTGACCCTCAAACGGGAACCCTAGCGATGCGCAAGTTAAGCACCCAGGATATTCAAAAGGCACAGGCGGCTAACATGGTTTCAGATTATCTATCGCTAAAAAACCTTGTTCCTCGGTTTGCTATCAGTTATGAGGGGATGAGCAGATGGCATGGACTTCCTTCCTACATTATCCGTTTCGACCCCAAACCCAACCAGCCCTATCAATCGAAAATAGAAAAATTGATCAATGCTATCCAGGGTAAAATGTGGATTAGTAAAGAGGACTATTCTGTGCTTTGTGTCGAAGGCCGATTACCTAAGCCTGTTGAGATGGCTTGGTTTATTGCTGTTGTGGATAAGCTTGAGATCCATTATCATGCGAGCGCAGAAAAGGGTCTTTTTGGGCATTTGCCCTCTTTTTTCGATCTTGAGTATCGGTTAAAGTATATTCTTGGACAAGTTCATGCCCGGCAAATCATTTCGATGAAAAATTTCGAATTGCCCCAGCCTATGGGTAAAAACGAATAGATAGAAATCAAATTTAAAAATTTAAAGTTTCCCGAGAAAAGTCGATGAGCAAACTCTTTGAGTCTTTTAGGGTCCGGTCCGTGCAGTTTAAAAATAGGATATTTCTCTCCCCGATGTGCATGTATTCGGCAGAGAAGGGATATGTCAACCATTGGCATCTGGTGCACTTGGGATCACGTGCTGTGGGAGGAGTGGCCCTTGTCATGGTTGAGGCTACTGCTGTTAGCCCTGAAGGAAGAATTACCCCCTATGATTCCGGTATTTGGACAGATGCTCATATCGATCGGTTTATTCCTATTGTGGATTTTGTAACTAAGCAGGGAGCAGTCGTAGGTATCCAGATAGGTCATGCGGGTAGAAAAGCTTCTACTGATAAGCCATGGCTAGGGGGAGCTCCTTTGCCTCCAGAAAAAAATGGCTGGATTCCTATGGCTCCCAGTCCTATTCCTTTTGATTCTCTTTCTCCAATACCCGTAGAGATGAGTCGTAAGGAGATCCACAAAGTTGAAGAAGATTTTGTCCGAGCGACTCATAGAGCACGCAAAGCGGGTTTCCAGGTTTTAGAAATCCACATGGCTCATGGTTATCTCCTCCATGAGTTTCTTTCACCCCTGTCAAATAGGCGCAGTGACGAGTTTGGTGGAAGTCTAGAAAATCGGATGAGATTTCCTCTTATTGTAGCTAAAGCTGTAAGGTCCCAGTGGCCCGAAGAGTTGCCCCTGTTTGTCCGTATTTCGGCTACCGACTGGGTGAAGGGAGGATGGGACCTGGAACAATCGATTGCTTTTTCGTTTCGGCTTAAGGAAATCGGTATCGATCTTATCGATTGTTCCAGTGGAGGACTTCTTAATGTAGCGCTACCCGTTAGGCCAGGTTACCAAGTTCCTTTTGCTGAAGCTATCCGGAGAAAAGTCGGGATCAAGACCGCAGCGGTTGGACTGATTACTGATCCTTGGCAGGCTGAAGCGATCATTTCTCAAGAAAAGGCTGATTGTGTATTTTTAGCCCGAGAGCTTCTCAGGGATCCTTACTGGGTATTGAAAGCGGCGAAAACCTTGAGGGTCAAAGGTCCATGGCCTCTTCAATATTTGCGGGCGTGGACTTCGTAAGTATGCTTAAATGAGAAAATTTGGTTGTCAGATCATATAAAGAATAATGATAATAGGTAAGCATGAAAAGCATTCGTAGAGATATTAAGATAGCTCCTTCGATTTTATCTGCTGATTTTGCACGTCTCGAAGTCCATGCAAAGGAGGCATTGGATGCGGGAGCTGACTGGCTTCATATTGACGTAATGGATGGCCATTTTGTCCCCAACATAACAATCGGACCTTTGATCGTTGAAGCTTTGGTTCCTTTAAAGAAAGCTACGGGAACAACCCTTGACGTCCATTTAATGATTGAAAATCCCGATCGTTACATTCCCGATTTTGTGCGCGCTGGGGCTGACATCATCACGGTTCACGTAGAAACATGTCCTCATCTGCATCGAACGGTTCAACTGATTCATGACCTGGGAGTTAAGGCTGGCGTTACGTTGAATCCTGCTACCCCTCTTGTGAGTCTTGAAGAAATACTTACCTATGCCGATCTCTTTTTGGTAATGTCCGTCAACCCGGGGTTTGGAGGTCAGGATTATATTCCTACAAGTACAGAGAAAGTTTCTAGGCTCAGGGAGATGCTTGACCGGATAGATTCTAAAGCCTGGCTTGAAATCGATGGAGGGGTAAAACCTTCTAATGCCGCTGAAATTGTTCGAGCAGGAGCGGATGTGCTGGTAGCGGGCTCGGCTGTTTTCAAAGGCAAAGTTAAAGAAAATGTTCTTAAGCTCAGGGAAAGTATAGAGGAGGCTTTCTGCTAAAAAAAGAGGGAAAAAAAGGACTAAAGGATAAATATCTAAGATGAGCTAAAATTATGGAAAAAGAAGGAGAGCAGGTTTTAAATGAGATTTGTAGCTATGTTCTATCTAATAAGGAACTGAGCCAGGATGCCCTTGATAATGCTTATCTTTGTTTCTGGGATTCTCTTGCTTGCCTATTTCTTGGAGTTAAATCCGAAGAATGTCGGCTTAGGCTGACTCCCTTGTTTGATGAACCGTCAGAGAAGTTTAGCTGTCTTATTCCTGGAACAACCTTGCGAGCTCATCCCTTGGATGCGGCTTTTGCTATCAGCTGTGCTCTTCGTTGGCTTGATTACAATGATGCCTGGCTTGCCCAAGAATGGGGTCATCCATCTGATAACTTGGGAGCCATACTGGCCTGTGCCCAGTATAGGGAAAAAAGGGAGAAAGAAAAAATAAGTGGGTTAAGAATTCTTGAATGGATGATTAAAGCCCATGAAATTCAGGGAGTGCTTTCTTTGAAAAACTCTCTAAACCGGTTTGGGCTAGATCATGTGGTTTTTGTTCGAGTTGCTTCAGCAGCCGTGGCCTCTGCCATCCTTGGAGGAGGGGAACAAGAGGTCATGAGTGCTTTGTCCAACAGTTTTGTGGATGGAGCTCCACTAAGAATTTATCGACATGCTCCGGTTACGGGTTGGAGAAAATCTTGGGCAGCGGCTGATGCCGTGCGCAGAGCGGTATGGCTTGCTTTTATTGCATTAAGAGGGGAAATGGCTTATCCAAATGTACTTTCTCAACCTCAATGGGGATTTCCCGATGCCTTTTTAAGAGGAACGCAAGTTGTACTCGATCGGCCGCTTTCAGATTACGTCATGAAAAATGTGCTCTTTAAAGCTTATCCGGCGGAGTATCACTCTCAAAGTGCTATCGAAGCAGCTTTAGCCCTTCGAGACGAGGTCTTAGCTAAGCTTGAGAAGATCCAGCGGATAGAAATTCATACCCAGTTGCCCGCTATACGGATCATTCATAAGCAGGGACCCTTATCTAACCCAGCTGATCGGGATCACTGTCTTGAATATATTGTTGCTATCGCTTTGCTATTTGGACAAGTAACCCAAGGCTCCTATGAAAATGACGTTGCTGCTGATCCGCGGATTGATAACTTAAGGAGAAAAATGGTTACTATTGAAGATAAAACCTACACTTCAGCTTATTATGATCCAGAAAAAATGGCGGTTCCTAACGCTATACAGGTTTTTTTCGAAGATGGTTCTTCGACCGATAAAAAAGAGGTGATTTTTCCCTTGGGTCATCCTCGCAGAAGGACAGAGTTCCGGAATGTTTTGCCCAAGAAAATAGAATATTCCCTGGATGAGCTTTTTTCTGCTGACAAAAAAAAACAGATCCTTGAGCTCTTTTCTGAAAAAGAAAAGTTCCTTACCCAAAGCGTTACGCAGTTATGCTCGCTTTTTGTTCCCAACCTTTAGGGTTTAATCAATAATATTGACCGCTTACCCCTATGCTTACTCAGAAGCCTTGACCATGAACTCTCTCTAACATAAAGGGGAAACTAAGGATAAAGAAAATATCTTTACTGTTTTTGCAGAAAATATATTTTACCCTAATTACTCTTATATTAACCAAAAAAGTCTATGAGATGGACAATTGATCCAACCTTTTATCCTTCAGCTAGGGTAGCGATGGAATCTCCTCCAGAAAAACTCGCTTATGTGGTTGCTTTGAACCCCGCTGCACAGTCTAATGGATCCCTAGAAAACCCCCGAGGCGATATTTTAGCGGTTGTTGATCTTGACCCGGATTCAAAAACCTATGGGCAGATCGTCAGTCAGTTGGAAATGCCTTATCCAGGAGATGAACTGCATCATTTTGGATGGAATGCTTGCAGCAGTTCACTTTGTCCACAGTCACCCCATCCCCATCTTGAAAGGAGATACCTGGTGGTTCCTGGGTTAAGATCTTCTCGGATTTACGTCATAGATACTAAACCAAATCCTCTGTTTCCAGAGATCACGAAAATTATTGAACCTGAGGTTCTTAAGAAGCGGACCGGCTATTCCCGGCCTCACACCGTGCACTGTGGACCTGAAGGTATTTATGTGAGTGCTTTGGGTAACGACAAAGGAGAAGGGCCTGGAGGGATTTTTATCCTGGATCATTTTTCTTTTGATCCCTTGGGTATGTGGGAAATAGACAGAGGGCCACAGTATTACGCTTATGATTTTTGGTGGCATATTAACCAGGACATCCTGATAAGCAGCGAATGGGGCACACCTCCTATGGTAGAACAGGGTGTGGTCGGTTCACTGCTCATGGAGGGAAAATATGGGCATAGGCTTCATTTGTGGGATATGAGAAAACGAAAACATTTGCAAGTCCTCGATCTCGGGGAGGATAACCAGATGGCACTTGAGCTTAGGCCTGCCCACGACCCTAGAAAATCGTATGGTTTTGCAGGGGTTGTTATTTCCAGGAAAGATCTTTCAGCTTCAGTCTGGTTATGGTTTAGAGACAACAGTGGATGGCAGATAAAAAAAGTGATCGAAATTCCCGCTATATCTGTTGAGCAAGAAAAGCTTCCCACTTTGTTAAAACCCTTCGGTAAAGTTCCCCCTCTTATCACGGATATCGACTTATCGTTGGACGATAAATATCTTTATGTGTCCTGCTGGGGAACAGGAGAACTTCGAAAATACGAGGTAGCTGATCCTTATAATCCTGAGCTGGTAGGTTGTCTTAAAATAGGGGGTATTGGTTTTCAGTATTCTCATCCAAAAAATCCGCAGAAAGCTCTCAATGGAGGACCTCAGATGGTCGAAGTTAGCCGTGATGGCAAACGCATCTATCTCACTAATTCCCTCTACTGGGCTTGGGATGAACAATTTTATCCTTCGGGTATCGAGGGCTGGATGGTTAAAATTCAATCAACCCCCAAAAGTTTTGAATTTGAAAAGGATTTCTTTATCGAGTTTGCCGGGTTGAGACCGCATCAAGTCAGGCTTCAAGGAGGAGATTCTTCGACTGATTCTTTTTGTTTTCCATGAGTATTGAAGCTCTGGGTTTTTATTTGGGGTTAGGTCTTTTTCATGGGCTCAATCCAGCTATGGGTTGGCTTTTTGCAGTGGCTTTAGCCCTCCAGCATAACAGTTTTTCTTGGATTCCTAGAGCGGTAGGTGCACTCCTTGTCGGACATTTCCTGGCTGTTTTGTTTACTTGCGGCATTTTTGTCCTTTTAGGAAAAGCTCTTTCCCCGTTTTGGGTTAAAGGATTATCTGGGATAGCTCTTTTTGGTTTTGGATTTTATTGGCTTTTTAGAGCCAGACATCCCAATTGGGTAGGGATGAACGTGGGAATAATGGATCTTGTATACTGGTCTTTTCTTATGGCCTCCGCTCATGGAGCAGGATTGATGGTTTTTGCAGGATCTTCTTTCTGCGGAAAACCCTTTTTCCCCTGGTCTATGCAGGGAGGCTCATTCAAGTTATTTCTTTATCCCTCCGTTGTTCATTCCCTTGGGTATTTTTTAGCCATATTTTTAATCGCTACTGTTGTTTTTCGTGCTGATCTTTTGCAGTTCTTTTATAAGAAATGGATAAATTTTGACATCCTTTGGTCGATTTCCCTTTTTTTAGCTGCAATGGGTATAGCCTTAGGCTAATGATCTGAGCGGTTGATAGTTTTAAAAATTCCTGCCGCTAATGCCCCACCAAGGAAATCGGCGATTAAATAAAGCCACAAGTTTTTGTAAGAACAGAGACCAAGTATGGAGATAGCCAGGGCGACCGCGGGATTAAATACCGCTCCCGAGATATCTCCAACAGCAAAAGCTCCCGCCATTAATGTCATACCGATTGCAAGACCATAGAAAGAGTTACCCGCTGTCCCCTTGGCTGTGGCCACATTAAGGACTACATACACAAGAGCAAAACTAAAAAGAAATTCAGCCATGAATGCCGGAAAGTAGTCTATAGATAAGGCAGAGAGAGGAGCCTTTCTAAAAAGTTTTACGAGCACTGCTCCACCAAGAGCACCCAAAAATTGGGAGATCATGTAAGGCATAACATCCTGGGTGGGACAGCGACCACGTAGCCAAACCCCCAAGGTAACCGCCGGATTATAATGTCCTCCAGAGATATGTCCTCCTGCAAAAATCATTACCATAAGGACTGAACCGATAGCGAGCGGAGCCATCGCCACACCCCCTATGACCGTGCAACCAATGGTTAAAACGAGAAAAAAAGTGCCAATAAATTCGGTGATAGTCTTGTTCATAAGAGTATGCAAAATAAAAAGTTCTGAAAGAGTTATAAAGGTATGAAAGTTTAACTGGTTTTTTTGATTTTCAATAAAAATTTTTTTTACCAGTTAAGGGGAGACAGGGATATGGAATTTCTTGAGAAGTATTCTTTGTGCTTCAGGGTTCAGGACGGTATCGAGTCCATAAAAGCAAACATCGATTCCTTCAGAGGATATATCAAGAAGAACATAGCCTCTATGATCGGTATCTGTAAAGATAACGTGAGGATTCTGTTTGAGTAACTCTTCTTTGTCTGCAATTTTCCCAGCAGGAGATGATATGCCTGCGGTACCAATTTCGGTAGCGACCTGCTCTCCGTCAATAATGAGCTTACCAAAACTAAAAATGTGGCTGTCACCACTCAAAACGACTACGTTCTTGATCTTGTTTTGCTGGATAGAGCTTAAAATTTGCTTTCTTTCCCATTCGAATCCATCCCATTGATCCAGATTCAAAGGTTTGCCATCCCGCTTGATCTCCATCATCATGTCACCGCTGGCGACGAATTTCCATAAGCTTTGAGTTGATTTTAAAGAATGTAAGAGCCAGTTTCTTTGCTCTGCTCCAAGCATGGATCGTCCAGGAGCCGAAACTTGGAGAAGATCTTCCAAAGAAGGGTGGGTGGCCGGATGCCCGATATCTTCTTCCCTGTATTGCCTCCCATCGGTAAGAAAAAGTTCCAAAAGATTTCCAATTTTAAAAGAGCGGTAAAGTTTCCATTCTTTCTGTTCCCTTACTGGGAGATATTCGAAGTAAGCGGTGTAAGCCGCTCTCATCCTTTCTCGGTTATAGAAGTAAAGGGCAGTACCTGCGTAGTCGTTCTGAACTTCATGATCGTCCCAGATAGCAATGAGAGGAATATTCCTTAGGGCTTCCTGGAGATCTGGATCGGTCCGATAGAGCCTATGTTTTGCCCGGTATGAATTAAGATCTACAGCTATACCCACTGGATCGGGTCTTGCACAAGTGGTAGCATAAACAGGAAACTCGTAGATCCAATCTCCCACATGAAGAATGAAATCGGGATTATCTTGCGCTATATACCGATAAGCGGTATAGAACCCTGCGCCGTAATGCTGGCAACTGGCCAGGGCTATCCGAATACTTTTAGCTTGTAGGGGTAGAGTTTTTGTTCTTCCTGTTGGGCTATAATGGCCATTCCATGACCAGCGGTAATAATAGATTGTGGCCGGCTCAAGTCCTTGAACATCTGTTTTTAGGGTGTAATCCCTCTCTAGAGAAGTATTAACCGTCCCCTTTTTAATCATTTGTTTAAATGAGGGATCCAAGGCCATTTCGTAGTTGACATTCAGCGAAGGCAAAGCGCTTTCTATCCTGCTCCAGATAATCACGCTATTAGACGTAGGATCTCCACTTGCAACCCCATAGGGAAAAAAATTGCCTTCAACCTTTTCTCCCAACAAATATAGGGAAAAAGAAAAAAAGAGACCAATGGCTGCAACTCTCAAAGAAAGACTCATGCCTGGACAAAATAAGAAAACGGTTAGGTTTTCTATAATGATATTTAAGGGTGAAAAAGGTTTACTTTATCGTTCTTTTTCCCGTAAAGCCCTTTTCCATTTCTCCGCCAACATCTTTGAAGGACTTTTCCACTTCATGCCCAAAGCCTTTTTTCTCTTTCTTTGCCATTCGCTTCGACTTTTTTGTTTTTCTACTGACCGTTGTTCCTGACCTGTCGAGTTTTGTTTTGGCAGTCTTTGTCGCTTCTTTTTTGGTTTGATCAGAGGAACTTGTTGCCCCTTGGATTTGATTTTGTGTGGATTGTGAACTCGAAGGGGTGGTTTGTGCTTTCCCAGTCATGGCAAAAGCCCAACAAAGCAGAGTTGCTGTTATAGGAAAGACTTTTTTTAATTTTTTCATAACTACCTCAAGGTTAAGGTATTGGCTCTTTTAAAGAATATCACATAAACAGGGAGATGGAAACAAGTTTATGAAGGCCGGTGGCTTATTTTAATCTTGATGAGTCAAGAGAAAAAGGGTTGGTGATTTTTTCAATAAACATAGCAGGATAAGAACGCTACTTTTTGCGGTATAATCCTTGATATTGTTGATGAATAGAAAATAAAGATTGATTAAGCTAGGGTATTTTATGCTTACGAGAGATAGGAATAGGGGTAGTTGAGCGAGGTTTGTAGAGCTAAAAGAATCGACGATGAGCTGTTAGATCCTGTTAAATGGATTGGACTGAAGGAAAATTTTTCTTCTTACCCTGTTAGCCGTACTTAGATTAATGTGTCCCCACTTTCAGGCCTAGTTCTAAGGTTGTTTTGTAAAATAAATGTTCTCTTGGAGGATAGCCTTCATTGTCTTGAGGAATGAGAGATCAACATTAAAGTGAATACAGAAGATAAACAATCGATCTATATCCTTTATCGAAGCGATCTTATAAAAAGCA
Source organism: Methylacidiphilum caldifontis (assembly GCF_017310505.1). Classification (NCBI taxonomy): domain Bacteria; kingdom Pseudomonadati; phylum Verrucomicrobiota; class Methylacidiphilae; order Methylacidiphilales; family Methylacidiphilaceae; genus Methylacidiphilum (ex Ratnadevi et al. 2023); species Methylacidiphilum caldifontis. Next base: position 771,108 of record NZ_CP065957.1, on the reverse strand, counting down.
TGGAACCGACGAAAATCAACCAGAGCAAAAGAAAAATTCGTGCTGGTTTCTTAGGAAAGATTATACAGGCAAACGCTCCTCCTATGGCTCCAAAAATTCCACCTGTAACCATTTTAACTATGATATTGGTATCGCTTAATCCTTGAAAAAGATGAATCCCACCCCCGATAAGGGATAGAATAAGTCCAAAAGTGATATCAGTACCCACCACGTCACTTGGACTCAAAGTCGTTAGACTCAACAGTAAAAGCGTACCTAAGGCTCCCGCCCCAGAAGAAGATGTCCCTACTTCAAAACCGATTAAAAAAGCAAACAGAGGCAATAGAATGGCATACTTATTGGTTGTGGGTCTGTAATCTTTGAGGGTGTGCCATAGGTTGACTAGGGAGGAGATGACCAGAGTTAGCCCGATCATAAGAAGGATTAGGGAGCGAAGCTTATCGTGCTTGTAAATATTACCCAAAAGTAGCGAACCTAAAATAACCCCGGGAATCCCCCCCGCTGAAAGATAAAATAACGTTTTTTTTTCGATATGTCCTTTAAAAAAATAGACTATGGAACTAGGAATTTTAATCAGGGCAGAAAACCCAAGGGAAATGCCAACGGCTATCGAAGGTTCAATGCCAAGCATAATGAGCACGGGAACGGTCAGCGTCCCTCCTCCCACGCCTGTTAACCCTATAAGAAAAGCAACGAAAAACCCAACGATGTAAAATTTCATTCTCTATTAATTCTATAGTGAATATTGATTATTATTTTCCCCCTCCATAGCAATTATTTTTATAAGGTTTAGTGATTAAACCCCTATATAACAGCAATTTTTAGGTTAGATCGAAAAGAGAAAGTTCTGTTCAAACTGAATTAAAAAGTAAAAAAAGAGCTTTTATTTATTAAAATTCCCTAACTCCTTGTGTAAGGCTTAAGACGTTCAGCATATTTAAATTTTAAATTCAAAAAATTTATTTTTATGGGTTCATTAGATAGAGAAAATATATCGAAAAAAAGGCTGTGTCGGGTAAGCTTTTATAAGAATCGATCTTTTTTTAGGTTGTGAAATGGTGATGAGGATTATTCTTGTGGGCGATGTGATGCTGGGACGACTTCTCAACGAAGTGTTGGAAAAAGAAGCTTTTTCTTATCCGTGGGGAGATCTTCTACCACTATTGCGGTGTTCAGATTGGAAAGGATGCAATTTGGAATGTGTTTTTACCGATCTGCCCGAACCCCAAGGTCTTCCTCCAAAAACTTTCCGGTTCAGGTCGCAACTAAAGAACATTGAAGTGCTAAAAGAGGCTGGCATAAGAATGGTATCTTTAGCGAATAACCATGTCCTTGATTATGGAACAGAAGCTTTGGCTGAAATGCTGGACAGCCTTGATGCGGCAGGAATACTCCATAGCGGGGCTGGAATGAATTTAGCTGAATGCAGCCGACCGGCCATAGATGATGTTCATGGATTTAGGATTGGTTTCCTGGCCTTTACCGATAATGAACCTTCCTGGGAAGCTACTGAAAGAGCAGGAGGTATCCATTATGTACCAGTCGTGTTGGATGATCCCAGGGCACAGAGGCTTTTTAAACTGGTCAAAAAAACGAAATCGAAGGTAGATTTTCTCATTGTTTCGGCTCATTGGGGTTCGAACTGGGGATTTGAAGTCCCTTTAGAGCATATAGATTTTGCTCACCGATTGATAGATAGCGGGGCAGACTTGGTATTTGGTCATTCTCCACATGTTTTTCGAGCTGTTGAAGTTTTTCATGGAGGGATGATTCTCTATTCATGTGGTGATTTTATCGATGATTATGCAGTAGATCCCTACTTCCGAAATGACTGGAGTTTTGTATTTCTGATAAGAATAGAAAGAAAAAAGGTATTATCACTTTGGCTTTACCCCGTACGGATAGATAATTTTAGAGCGCAAAGGGCTAAAGGTAGGGAAGCTAAGCAAATCATTGAAAGAATGATTTCTTTATGTAGCGTTTTGGGAACGGAGGTTCATTGGGAAAAGGAAAAGGACTATTGCTTGATAAAAGTGTAAAGATTGATCCCTTCCATCAGGCCTGTTCGAACCTTTCCAAACAGGTTGAAAGCTCAAGCTCTGCTTCAACTTGGCCGGTTTATCCGCCATCTTGTGACGACGGCCACAGTGTCTTCTTCACTATAGGATTTACTCCCGGTGGAACTTGCCCTAAGCCCTTTAGGCATCAAGATATGGGTTTTGGCATCAAACTCACTCTTTGAGTTCTTTAGTTTTTTCCTTCCAGTCGTTATCAGAAAGAAACGAAGAAACGTTTCAAAGCAAAAATATTTCTTTCATAAAAAAGATTAAAACTTTATTCAGCTTGCCTAGAAAAACAAAAATTCATATTTTATTTTCAATTAATATTTATATTTAGTGCTTTAGAATATCTCATCTTGTTAAACCCATTGGAAAAGAAATACGACTTTAAAGTAATTTTGCTTTTTTCCCTTATTCTCTTTGGGTTATCATTTATCCCCCTTAGGGCTGATAACTCCCAAAGTAGCAGATCTCGATTCGAAAATTCCAATGATTCCAGCGATTATCAATGGACAAGACATAGGAGAAGAGAAAATCGCAAAGTGTATATCCAAGTTGAAATTTATCCAGATGGAGGGATAAAATCAGCCAAGATTTACAAATCTTCGGGATATCCAGATCTTGATGAAACCGCCTTGTTTTCGGCAAAACAGTGGAAATTTTCTTCCAAGAAAGCCGGTGATCAATCGATAAGAAAGAAGATCATTTGCGTTCGGTTCGCTTCTTCAATGAATCCAAGATCCTCTTCTGACCATCATGCTGTACCCAAAAAAACATGGGTATCTTACATTTTAGCTGATGTGTCCCATACAGGCCATGTCAAATCTGTACGTCTTTATAAATCCTCCGGGGATCAAGGGCTTGACTCCATGGCTTTAAATGCTGTAAGAAGGTGGAAGCTCCATCCCGCAAGGAAAGGGAACACCCCGATAGCCTCGCAAGTGATCATTCCTGTTCAGTTCCACATCAAACATTACCCAAAAAAACAGCTTTCTCTTTCGGTCCAAGGTCAGCAATAAAAAGGGAATTTAACGAAGGGATATTCTTAAAAGACTATTTTTAAGGGTATGACTGAACTATCCAATCGATTGTCTTTTTTACCCATTTCTCTAGGGCGATAACAGCCAACTCAAGGTGTTCAAGATCGGAGTCTTCTTTTGGATTATGGGATATTCCCCCTTTACTCTGGACAAACATCATAGCTGAAGGTATACCCGCTTTGGCCATTTCAGTCCCATCATGGAGTGGTCCAGATCCCATTGTATGGACTTGAGGCACTACTTCGAGTATGGACTGCTTACAGAGTTCTACCAGTTGTGGATGAAACAAAACAGGATCAATCTGCATAAGGTTCTCACAGTCCAACGATAATCCTTCTTCTTGAACGATCCTTTGCGCCTCGGCAAATGTTTCGTTCCACATCTTTTCAAGGTTCGTTTTGTTTAAATTACGCAGATCGATAGTCAACCGACAGATACCGGGAATCGCGGTTACCACTCCCGGTTCGATCTCGCAACATCCTGCCGTGGCTACTCCTTTGTATCTATAGGCTACACTGCGCAGGAACAGGATCAGTCGAGAAGCACCTACCAAGGCATCTTTCCTAAGATCCATCGGAGTAGAACCACAGTGATTTGAAATTCCATTAAAAATCAACCGCTGCCTTATAACCCCCGCGGTGCCTATGACAGCTCCAAGAGGTAAGGATAAATTTTCGAGCACAGGCCCCTGTTCGATGTGCACTTCCAGATAGGCTGCTGCGTTAATCTTTTGCTTTGAGGCTTCAGTAACTTTTTCTGGATCGAGCCCATAATCACTTAGGACATCGCAAAGAAAAATCCCAGAGCTATCTTTTAAAGAAAATATCTCTTCTTTTTTCAGACTTCCCGACACAGCACTGGATCCTAGAAGACTTCTTCCAAATCGGCTTCCTTCCTCATCAGCCCAATCCACCAAGCAGAGGGTTAGAGGAGGAATGCTCTTCCCGAAGGTTCTTAGCACTTCTAAGCCTGCAAGCAGATCAAAGGTTCCATCAAGCCATCCTCCTGCTGGAACCGAATCAAGATGCCCTCCGATCCAAAGTTCTTTTGGGCTTTTACCCTTGATTTTAACCCATAGATTACCCGCCTCATCCATTCGAATATGACAGGGAAGATCCCGAAGTTGGTTGAGAAACCAATCTCTTGCTTTTTGCCAAGTTGGGCTAAAAGCGACTCTCTGGGCTCCTTTGTTGTTTTCGGTTAAGGCTCTGAGTTCCCGGAGTGCGGATATTGTTCTTTTAGGATCGAGTTGCATCATGGTGTAGGGCAGTTGAGTATCGAAGGGGGAGATCGAAAAAGGAACTGGCCGTTAGCTTTTTTAACATAAAATTGGCCGTTGTTATAAATAATTTGACCGCGGAGCATCACCATTTCTGGTCCGCCTTCGATGTAAAAACCTTCGTAGAGATTGTAGTCTAAGCGAATATGGTGGGAATGGACTGACAAAGTTTTCTTGATTTGGGGATCCCATATGACAACATCGGCGTCGTAACCAACAGCGATTTTTCCTTTTATACCATCCAAGCCAAAAATCCTTGCTGGAAGTTCAGAGTTTAAGAGTACAAACCGCTCGAGGGGCAACTTTCTTTTCATGCAGCCATAATAAAAAAGGAGGATCATCCGTTCTTCTATCCCTGGGACACCACTTGGAATTTTAGAAAAATCTTTTAACCCTCGTGTTTTTTGACCTATGAAATGAAATGAACAATGGTCAGAGGACACCACATCAATTGTTCCCGAAAAAAGGCCGTCCCAGAGTGCATTCCGATCTTCTTCTTTTCTTAAAGGAGGAGAACAGATCCATTTAGCCCCTTCAAAATCTTCGAGCCCGGCAGATTTTCCCTTTCTTTGAAGATCTTTTTCGGTGAAAAAAAGGTATTGAGGACAGGTCTCTGTCCAGAGAAAAGTGCCTGAGCGCTTTGCCCGGATAACTTCTTCTAGCCCCTGCTTAGAACTGAGATGAACAATATAAAGGGGAGCTCTGAGGACAGAGGCAACGGTTGCAGCGAAATGGATAGACTGAGCTTCAAATTCCGGGGGCCTAGTTTTAGCATGAAAGAGTGGCGAGATCCATTGATGAGCCATTGCTTTTCTAACCAGGTAATCAATGAGGGTTCCATTTTCGGCATGAACCATTGTTACAATTCCTAGTTCCTTTGCCTTTTCAACGGTTTTATAAAAAAGTTCGTCATTAATTTGCAGTTTGTCCTTATAGGCCAAAAAGCATTTTATGCTGCTTATGCCCATTTCAATAAGCTGCGGGAGTTCTTGCAGATGACTCTCATCTTGGATTACCGCATGAAACCCATAGTCGATTAAAGCATCACCATGAGCCTTATTGATCCAGTAGGACAAAGCCTCGATTAGGCTTTGCCCTCTTTCGGGAAAACAGAAATTAAGGTGAGTCGTTGTTCCCCCTGCAATGGCTCCAAGATGACCTGAAGTAAAATCGTCAGCGGTTTGCATCCCTCCAAAAAAAGTATCCAGATGGGTATGAACATCGATTCCTCCTGGAATAAGATATTTTCCTTGGGCATCGATTATTTTTTGGCCGGAAAGGTTTTTATCTAACGCTGCAATTTTGCCATTTTCTATTCCCACCTCTATTCCTTCTAGAATGCCATCTCCAGTAACAACCCTGGCATTCTTGATGACAGTTTCCATAAGAATGATCCCTCTTTGTTTTATCTTAGAAAAGACTTGCAGCTAAAGCTGTTGGACTGGTTTCATTGCCTGCGGTCTTTTTTTCGATCGGATTGGCCATGATCAACTCTATACAGGAATCAGCAGGGCAAACGTGGTAACATAAGGCACAACCAACACAATCCTGTTCCTTGACTTGAGGAAAATGCCTATTTTTCTCTTTCAAATGGGCTTGCCCAGAAGCAAGAGCGTCATTTTCATCCAACTCGATGCATTGATGAGCACTATTATCGCAAACGACATAACAGAGATTGCAACCGATGCATTTCTGCGTATTGATTCGGGCAACTGTTCTAAAAGTAGTGTCAAGTTCTGAAAAAGGGACAACTTTACAAAGAGATTTTCCCCTGAATTCAGAAAGAGTACTAAAATCTTTGGATCTCATCCAATTTTTAAGTCCAGAAAGCAGCTCCTCTATAATTCTAAACCCCTTTAGCATGACCGCTGTGCAGATTTGTAAAGAAGTTGCCCCAAGAAGTAAAAATTCGACACTATCCCTCCAATTTGATATGCCCCCCATTGCAGAAATAGGTATGCGGTTGCTTTGCACCTGTTCCATAGAAGCAACTTTTGCAGTCAAATTAAGGGCAATAGGCTTAATTGCTTCTCCCGAGTAACCTCCCTGACTACTCTTAGCTCCAATATTAGGCAAAACTTCAAAGGTATCGATGTCTACTCCCATTAGGGATTCAACGGTGTTAATCAAACTTAAGGCTGATGCTCCACCCAAGAGCGCAGCCTGTGCTGTACGCCTGATATCCGTGACGTTGGGGGTGAGTTTGACAATAAGGGGTAAAGAGCTTACCCTTCTTACCCAGGAAGTAACTTCTGCACAAAGAGCTGGATCTTGACCAATTTTGCTGCCTGTTCCTCTTTCAGGCATTCCATGGGGACAGCCGAAGTTAAGTTCAATACCATCGGCTCCAGTATCTTCCACTTTCAGGGCGAGCTCTTCCCATTTTTTGCGATCATATTCTTCCATGATAGATACGATTAGAGCCCGTCTTGGCCATAGTTTTTTGATTTCTTGAATTTCTTTAAGATTGATTGAAAGGGGCCGATCTGAAATCAGTTCAAGATTATGCATGCCCAGGATTTTGTTGCCTCTCTTATAGAGAGCATACCGATTGGAAACGTTAATTACTTTTGCCCCAATCGTTTTCCATACCGCTCCACCGAATCCTGCTTCAAAAGCTTCGTGGATTTGCTTAGCGCTATTGGTTGGCGGTCCAGAGGCTAGCCAAAAAGGATTGGGACTATGGATTCCTGCAAAATTAATCGAGAGGTCGATCATAACTAGACAAAAACCTTTTTTTGAAAAGATTGTGCAATATAAAATGCAGCCCTTTTCCCATCTTCTACTGCATGGACAGTGGAGAATAGGCCATGGGTGCGGATACAATCTCCACCGGCATATACCCTAGGCACAGAAGTTTCGTACTTTTCGTTGACCTTGATGAATCCCTTTTCATCCAGTTCGATATGCATTTTCTGTAACCAAAAGGGTTTTTGCTGGCCTGTAGCACGAACAACGAGATCGACGGGGAGAAAAAACTCCTTTTTTTCTTTTAATCTCCTTCTTTTGTCAAAGCAACCAGGATCATCTAATTGACTGCAGTAAACCCCAATCAGCCGGTTTTCTTCAATGACTGCAGCAGTAACAGTCGATTGAGTTTGAATATTAATGGTTTCTTTCATCAACTTTTCTATCTCTGCTGGATAAGCAGGGGATTCTTCAAGCCTTTTTCTATAAATAATAGAGACATTAGCCTTGATTATTTTTTTGGCAACAAGGGCACAATCAATAGCGCTGTTCCCTAGCCCTATAATCACTATATGCTTACAAAAAGAAAGGGAGAGAGGATTGAGTTTAGCCAGGGAAAGGAACTGGAGTGCATCTAAGAAATATTCTTCATGGGCCATTCCTAATCTTGGACTCCCACTTAACCCGGTGGCTAAAAATACGGCTTCGAACTCTTTGAGTAGCCCTTCTAGTTCGATATCCCTGCCCAGCTCTTTTTTGGTTTGAATCTCTACGCCCAGGTTTTGAATTTCTTCGACTTCTCTTAAGGCTACTTCGAGTGGTTCACGGAAGGACGGAATACAATAAGTGGAAAGACCACCAGGCAACTCTTTTTTTTCAAAAATGCAGGCTTCAATCCCTGCCTTGGCTAAAGTGGCAGCACAGCTAAGTCCTGCAGGGCCTGAACCGATGATGGCCACCTTTTGCTTCGAAGGCAGCTTGACCCTGGGTTTGAAATGATGATGGGTCAAGAACGAATCGATGGCAAAGCGTTGGAGCTTTCCAATTGAAACAGGTCTTTGTTCCAACTGATTAAGAACACAGGCCTTCTCGCAAAGTTCTTCTACAGGGCAGACCCTTCCGCAAGTTCCGCCAAGAATATTGTCTTTCAAAATCACCGCAGCTGCCCCTCTCATATCTTCTGTTTCAATCCTCTTGATAAACTTGGGGATTTCAATACCCGTAGGGCAGCTTAAAACGCAAGGTGGATGCCAACAGTAAAGACAGCGACTGGCTTCAGATATTGCTTGGGCAAGGGAAAGACAGGAAACAGATTCTTGGATTATTTCCATTTTTGTTTTAGAGTTTTTGTAAAAATTTTTGCATCGGTTAACTCGTTGACCGCTCAGGAAAGAAAAACCCGTTTATTTTTGACTGTCTTGGGATTGCAATGTGTCGATAAAATAACGATAAAACCTTAATCTATCAATCTTTTTGATGATTTGTAGCTTTTTTTCTTTCCAATCTGGTTCTAACCCAGGCTGCCAGCTGATCGTGTTACCATAGCTTGCACTATGGGATATATCCACATCCACAAACAGTGCTGTTTTTTTAACTATTAAAGAGGGATTTGTCCAGCAAGCTACAGCGATTTCATCCCACATGGGTTGATTCTTCCAGGCATATTTTTTTATATATTGGCTGATATTAGATTTTTGTTTATCGAATGCCTCGATCAGTTCTTCGTTCATCACGGTGTCAAGGCCAATATCCACCGGATAGCCTTCGATCTCATTCCAAGGACTTGTTAAAACGATGTGAGCAGCTTCGGGATCCCAAAAGAAATTGAATTCGAAACGGGGATTTTCGGCCCATTCAGGATCGCTCGTTACAGGGTTAAAACTTCCTCCCATAAAAACGAGTTTTTTTATGAGTTTTGGAAATTCGGGATAAAGTCTACAAGCCAAAGCGATGTCGGTCATCGGCCCTAGAGCAACAAGGGTTATTTCAGATGGGTGATTCTTTGCTGACTGGATGAGAAAATCGACGGCGTTGGCTTGAGTTTTTTTGACCGATGGCATGCCTTCTATGGGAGCCGGAGGTTGAAATGGGTCTTCATAATAGAAAAGTGGCGGATGGCTATTCCGACCATTATATTGGCTGTTCCATGCGCCCTTATAGAAAAGTTTTCCGAAGAGTTTTTCTCTTAATAATGTTTCTTTCTTTGAATTAACAAGAGGGTAAACAGCTCCGGGGATAACTGGAACGGAGGGTTTGGCTGCAATCTCCAGAAGCCTTAGGGTATGTAAAAGACCCTCATCTCTCCAGCAATCCCCGCTTGTGATAATTATACCTAGAATTTCGATTTGAGGGATTTCTAAGGCTAATAACAACGATTGCATATCTGTCCCACCAGGGCCAGCTCCATCTTGATCAATGATCACAAGTTCTTTGCCTTCCATAAATTGAGATAAAAAAATCAGGATTAATAAAGTACAAAGAAAAGGTTTTATCCGCTTCTGAAAGGAGGAGCTAGAAATTTGTTTCTGCATAAGCTTATGAGTAGTTTTTAGAAAAACTAAGAGTTACATTGTACTGAAATGATAATCAAAACGATCGGGCATGGTACAAAATCCATAGAAGAATTTATTGGTGAGTTGAAAACTGCAGGAATTAATTTTTTGTATGACGTCCGGTCCGTTCCGCGGTCATTGCATAATCCCCAATTTAATAAGGAAAATTTGAAAGTTGCTCTTGAAAAAGAGGCCATCGGTTATAGTCATTTAGCTGAGGCTGGGGGATTTAGGCATCCTAAGAAAGATTCGGTTAATGAAGGATGGCAAAATGACAGTTTCAGGGGATTTGCCGATTATATGGCCACGGAAAGTTTTGCAAGGGCTATCAAATGTATCATTGAGAAAGCAAAGGAAAAAAATGTAGCCATCATGTGCGCTGAAACTCTGCCCTGGCGATGCCACCGCTTTTTAATCTCCGATGCCCTCACTGTGCAAGCCATTAGTGTTTTCCACATCTTCCCAATGGGAAAAGAAAAAAAACATGAGCTTACTCCTTGGTGTAAGCTTGTAGATGGAGTCATTATCTATCCCAAGCGAGAGGAAGCAAAAAGATCATAAGTTGGTCTTCTTCGCTAAATTTTTTTTAGATTGCCCTCCTCTTTTCATGACTTATTTGTTGGATTTTGATAAAAACAAAAGTAGTTTTTACAATAATGGACTGTAAGCCAATATTTGTTGTGAGTTGTCTTTTCTTTTTTTCGCTGCTTGGTGTTTCTTTTGCTGCTTTAGTCAAGACTCCTAAAGGATATAGGCTAACGATACTTCCCGTTCAGGGAGGACAGGAATTGATCGAAACACAACCAGTGCCTAGAGGCAAAGTAACTGTGGGAGAACTCAAAGAGGTGGTGTATGGTCCGCCTAAAAAGGAAAAGAAATCCTTGAAATCAAAAAGGCATTCTGCACAATCCAAAAAGTAAATTTGCCTCTTATGGCGAGGGATGAGTTCTTCTTGCAATGATTGCCTGAATCTTTTGTTCAGCTTCAGCTTTTTTTTGAATGTTATTCATGATGCCGTAAAGCTTCGCTAGGTTATACCACGCTTCAAGATAATCGGCTTTGAGTTGTGTCGCCCTCTGCATGGACTCTATCGCTTTATCATAGGCTTTTATCTCTCCGTATGCGGTTCCCAGGTTGCACCAGGAATCAGCTAGATCAGGTTTTAGCCTTGTAGCTTTCTTCAAGGCTTCGATAGCCTCTGCGTAGTATCCACGCATAATGTAGCATGCACCGAGGTTTGACCATGCTCTAGCAAAATCTGGATATTCTTTCAAAGCTTTCTCTAAAGCTTCAGTGGCTTTGGAATAGTCTTTTAGATAGGCATAAGCGCTACCAAGATTACACCAAGCCTTGGGAAAATCTTCTTTAAGTCTTACCGCTTCCTTGTATTCTTTAATGGCCTTGCGATAATGGCCAAGGTTTTCATAAGAGAGGCCTAGAAAAAAATGTGCAGCTGCTTCTTGAGGAAAGCTTTGGATCCATTTTTTTGAAAGCCTGTTTAACTCCTCCCAATGTTGGTCCTTTTCCAAAATCAGGGCTTTTTCGAAAAACGCTTTTTTTTGTTCTGTAATCGAAAGTTTCTTGTAAAAAGGATCAGTTTTTTTAAGCTGACTTGGTCTGATTGAAGGAGATAAAGAAAATTCTTCTTTGCCTGCTGGTTGATTAAGAGCCGACTTCTCCACTTCACCTTCCTTAGAGAGCGCAAAAGCTCTTGTAAAAAGAGAGAAAAACAAAACAAAACGGGTGAAAAAAATAAAGGGGTTAAAAGGGCTTTTCATAAGAGTATTTAATGAAAAAAGAAATCTGATCAGTTGGTTCTGTTGTTTTCTTTATATGTTGAGGGAATGCGAGCAACAATTTCTCGGCATACTTCGTCTTCTGCCCTTTTAAAGGTTACATCCCTGATTAGAAGGGCGGTAGTAACAGAGGAAACCGCAATATCTAGAGGATCTAAGGCGGGAGCAAAAGAGGACTCTGTGCGACTGCCTGAAACTTCAACAAGACTTTTTGAAGATTTAGTTGAAACCAGTTTGACCTCGATACCTACTCTACAGGCTGAATACATTAAAGCATATATCGACATCATCGACGAAACCCGGCCATACACCACGCAATCGACACCCAGCCAATCTCCTAGAGTGGTGGGATCCGTTTTTAGCATGTCCGAAGCCTTCTTCCATCCATGAGCTTTTAGAATGTTATCCGTAAGGTCCAGGCTTTGAATTTCCCAATCCCTTTGAGCAAGGTAACAGGCTATACCTCGACGTAACCTGTTGGCAATGGTCCAACGCATTTGTGCTCTTCTTTCTTTTGATCTCAATGAAAGGGGAATTCCATTAATAACAAATTTCCCTTTGGTTGCATCATCAATAAAAGGAAGAATAGCGAACTTCATAGGTTGTTCAATCATCAAGAAAGCCGATGTGCTGCATTTAAAATGTGAAGGATCGACATCTAGAAGATAATCCACTTTTTTTTTCTTGCTATGTTCAATGAAATGTTGTTCAGGGAGAAAGAATCTTTGAAGCTCAGATTTTTTTTCGGTAACCGCCCAAGCCTTTGGAGGTTCAGTATAGCAACTCTCGGGGGGGTTGTCTTGAGCCTGCTCATCGGTTTTAACCAAGGATTCATTTTCTCTTAAGGCTAACGGTTTGGGAAAAGAGTTTTCTTTTTCAGGAAGTACAGGATAGGCTTTTCTGGGTGATAGGGGAATCCTTAAAGCCAGTTCCCTGCAAGCTTCATCTTCAGCCCTTCTTAAATTAATATCTCTTAAAGTTGAGAGGGTCAAAACCGAGGATACAGCAATATCAACGGGATCAAACCGTGGGTTAATATCCAAATAATTTCGGTTGACACTGCCACTCAAGAGCACTTTTCCTGTTTTTGAAGAAACGATTTTTATGGACATTTTAATACGAATCCCGCTGCCCATAACAAGATAAAACCTCTGGTAGGGATAGATCTCTCCATAGACAAGGCAGTCCGCCCCCAACCATTGACCAAGGATTTCAGGCTTCAAAGCTTTAAGGGCGGAGTCGGTCCCAATTTTTTTTCTTAAAAGAATACTATCAATAGTGGATAAAGGAATGACATCAAATTCTCTTGCAGAAAGAAAGCCATGAAAGACTCTTCTAGCCCTTTGGGCAATAGTCCATTTCCAGCTTTCAAGAAGATCTTCTTTTCGAGGGTCAATTTTTAACCCATTAATCGAGAACTTTGCGCTTCCCTTAAGTGAAAAAGGTAAAACGGCAATTTTTTGGGGAACATTTTGTTCGTAATCATCAGCAGTTTGAACTATGCACGAACCTGGATCGGCTTCAATCAGATAATCATACCAATGTTTTTTACCATGACTACTTTGTCCTATTTCTTCGAGAAAAAGGGGCTGATCATCTTCTTCAATCGATATAGGGTCGCTTGCGGCTGATGCTGTAGATCTTGTGGCCGAAGTTAAATAAACTTCAGATGCTCTTAGAAAAAGAGGCAGTGGCGGATAAAAGAAAAAAAAGAAAGATAATAAACCAATAGAACTAGAGAGAAAGGATTGCAAAATAACGTTTCTTGGAAACATGCTCAATCAACACTCTTTTTTATACAAAGAATGGAACATAACCTAAATTGAGGCCAAGAACGAGGCTAAATTATTATTTTTCCCTGATCGGTCCAAAGGCAAAACTTTTTCTTTCCTATGAATCTTTTATGGCTGAGATTATCTTTCCTTATGCTTCATGTTTTTTTCTCTTTAATTACCCTTTTAAGCACAATCGAGCCTATTACTTTACATTCAGAGAACATCAAAAACGATATTCTTGCTGAAGATCGCAAAGCTATCCTTTCCATGGCAGGTAACTGGAAAGTTGTTTACCGGTTTAACGAAATATTCTCTTTATATCCTGCCTATTCCCTTTATCCATCCTACACAGTTAAAGGATACGAAAAAGTCATTGTTCTAGAAGACAAAGACCGACACATCAGCCTTCAACACCTCTTGGTTGATTCTCGGGGAATAGTGATAAAACATTGGAGAGAAGATTGGGATTACGAAAGGGCTACATTTTGGAGTTATACAGCTGATAACTGCTGGAGATCGGTTGTTCTTGAACCGGCTGAAGTAAAAGGCTGTTGGGTTCAGACGGTCTGGAATGTGGATGATGCCCCTCGGTATGCCAGTTATGGGAAATGGACTCATGAGGGAGGGTATTCAGAATGGATTTCCCATAAGCTTTGGAGACCTCTTCCTCGAAGGGAAACAACAAGGCGTTCCGATTATAACGTCATGGAGTCGGTCATGCACCAAATCGTTTTGCAGCAAGGATGGATACTGCAGGAGGATAATGAAAAATGGGTCTATGATCATTCAAAAGAGCATGCTTTGGCCAGAGAGTTAGGGGTTATTATTTACCAGAAAGAGAATAAGCTGGATTTCAGCCCAGCCGTTCGATACATGCAAAAAACAGGTCCTTTTTGGGAAGCCGTACGTGCCGTATGGAATAACATCTTTGTGGAATGCCAGGAAGTAAAGTACAAGGGTAAAGGGGATGCAAGAAAACTAGCTGAAAAATTAACCGAAGAAGCAACAAAATTTGATACGATGACAAAATCTGGAGAAGATCTCAAGGCTTCTATCTTATCATGGATTAAAGAGTACTGCATCTTAACTCCGGCAAAAAATGGAAAAGCTCTTTCCTTTAATCCCCATTTTAATGGAGAAGAATAAAGAATTAGAATAGTTTAAAAAAGGAGCCCGCTTGATGCAAAGGCATTTAATTTGGGAAAAGATAGAGGAAGCCAAGGAAAGCAAAAAACTTTCCTGGGAAGAGATCGCCCGTCAAACTGGCATATCTGCTGTATTTCTGGTCGCTGTTTGTATGGGAAAGGCTACAGCGGAAAAAGAACAGGCAGATCGGATCTGTGCTCTTCTTGGGTTGGGACCGGAGATTTCCGTTCAATTGCAAAAATGCGTGGATAGAAGCTGGGATAAACAAGTTCCCAATGATCCAGTTCTTTACCGATTTTACGAAGCATTTGGAGTTTATGGAGAAGCCGTTCGTGAACTTATCTGGGAAAAGTTTGGAGATGGAATCATGAGTGCCGTGGACATGGTCATTAGTCTGGAAAGGGTAGATACAGCTTCAGGACCACGGGTAAGAATCGTCATGGACGGAAAATTTCTTCCCTATAGGAAAGGATAGAAAACATTAAAAAGGGTTGATTACTGTTCTAATTTTTGAAGCTTGAAAGAGTGAGTCAATCCCTCATCACTTTTATGAACTCAGCTTATGGGCAGAGAGAGATATTCTGGCGAACAGCTCCAAGACCGATCGGTTTATCTCTGTTTTAAACAACCACCTGCATAAGTGTTAGCTTGGCTTCGCCGAAATCCTTACCGCAAATTGTTAGCAAAACTCTTTAGCCTTGCATCGATGATAATATTCTAAGGTCGGGGAGCGGTCGAGAATAATGGATTGAACTTTTTAAAATTAAATAAAGGCAATAGAAGGCCATTTCTCATTCCATGGACAGACCTTTTCGAAAGCATAGGAGGCTTTGAGAGTAGTAAGATCATCAAGATGTTTACCTGCAATCTGCAGGCCTACGGGCAGTCCCTTAGAGGTCCATCCTGCAGGAACAGCAGCGGCGGGTTGCCCGGTCATGTTCATGATGTAAGTAAAAGGAATCCATCCAACGTGAGGATTGACAGGATGACCCGCTATGAAATCGGGTCCCTGGAAATAGAGCTCAAAGGGAGCAATAGCAGTAACAGGACTCAAAAAAAGGTCGTACTTTTCCATGAGTTTGCTCATTTTGTATATGATTTCCCTTCTGCGTTTTAAAGCTAAAGAAAAATCTTCTGGTTTCAAATTTCGTTCTACAAAATCGCTGATATGAGGGCTAACTTTCTTCCGGTTTTCTGACATCGCTTTGCGAAAGGCAATTAAGTCTGCTCCAAAATAAACCAAAGTCAAAAAGGCTTCAGAGGGATCAGGCCATCCCGGATCAACTTCCTCAATTTTGCATCCCAAGTCCGATTCAAATAGTTCTATCGCTTTGGAGATGATCTGCTTGAGTTCTGGATCGACTCTTGCATACCCAAGATCTAAACTATAGGCGATCTTTAGGCCTTTTATATCTTCTTTCAAGCAGTTTTCCCATCCAAATTCAGCTGGTGGAAGTGAATAAGGGTCAGAAGGATCGGGACCAGCAAGAACAGATAAAAAAATAACTGCATCTTCGACGGTTCGGCAAAGTGGACCAGCATGAGAAAAAAGTTCCCAGTTTTCAAAATCTCTTCCACGACCTATAGGCCAAGGAATCCTTCCCCGTGAGGGTTTGTAGCCAAAAATTCCACAAAAAGAAGCGGGGATCCGGATTGAGCCCCCTCCATCACTTCCCAGGGAAAGGGGACAAAGGCCAGCAGCAACAGCTGCCGCTGAACCAGAGCTTGATCCTCCAGCGGTTAACGAGAGGTTCCAAGGGTTTTTTGTTGCTGGAAACAGGGGGTTGTGGCTTACTGCACTAAAACCGAACTCAGGCATGTTTGTTTTTCCTAGGATAAGAGCCTTGGCTTCCTTAAGCCTTTTGATAAGCAGATGGTCTTCTTTGGCAATATAATCCTTGAAAAGCAGGGATCCATGGGTTGAGGGCAAAGAAACGATGTCATAATGCTCTTTAATGGCTATAGGAACACCGCATAAGGGAGAAAGAACAGAACCCTCGAGTATTTCTTTTTCGAGTGCTTTAGCCTTTTCTTTAGCCGACTCGACAGAGAGATAAGTAAAAGCATGCAGGTAAGGATCGATCTTTTCTATCCTTTCGGCATAAAGATTAACCAGTTCAACAGGGGAAATTTCCCTGTTTCTGATTAAATGGCTAAGTTCGGTTGCACTTTTTTTCCAAAGTTCTTTCAAGGGATTATTTTAAACAATTTAAACATTTATCTCGAAAAGAATAAAGTGCAAAGAAACAGCCGGTGGCCTTAAAACTACAATTCCTCGAAATGGATTTTTGGCAATAGAAGAAAGAAGCAGGGGATAGCAAAGTAAAAAATCATAAAAGAGCGAAGACCGCTGAAATTAAAAAAGATAAAGCCGCAACAACCCTGTTGAAAAAAACTCCCTTTTGTTGCACCGAATCTTCGGTTTTAAACAGAAAACCTAAAGTCCAAACAATCAATACAGACCATATTCCCCTTAGGTTATAGAGGATATTGGTTTGGGCTGCATTTGCGCTGAAAAGGATACCCAGAGCGACAATCAGGCCTTGAAAGCCCTGGATCAGACTTCCTGAAATGAGGGGGATAGGGAAAAAAGAAGGTTGTTTCCAAAAGAGAGAAAAAAAAGAGAGAAAAGGGAGAGAAAAAACAGCACAAAGGACATACAGGCGCAGAAGAAAAGGTAAGAAAGGTTCATGTGAAGCTTTCTGAATGATGAGATCAGAACAAGCAAAAAGCAAGGAACAACCAACGGCAAAAAATAGTCCTTTGTTGTTTTCTACGGAATTTAAAAGGATTTTTTTGGATGTAGGCTTGTTTAAAAGGAAAAAACCAAGAATGGAGAAGAAAATAGATAGAGCGAGTTTAGGATCAAACTTGTGGCTAGCAAAAAACCAATCTAAGAGGGCTATGAAAAGCACTTTTGTCCCCATGACCGGGGTGATGACCGAAACGTCACTACCTATCACAGAAAGAAAGAGAAGAAGTTGACCTAGGTCGCTTAATAAGGCTGCAAGGGAAGGGAGGAACCACCCCGATTTTGGAGTAATCACAAGGAAAGGAAAAGAGAATAAGCCAAAGAAGATATTGGTTATCAATGCTGCATACAGAGCTTGCAAGGGTTTGTCTGTACCCTTTTTGATAAGGAGAAAACCTAAAGGTTGAATGATGCTTGCAATAAGAGGGAGAAGTAATGCTGTCATGGGCAGGAAATGATCATTTATCAAAAATTTTATCGGTGCCTATTAATCTCATATTTGGTAATTTTCTGGCCAAGCCAATGGGTTGGAACCGGGCTGGCTGAATATGAACAGGGAAAAAAAAGGTCAATAGGGATTTAGGTGGAGATCAACTTCATTTCTCGATCTTTTGTTTAAGGGCTTTATTCATGCTTTCAAATCCTTTGTATACCCTTGGCTTTATCATTGTCCAAAGTAAAGGGGGTAGTATTCCCTGGAATTGTTCTGTGTGGACAAAAAGGGTATGACAAGGAACGGTTTCAGTGAGTTCGAGCTTGTGTATGCCTGTTAACAAAAGAGGATGAATTAAATGACAACGCCAGACAAGTAACGATTGTGGCTCGATGCTAAGAATCATCCCTTTCATGATTACAGGTAGTGAAGCAGGAGCTTGAACCAAAAGCCAAAATGATTCATGGGGACGTAGGTTTTTTATTCCAATTTTTCTTAAAAAAGGATTCCAGGCTGAATAGGAATGAAAATCTACAAGACAATTCCAGAGGTCTTCCTTTTTAGCTTCGATTTCGATAGATGTGTAAATCTCATACATATAATATTTCTATGGTTCAGGCTTAATAATTCCTTACGATGACTTTTTTGATCCTGCTTAGGGCATAATTTTTCCACTTCTCAATTTCTTCAAGATCCAAGGGATGTTTCTTTTCATAAGAAGGATCGACAAGGGGAGCTTTGGGAATAAATTTCTGAAGGACATATTTTTTAGCTCCTTTGATCTGATCAACCATCCTTTTAAAATCTTCAAATGTGATATCTTCTTTTACTACGGTTGTTCGAAACTCGTACTCTATGTTAGAGTGGATAAGCAAAGCGATACTTCGGGCAATGATCTCCTTATCGATTAAAGACCTTGTCATTTCTCTATACTTTTCTAGGGGGGCTTTGAAGTCCATGGCTACATAATCGATCAGTTGTTCTCGTATTAAGCTTTCGGTTATTTCAGGATGACTTCCATTGGTGTCGAGTTTAACTAAAAACCCCATCTTTTTAATAAGCATAATAAAGGGCAGAAGATCTTGCTGTAAGGTAGGTTCTCCACCCGTTATAACCACCCCTTCGATCTTTCCTTTCCGGGATTCTAAAAAATTCAAAACCTGGTCCTCAGCCAATAGAGAACCATAGCTTTCGGGGACAACGAGCTGAGGAACATAACAGTAAGGGCAACGAAAATCGCAGCCCTGTGTGAAAATAACTGCAGCAGGTATTCCAGGAAAATCGATAAGACTGAAAGGTTCAATGCCCCCTATTTTCATTGAGGATAAAAGTCTTCCTGAGTTTAAACTCTTCTTGTTTTCCTGGGTTCCATTGATTAACAGGCCGCAGATAGCCAACTACTCTAGAGTATATTTCGCATGGCCTGCCGCACCGTGGACACTGAGCCTGTTCTCCAGAAAGATAACCATGTTCTGGACAGATGGAAAAAGTGGGGGTTAGGGTAAAATAGGGAATTTTGTAGTTTGTACAAACGGTTTGGATAAAAGGAGCGATTGCCAGCGGTTCGTCTATTTTTTGTCCAAGGAAAAAATGAAGTACGGTTCCTCCCGTATAGCGACATTGGAGTTCTTCCTGATGATCTAAGGCTACAAAAGGATCAGTAGTAAAATTAACTGGCAGTTGAGTCGAGTTCGTATAGAAAGGCTCAGCTCCTTTTTTTACCGCTTCCTCGTTGGCAACACGAATATTGGGAAACATTTTCTTGTCGATTCGAGCTAGCCGGTAGCTTGTAGCTTCGGCAGGAGTAGCTTCAAGGTTATAATAGTTTTGAGTATCCTTTTGAAAGCTAAGCAAAGTCTTTCTGAGCACATCGAGGACTTTAATCGCCAAGGCCTTTCCTTCGGGCTCAGCTATGCTTTTACCGATAAAATTTAAACAGGCTTCGTTCATGCCTATAACCCCAATGGTTGAAAAGTGGTTTGCCCAGTAGGCTCCAAATCTTTGGTAAACATTCTTTAAATAGAACTTGCTGTAGGGATAAAGGCCTTTTTCCATCCAACTTTCAATAGCTTTCCTTTTGGTTTCAAGGGCTATTTTGGCTAGTTCCGTCAGTTCCAGAAGCCTTTCAAAAAACTCCGATTCGCTTTTTGAAAGAAATCCTATTCGAGGAAGATTGAGAGTGACTACCCCGATTGAACCGGTCAAGGGGTTTGAGCCAAAAAGACTCCCACCGCGTCGTAAAAGCTGCGTCAAATCAAGCCTTAGCCGACAGCACATGCTTCGGACATCATCAACTTTTAAATCCGAATTGATAAAGTTGGCAAAGTAGGGGATTCCATATTTTGCGGTCATTTTCCAAAGCGCTGTAGTCGAATCACTCTTCCAGGGAAATTGAGGGGTTATGTTATAGGTCGGAATCGGGAATGTGAAAACCCTACCCCGAAAATCCCCTTCTAAAAAAGTCTCGCAAAATAACCGGTTCAAAACATCTATTTCTTCTTGGAACTCTCCATAGGTTTCTTTCTTGGTTTTAGCCCCGATTAAAACAGCTTCGTTTTGTAGAAAATGGGGAGGGTTTAAATCTAGGGTCAAGTTGGTGAATGGGGCTTGGAAGCCGACGCGGGTGGGAACATTTAAATTAAACAAAAATTGCTGGAGCAGTTGTCTAATTTCCTGTTCCTTCAGGTTGTCGTAACGGATAAAAGGAGCAAGTAGCGTGTCAAAATTTGAGAAAGCTTGTGCGCCGGCTGCCTCTCCCTGTAGAGTATAAAAGAAGTTTACAATTTGGTTTAGAGCGGAGCTGAAATGTTGAGGAGGCCCACTTTCCATCCTGCCTTCTACACCCCTGAATCCTTTTTCAAGCAAATCGGCTAGATCCCATCCCATGCAATAGACTCCCAATACTTGGAGATTGTGGATATGAAAATCACCTCTTTCGAAGGCTTCTTTGACTTCGGGCGGATAAATTTTCTCTAACCAATAGGTTCTTGAAATTTTCGATGAAAGATAAAAATTAAGTCCTTGAAGAGAATAGGACATGTTGCTGTTTTCTTTCACTTCCCAGTTTGACCTGGAAAGATAGCTATCCACAAGCTCTGTGACAGTTGAGTTTTCTTTCGTTGAGGATTCGTTCATAGGGGAGGGCAAGCTCATTAAATAGATTTTTGCATGATCTCCTTGAGAATGTTTTCCACTTCTTCAGCAACTTTATATAATCCCGGAGCCTTGAATAACTCAACAATTGCCCGTGGGGAAAGGGTAGCAACTACTCTGTGAGATTGATGTTCGTATACAGCAATTCTGCATGGAAGAGCGGTTGAAACTTCAGGGTTCTGTTCCAGGACTTGCTTGGCGAACCGTGGAGAACAAATTTCTAGTATAAGACATCTGTAATCTAACCGAAAACCTTTGTTTTCTAGCGTCTTTGAAATGTCATGGACCCCCATGACCCCAAAATTTTTTTCTGCGGCATTTATTTCCAGGGACTTCCTTAGTTCTTCGATCTCCTTTTTGCTTTCGAAGGTAATAAGCATAAATATCTCCTTTTTTTTATTAACATAGG
Organism: Methylacidiphilum caldifontis; assembly: GCF_017310505.1. Classification (NCBI taxonomy): domain Bacteria; kingdom Pseudomonadati; phylum Verrucomicrobiota; class Methylacidiphilae; order Methylacidiphilales; family Methylacidiphilaceae; genus Methylacidiphilum (ex Ratnadevi et al. 2023); species Methylacidiphilum caldifontis. The sequence goes on along the minus strand of NZ_CP065957.1, from coordinate 750,025 downwards.
CTAGCTCAATTACATTTTCCAGCGAAGAGAGGACAGGGCAAGATGGAACATGATAGTTGGATCGTTGGATAGAAAAAGATGATAAATTGATAAAAATATTTTTTGAATGGCTCAAAACCAATAAATTTACTTGCAAGTTATTTTGGTTTTTTTAGCTAATACTTTACAACCATTGGATTAAAAGGAGTCTTTTCTTTGAGAATAGCGCAGGTTGCATCACTTTACGAACCGGTTCCTCCTCCCCGTTACGGAGGGACAGAACGGATAATTTCTTATTTAACCGAAGAGCTTGTAAAAGCGGGACACGAAGTTTGTCTTTTTGCCAGCGGTGATTCAAAAACTTCTTCTCGACTCTATCCGATTATACCCAAAGCTCTCTGGGAAGATACTCAGCGTTGTGTTAATCCCCAGGTTTACCACGTTCTTTTGCTGGAGGAAGTGCTTAAACATAAAGATCAGTTTGATATTATCCATTTTCATACCGATTTTTTCCATTTCCCTATTGTACGAAGGCTTGATGTTCCCCATCTAACTACTCCCCATGGACGCATGGATTTTCCCGAATACATCCCGTTTTTTCGAGAGTTTCAAGATATTCCCCTTTCGTCCATATCCCATGTACAAAGGCAGGGATTGGCTTTGGCACGCTGGGTAGGGACGGTTCATCATGGACTTCCTTTGTCTCTTTATCAGCTGAGTGAAAATCCTTCTGATTATATCGTTTTCTTGGGCAGAATATCTCCCGAAAAAGGAGTGGATGATGCTTTAGCGATAGCGAGAATGGCAGGATTAAAGTTAAAAATTGCAGCCCGTGTAGGACTGGGAGACGATGCCTATTTTGAAAAACTTCTGCCTGAGTTCAAAAAGAAAAACATCGAGTATTTGGGAGAAATCACCGATAAGGAGAAAAACGAACTTTTGGGAGGAGCTTTGGCCCTGCTCTTTCCTGTCTGTTGGCCAGAACCTTTTGGGCTTTCCATGATTGAAGCCATGGCTTGCGGCACTCCCGTCATCGCTTACCCACAAGGATCAATTCCCGAGGTTGTTGATCATGGAATCACGGGGTTTATCGTTCAAAATGTTCAAGAAGCGGTTAATGTTTTAAGCCAGATCCATACCTTTAACAGAAAACAATGTCGTGAGAGGTTCGAAAAGCGATTCTCAGCACAAAAGATGGCAGAATCCTACATTTCCCTCTATCAGAAGGTTATTGCCGAAAAAAGAAAATAATCTTTTTTTGTCCCCTTCCTATCGCACTGCATGATGATAATTGATTGGCAAAAAGCGTATTGCTTTAATTTTTTTGGGAGAGGGTTGATTTCTTTTTTATTAATTCAGCTTCTATCAACGTCGAAAACTCCTGGAGGTTAGATGGATTGGTAATTTTTTCTCCATTGATAAAAAAACTAGGATTTCCATCTACACCGACTCTAATGGCAGAAAGACAGTCAGCAAGAATCCTTTTCCGAAGAGGAATGCCTTCTACACCCTGGAGATCTTTTTTAAACTGCTCTACATTTAATCCGAGTTCTTGTGCATAGTGAATAAACCACTCTGTGCAGCTAGACTTGAAAGACCATTCTTTCTGGTTTTTTAAAAGCAAGCTAACCATATCCCAGAATTTTCCTTGCCGGCCAGCTGCTTCAGCAGCCATGGAAGCGGGGAATGCTTCAGGATGGGAAATAGAGGGATTATGACGCATGATCCAGGATATTTTATCACCGTATTTCTTTTTCAGCTCCTGCAGCAGAGGGTAGTAGGCGGCACAAACTGGGCATTCCAGATCCAGATATTCGATAATGATCACAGCAGCGTTTGGTTCTCCCTGTATCCAATCTATAGATAAAGGCCTCAAGATTTTTGCTCTCGCCTCGGCGGACAGCGGAGGAAGAGGGGAAGGGGGAATCGGTTCGGCGTTTGGTTTAGCTCCTGAAATCAGGGGAAAAAGCAAAAAATAAAGGATAAGGGGCAAAAGCCTACTTATAATGAATGTGGTCATATCTTAACAAAAAATTATAGTCAAAATCCCTTTCTTCTTATAAAAAAGAATCCAGTTTAGCCGCTGAATCATGTAAATTTAGATTTTCTATGAGCTTACAGGAATTTTTCGATATCATAGAAAAAAACGATAGTCCACCCGAATTTCTTTCTGCTGCCCTTCAAGCCCTGTTTTTTGAAAAAAAGGGCAATTGGCAAAAAGCCCATCGCATTGTGCAGAGTCATGAGGATAAAGATTGCTACTGGGTTCATGCTTTTTTGCATCGCAAAGAAGGAGATATTCCAAACAGCCAGTATTGGTATTCAAGGGCGGGAAAACAGCCAGGGGAAGATTTCGACTCGGAGTGGAAAACCATTGCTTTATCTTTGATCAATAGGAGTTGAAGGGAAGGGGATAAACAGTTAGGTTGAATTCCAAATTCGATACTCTCCAATATGGAAATATTGGTAAGCATTGGTGACGCCGCCTGGGTGTTGGGCGTATCGATTGTGACGCTGCGCTTCTGTGAGGCGACGGGCAGACTGGCCGCCGAACACACGGCGAGGCGGCCATCGCCGCTATGACCTGGCCAAGATCAAGCCTGAACTGTTCAGTGCCGAGGCGGACGCGTAGCGCCGGACCGAGGGCTATTCATGCCTGTCCAGCCACGGTTAGGAAGATGACCTGAAGCGGCAAAAACAAGTGCTGGAACTTTATTGTGACCGTCAAGGATGGACGTTTGAGGTCATTGCCGATCTGGATTGGGCCATGAACTACCCCAAGAAGAGGTTGAAGCGTCTGCTAATGCAATCCCTATAGGCCAAGTTGGACGACTCGTCATCACGCATAAAGATCGGCTACTACGCTTCGGCGCGGAACTGGTCTTTGCCATTTGCGAGGCAAAGAATGTTAAAATGGCCATTTTCAACTAGGGCGAGGAGACGACCTTCGAGGAAGACTTGGCCAAGGACGTACTGGAGATCATCACGGTGTTCAGTGCTCGGCTCTGCGGCAACGTTCATGCAAGAACTGGAAGCTGTTTGATGGCGTGAAGAAAGTGGTTGAGGAGGCACAGGCATGCTGATGACTTACAAAATTGCCCTTGACCCCAACAACACGCAGGCAACCTACTTTGTCCGTACCGTTGGCACTGCGCCGACAGCTTGGGTGCCATAAAGCGTGAGCGTTTCTCTTGGATGCAGAACATCAGCAAATGCTCCTTGCAGATGGAGATCATATAGCTAGGCGAAGCATTCAAGAAACTTTTGGGTAGGGTGGGCGAAAATCCCAAATCTTAGGAAAAAGGCCGCGACGACCACTTTATCCTTACCAACGAGCACTTTTTCGGTAACGGCTGCCGCATCCGCATCTCTCTGCTTGGATGGGTGCGTATGCGCGAGCCGTTCCATCAGACTTACTCATTCCTGCTCAAACAGCAACAAAGTTGATTACATTCACTCCCGAACCAGCAGCGGCAGAATGTCCATTTTAAAACCGCACGCCAATTCGATCTGGATGTCCTTCAAAACGTTAAGGGTTGCCTTCCGCAGCGGCCAGTCGGCCACATCCTTGAAGATCTCAAAGTCAGTTGGGCGAACATGACCTGCTTCTTGGGCCAGGTAGCCCCAAAGGACGGTCTTTACCTCGTCCATGGCGGACGCGGTAAGGACGATGGCCTTTCCGTCAGTCGCCGCCTGATCGCCACCGATGGCGACCTGGACGCCGAATTTCCGGCCCAGAGTGCTGGCCACGATGGGTAGCGCGCTCGCTCGATGGGTTGATGATGTTTCATAGACCCTCCGCAAGGAAACCCCTGACTTTATTCTGGGGAGGAATTGTGCCGAAAAATCTGGTGTACAATACTGGCATTTGCGTTCAAGTTGCTGGGTAGCCAAGTTACCAATCCATCGGTACAATTCGCATCCCTGGTTGCTGCAAGGCGGGAGCAAAAGAATGAGTTTCCGCCGAGGTGCAGGTATCAGCGGATTGCGGAGACGTCTCCTCAAGGGCGACCGTAAACATGCCTGATGTTCAGTGGATAGCCACAATTTCCATCGAGAATAAAGCATTCGACTTCAATCGAGGGTTGTTTACTGAATACATGGCACTTGTAGGTACCATAGTCGGGATGTTCGGTGTTGTGACAGCTTGGCACTTGTCATGGCTACAGGTGGGCAGTCTTTTCTTTGGTCCACTTGTGATTATCGGAGTCATACATACAATGGGCGCGGGAGTCCAGAAAAAATTCTTAAGCAGGTCATAGCCAATGCCTGTAGCCGTAATTTATATCGCAGTTGCAATATTATTCATTGGGGCTGCGCCTTTGCCATATGGCTACCACATGCTCCTGCGCTTTGTGATAACAGGGGTGTTTGCGTGGGCTGCACTCGTAAGTTACAATCGTAAAGACCAATCTCTTCCGTGGGTCTTTGGGCTACTCGCGAGTCTTTTTAACCCAATCGTCAAAATTCACTGCCAAAAGAGTTTTGGGCATTTATCGACATTTGTGCTGGGTTGTTCTTGCTGCTAACCAAAAGTCATGTATAGCAGGCTGAAAATGAAGACACCTAACCACACCATCAACTCGGACGTGCAAAAGCATAATAAAGCGGCGCTTTTACATACCGGTTATGGTGGACGTTAGCCGTTACATGATACCTTCAAGTTATCTTTGCCATTGCCACCGACGTTGCCAAGTACGAGTGCACTCGATGCGCTTTGTCGGAGGCTACAATACATGGTTTCCTTCCTGTTCGGCATCCACATCCACGGATACGGGATCTACCTCTATCTAAATTAGCAGGGGATCGATACCACGATGCCAGTCTGGAAAGCCATATTTCAGATGCTCGGGGTCTTTGGCGAATTTGAGTGGGCCATGATCCGGGAGCGGGTGCAAATGAGCCTCGCCCGTGCTAGGGCGAACGGTAAGACGCTAGACCGCCCACAGACCGAGAAGCGGACAAGGAAGCGGCAATCCAGGCGTCTCTTGTTGTCGGGATGAGAATCTTGAAGGCAGTGAAGATAAACGGCTTGGGCACGGCGATCGTGCAGCGGATCAAGGCCGCCATGCTCGGATAGGGGTAATTGTGGACTATGGGATCACGGATGTTTACCGACCCATGTAACGAGCCAATCCAGCATTCTCATCACGATGGAGGCGAGTCGTTCGTTTCGTTCGATGACCGGCACAACCCATGGCGACAACGTGTAATAGCAGCTGATAAAAGTGCGCCCTAGTTTTGAGGGTGCCAGCGCCCTATCGCGCCAAGTGCGCAGTGCATTGGTTTTAGGGGAATCGGGTCCGTATACAGCCGTGGCAATGAAGCAGTCGTTCTTTGTGTTCGATGATTGAGTATTTTTCATGGTCTGCAGAACCGCTTGGTTAGGGCTGGATGGCGCTTGTGTAAATGTCTTGCTTGGGGATAACGTGCCGCTTTTCTTGCGTATTCCCTCCAATATTTCTCTATTTTTATTGGGTGATATCATTGATGTGCTCGATAAGCGGAACTTAGCCTCCAATTCACTGATTATACAAAGTTGATTAGCTTGCGTGATGCTGATAGCCAAATGAGTGTATTGATATTTGCGATTTTCGTATGGAGGTTCCATGAGGCCAACTACACTCACCCATTTTCCGATCCAACTGCGATTAGGTTTCTGTGCGTCAGGTTTTTGTGCAAGTGCAGATAGACCTTCGGACCAGATGCTGATTCTGACGCTTTTCCCTTGCCATGGTCCAAAGTTAACAAAAACATAAGGCTTTCTGTGGCGAGTTGATCCAGTTTTAACCTCGACGATTTTTCCAATTAGCTCTATTCGATCGCCTACATGTTGAAGGCAGAGGGCGTAATTTGTAGCATCTAAAACGGGAAAGGGAGGAATATATGGCCTTGGACCAAGAGGAGCGATGGGCGGTTTCGAGATGACTGGTTGAGGTATATTTTTATAGGTGATGAACTCCTCGAGTGTTGGAATCTTCTCGAACGGGCTTTGGCAAATGGTAGCAAAGTTTTTTGCGTCTTGAGAAAACTTGGGGAGTGCAAACAGCTTGTTGAAAATGTCTGATTGCCTTGGATCAATAAAATCATTTGCTTTAAACAGTATAGCGTCACCGCTAGATTGCGTTTTGCCCCACAATTCCGGACATTCCTCTAGCACTCGAAGTGCGAGATCGATAGAGATGAAAGAAAATCTGTCGAGTCGATAATCCCATGAGTTACTAGTGCGCTTTGGATGCTGGAAATTTCGGTGCCCGAGTTCAGTACTTCCAAGTGCTTTTAGGTCATCGACATACATACCGTCGTAGTCAATGAGTTGCACAGAAAGACCGCCGTTAGCAACCATGACATTGCCAGGTTGTATATCGCCGTGCGCCAAATGATGATTTTCCAAGTAGCTGGAAAGGGATCGAAGAGATAATCTCAACTGTTGTAATTCCATTGGATTTCGATATCGTTGTTCTAAAAATTCCCCTAGGGTCTTACCACTCGCCCATGCCATTTTGACAATAGGGAATACTTTACCGTTGACACGTACACCTTGAGTCTGGAACTCGAAATCGAGGAAGTATCGGGAGCGTAACGATTTGAGCCTTTGAGAAATAGCTTTATAACGCTGCTCGAGAGCATTCGATTGCTTGTGGAAGCATCGAACAGCGTATCGGGCGCTCGCAGTCGTGATGGTGTAGGTAAGTGCAAAGCCGCCGCACAAAGCGAGCGGTAAACCAAGATAGGTTGTCGCAATAGTACCCTTCTTGAGCTCAGGGTCAATAAGAGCGGTTTGGGGGTTTTGTAACGTCTCGTTGTACTGCTCAAGGGTAGGGTAGTTCATCATTATCTATCGCGTCGAAAGCGAGCCTCACTAGCGTCGTGTCATCTATCCGCATGTTCTCAGATTGACGTTCTTGTAGCACGAGTGATTCGAAATCCGAAATGTCTCTTATCTTGGTCAGTACGCGCCACTTATGATTACCTTCTTGTGCGGCTCGGAGGAACCATTCCCCAATAGCATCTGTCATGCAGAGAACAACAGGAGCTTTTCTGTTCATCAAGGACCAAGTTTTGTAATAGCGGGTAGAAAAATCTGGAGATGAGAAGAAGTCATTGAGCGCGGCGTTGGTGCTGAACAGTTCGGGACGCTGCTGGAACTCCTCAGCCCGCCTGTAGGGAAAGGAATCAATCAAATCATTACCGTCTAAAAACACTGCTATGCTGTCGCCAACACTGAAGATGCTTATTGAGTTATGCTCAACAAGCTGTTCGATCCCCAAAAGGGTTGCAAAGCTTCCCCGATCGAAAGCTGCCTGCTGTGACCAAGACATCTGAGCCGGGTTAAATTGGGTCTGATAGTCCGAGATGGCGCTATCAAGCCATGTTTTGTCTAATTTAGGGTTCTGGACGAAGCGGGCCGTAAGTAGCTTTGCCCACCTCTTCGAGTCGAACGACTCTGAAGCACCGTCGCTTACTGCAATTCGCCCTATGTCGCTTCTTCGTAGTTCGAGAACGTCTTCATTGACGTCGGGAAACGAAGGCTCCTTTGGTACCTGCTCTGCAAAGACCACCCGCATGTGCTTGTTCTAGACTAACTTAGCGCAGTTGTGAGGCACGCGTACCAATATCGAAAAACTCCACGATCTGTACGATATCCCCGTTGAACATGAAGCCTCGGGACTCCGTGCCTACCGTATAACCTCTCTCTTGGGCATATCTAATGAGGTGCGCTGGAAGTTGACTTGACATTCGAAACAGAAGCTTGGCATAGGCGTCTGGTAGCCCCATTTCGGAGGCCGGAAACTCAATAGGATTTGCACCAGAGGTGCTGACGTGCAAGTTGTACGTTAGGAGAGAACCATCGTTTGTCTGAATCTGGCGAAGCTGTGTGGTGAGTTCTTCCGGGTCTCCGTCGGTGGACTCTCCGTCCGTAATGTGTAGAACGGTCGGCGGATAGCTGTTTGGGTGGGAATCACACCAGGGTACAAGCTCTTCTACAGCTTTTGTGATCGCTAAACACATCGGTGTCCCCCCACTCGCATGAGGCTCAAACCAAACTGGGAACTTCACGGATTGTTCGATAATACCTCCTGCCCCATCGTCCATTTTCTTCTTGCGCTCCTCGATGCGCAGCGGGGATTTTTCTATAGCAGAGATCGGATGCATAACGGATGATCCGAGCATGCCCTGAAAGGCGTTATAGACCCCATTACCGCCATACCCAATTACTCCGATCTCGAAGTAATCCCGGACTCCTTCGGCCTTAGTGCAGCGGATGATCAGGCTAGCAAGTGTTCGGTTTAGTACATCGGCTACCTGCTCCGCTTTTGATTTACATGATGACATCTGATCATTCATCGATCCGGATTGGTCGATTAGAAATAGAAACGCGGTCGGATTACTGCGGTTAATTTCTGCTGTGTACGCCATGTCATTTTCCCTTCAGATAAAGATAAATTCGTATTTAATCATTTTTTTTCCCAAAAAGCAAATTTTTTTTATATCAATTTCCCTTCAGATAAAGACGATTTTCTAAATCTAATCTAGTGCATCTGGCGCATCTTGTGAAAGTTATGGAGGCATGTGCCCTTTTTGGGGAGGGTAGTAGTTTCAAGTCCTCGTTGAACTTGAATTTTCGTCAGGAGACCATTTGTGTGGTCTAGGTGCGGCTTTTTGAGGTGTCAGCGTCAATGAATAGGCGTATAACAACTGGTTCCACGAAACCGGCTACGCTCGCGCATGAACTGGAAAGTTAGCCTGCCTGTGCATCCAACGTGGATAAGTGTAACACTCCCAATCCCCTTCAAGAGATGGCATCTAGTATAGGATGCGATTTGCTTCCGATTTTTGTCTTAGATACTGGATGTCCTTACTGTACTCCCATTGGCTCATACGTTGATAATGATGTCGTCCGGCGCGCTATCGGCGAATGCCGTTCGGGTTTATGACAAAAAAGCCGGGGAAACCACGTCCCTTACCAGGGACGGATATTCCCCGACAAGGGGTTGGCGGACAAGGTGCACTAGCGGATCAGTCTGAACAGTCGGGCAATGAACGCCAGTGCATCCTGGTTGAGAAAGATCACGGCGAACAGAATCGCCGTGAAGTAGAGAGTGAATTTGCGGTCTATGCGTTCGAAACTGGCGTCGATTTTACACAGCTTTCCGTGCAGGTCTACAATTTCGTTCTTGAACGATGAGATGCGCCGGTCCAACCCAGCAATCTCGCCTTTGATCTCGGCGATGTCTGCCTTTGTGGCCAAATTGGCAAAAACGAACTCGCTCAGCGCCTCCGGTTCGGCTTGTTTTCTAGACATGCCTTTCTCTTCGAGGTGGAGGTTGAGCGAATCGAACACAGGTATAACTATCAGTTTACTCTCCTTCTAGGCAGGGGTGGGCGTTTGGTGGTAATCTATTGGTGGATCCACCTTGTCGAGCCAATCCCATGATGATCTACCACGGCAACAAAATCTGCATGACCCGCAAGGAACTGGCTTTTTTTATCAAAGAAACTAGTTGGAGCAAACCACCTCGTACGGTTGAAGAATACAACCAGGACCTTCGAGGAGGTATCCGCCTCTCGAAATTGGAGCCAGGGTTGTTCAAGAAGGTCACTGGATTGACGGTAAAGGACTTTGAACTACTCGTCAGCCTGGGGGTGTTCAACAGCGCCCTGATGAACGATGCGGTGTATAAATTCAAGCGCTACGAAGCCCCAGCCTTGCCTACACTTGCATTAATAAGCATGAGGGAGAAGACATCGGGCTTTATGATACGGTACTTCGTCGCGTAGACTGCTAGGCTACAACGTAGTTGACATTCGTTCCATCAGACTTACTCATTCCAGCTCAAACAGCAACAGAGCTAACTTCCTTCTTTATCGAGACCGGTTTTACTTCGGCCTTGTGACTGAATCCAGAGCCTTTCTCTCTACAGGCTTGACCTCCGGCGTGTGTCACGAGCCGGTCATGCCCCTTTCCGCGTCGATAACGGCAGCACATCGATCGCCTACCCGCACGCGGAGCACCTCTTAGCTACTGGCGAAGAACCGATCCGCCACAAGCACCAAGCCGCCGTGCCGTTCGGCCTTGTATTCCAACTTTCACCGGAACTCGAAAAAGCCCATGTTGGCAATGGATTGGGCCAGATGGCGGTTTCTGCCTCTCCCACGCGCATTCAGTACCTCGATGGCGGTGGTGTGTAATCGCCGGCTGAGGCTGGATATAAGCTTGTGCAGGGCCTCCTGTCGTATGTTTGGCGATGCGGGCGTGAAGCTGCGCAAGCTTAATGCGCACCTTCGCCCGGTTGCGCGAAAGACGGCGCAAGAGCCTGCAAAGACTCTTGAGCAGGGCCGTGTGCGGCCTTGGGGCCGGGGAGGGTCTCTCCCGTCAAGAGCTTCGCCTGGGTCACAATGCCCAAATCCACCCCAAACCATGCCTTTGTTTTCATCGCGGTGTCGCAGCGGGTCTTGGCTGTCCACGGTGATGCTGACAAACCATATATCCGCAACATGGAAGATAGTGGAGGACAGGATTTTGCCCGCGAAGCGCAACGGTTTTGTTTAGAGCGTAATTTGTAAGAAGGGATGAGCCGGATCTATGGCCTGGATGTGAGGAATGGGAAGTTTGGAAGAAAGGATCTTATTTTTTACGGTCGTTTCGGCCAGTTCTACGCGGTTACAATCTTCACTCAAATGAGCCAAGAATAGGTTTTTAACTCCTTCCCTGGCCAAGTCACAGGCGATTAAAGAACTCGCTTCATTGGAAAGATGCCCGTGGCGAGATAAAATTCTTTGTTTTACTGACCAAGGTCTTTTCTTGTCCGCTTGTAGCAAGTTCATGTCATAGTTGGATTCCAGAATTAAGGTATGAGAGCGGATAATCTTTTCTTTCACTAATTTTGTGATGTAGCCGAGGTCTGTGAGAAGTCCAATCGTTCCATGTCGGTGATGGAAGAGAAGCCCTACGGGATCAGCTGCATCATGGGGCACGGGGAAGCTTTCGATTTCTATCTCATCCAAGAGAAATCGACTACTCGACTCAAAAGGCTTCCAATTCACTGCTTTATCTTCCCATCCCATTGCTTTTTTCAACGATTTCCAAGTAAGGGTGTTGCAATATAAAGGCAAAGGCAGTTTTTTTAACAAGACAGGTAGCCCAGCGACATGGTCGGCATGTTCATGGGTAATAAAAACGGCTGTTATGGACTCAAGAGAAATGGCTAACCTAGAAAGATGATCAAGGATCTGTTTGCACCGAATTCCAGGGTCTATAAGAACACGGGATTTTTCAGTTTCCAACAAGTAACCGTTGCCTTTGCTTCCACTCGCTAGAACGCTCAGCCTGACCATTTTTTTGACTATTTCATTTCAACTTTTTTTTTGCGAGAAAAAAAAGAAAAAAATAAATTGGCCTAGAAAATGCTTCATATTGGAATAGAATAAACTGTGTCAACATCGTTAGGACTTTATCAATCGATTAAGTTGCATCAGGCGTTGTCGCCTCAAATGCAACATTCTTTAACTATTTTGCAAGCTCCTGCTGTTGAGCTGTCTGCAATTATCCAGCAGGAGTTGTTATCCAATCCCCTTTTAGAAATGTCTGAAGACAAGCCTTTGGGAGGACAATCTATCGAAGGGTTACTCCAGGAAAAAGAAAAATGGTATGACTATTTGGGACCGAATTTTGAGGGATCTCAAAGATCGACTGAAGATGAAAAAAAGAGGCAGTTTTTTTTCGATTCCCAGGTTGTCCCTGAATCCATGGTTACGGAACTTTCTAAGCAACTTTCTTTGGTTTGCACCGACAACACCCTTTTGGAAGCCGCTCATTACATCATTGGTAATTTAGATGACAGGGGATATTTAAACACTGAGTTGGAAAACATCGCTCATGAACTGGGTTTGCCTTATGGTTTGGTGGAAAAAGCTTTGGAGCTTGTTCAATCTCTTGATCCCCCAGGTATAGCTGCGAGAAACCTTTCTGAATGCCTTTTGTTACAGCTCAAAGCCTTGGGAAAGGAAAACTCTTTAGAGTTTCGTATTGTTAGCGAGTATTTAACTCTGCTAGAAAAGAAAAAATTATCTGAAATAGCAAAACAATTAAAAGTAAACCTTAAACAAGTCCAGGAAGCGGTTGAGTCCATTCGTTCCCTTAATCCCTTTCCAGGTTCGAAGTATCGGGGTGATGAGAAAGAAAAGATAATCCAGGTAGATCTTATTGTTGTTAAAGAAGCGGGAAGCTGGAAAGTTTACTTCAACGAAGAGGTAATACCTAGGTTGCGTATTAATCACTATTATGAGAGTCTGCTCAGTCAACAGGATAAAGATCCCTATTTAAAAAATTATTTGAAAGAAAAAAAACGTTCGGGGCTTTTCTTGATTAAGTGTTTGAAGATGAGGGAAAGTACTCTTTTAAGGGTTGCCGAAGCGATTATCCAAAGCCAGGAGGATTTTTTTAATTTCGGCCCTCATTCCTTGAAACCCTTGACAATGAGCGAAATAGCCAAAAAGATCGATGTGCATGAAACGACGGTCAGCCGTGCCATCGCTAATAAATATATAAAAACCCCTCACGGTATATTCGAACTTAAGTATTTTTTCAATTCAGGTTTTCAAAAGGAGACTGGGGAGTTTGTGGCCAATCAGATCGTTAAAGAAGCCATAGAAAGGCTCATCCGCAACGAAGACCCAAAATCTCCTTTATCCGATCAGCAAATAGTTGCTCTTCTAGCTAAAGAGGGAATAAAAATGGCTCGACGAACCATTGCTAAGTATAGGGCTCATTTAAAAATCTTACCGAGCCATTTACGTCGGACAAGCTAAAGATTAGCTCACTTCCTGATTAACCAGAAAACAAGGCTTAACACAATACTGATTAAAATGGAGGTAGTGAGAGGAAAATAGAAAGTGAAATTCCCTTTTTCAATTTTAATGTCACCAGGCAATTTTCCTATCCAGCCTTTGCCAAATCCAAATCCGATGAGTAGTCCCACAATGACAAGAAAAACTCCTAGAAAAACAAGAATTTTCCCTAATTCCTGCATAGCTACTAAAAAATAGAATAGAATACCGAGTTAATCAACACTCTAAAAACAGTTTGACCTTAGATAGAGCCAATGGGTTCTCCCAAACATTCACGAATCGCTTTTTGAGCTTTTTCAAAAACAACTCTTATCCCTATTGTGTTTTTAAGTCCACCTTGAGCAAGGGTTTTCGATCCCCCTCCTTTTCCTTCCAAAGGACCGATCGTTTTGGACAGAAGTAGGTGAGCTTGGATCTTTTCTGTTAAAGAAGGTCCAACACCAATAAAAAGATGGATTTTCTCTTCTTGGCTGCAAGCAAGGATGGCTACGACTTCGACTCTTTTGGATAATTCATTCCACAAGAGGGAAAGATAGGATTGGGGCTTGGAACCACAATCCAAGAATAAAACCGGAAGGCTACCTATTTTCTCGACCCTGGATAGAACTTCGGTAACCTGTTGCCTGGCTTCCCGGCGAAGCTCTTCTTCTTGCTTTTTGGCTTTCGCTTTTTGCCTTTCTTTGATCTCTTTTTCAATCAGGTTCAGTTCTTCATTTCTCCTGTTGAAGATCTCGATGAGAGTATCGAAATCCAAGGACTCGACAAACTTTGGAAGCTTGCGAAGAGTTGGATCTTTACTGTGGAGAATTTGCCACCTTTTATCCTGCTCTATAGCTTGCGCCTGAAGAAAATTTAACAGGGCTTTACCACAGGCTGCTTCAATTCTTCTTACGCCAGCTGAAACTCCGCATTCATTGAGGATCTTAAAGTAGCCTATTTCGCCGGTACTCTGGGCATGCGTTCCGCCACATAGCTCTTTGGAATAATTGCCCACAGAGACAACTCTTACCCTTTGACCATATTTCTCACCAAAGAGCTGCAGGATTTCAGGGTTGTTTTTTACAACCTCGTAGTTTTCTTCTTCTGTTGTTACAGGGTCGTTGAGTTCGATTTTTTCGTTAACCAGCTTTTCAATCTTTTCAAGCTCTTCAGGAGTAAGGGGCCCGGAATGCGTGAAGTCAAATCTTAGTCTGTCTGGGCCCACATAGCTTCCCCTTTGTACCGTTTCCGGGCCCAGGACCTTGCGCAATGCCCAATGGAGAAGATGGGTGGCGGTATGATGGGCGGCAATAGAGTGCCTTCTTTCCTTGTCGACTTGGAGGTAAACTCGGCTGCCGGGCTTGAGGTCATCAGTAAAAGCAAGCCTATGAATGTGAGCTCCACTTGCCGATTTAATCGTGTCAACAACTTCTATTTTTTTCTGGTCAAAAACAACATAACCCTTATCTCCCACTTGGCCTCCCATCTCCGCGTAGAATGGAGTACGGTCAAATATTGCCCGATTAGCAGAAAGCAAAACAACCACTTCAGCTTCAGCTTCAAGCTCTTCGTAACCCACAAATTCAGATGTTCGTGTCAAACTGACGATGTCTTCTTCATGGGCAACAATAGATCTTTGCCTCTGTTCTTCCATAAGCTTTTCAAAGCCCTTTGTATCAACGCTAAATCCTTGTTCCTTGGCCAAAAGTTGCGTTAAATCAACTGGAAATCCATAAGTGTCATAAAGCACAAAAGCCTCCTTGCCCAGGACTTCCTTTCTCTTTTCAGCGATCATTTTCTGTTTTATTTCTTCAAAAAGGGCCAATCCATGAGCAAGCGTTCGGGCAAACAGCTCCTCTTCCGCACTGATCACTTCCTCAACCAGGTTTTGTTTATCGATGAGCTCCGGATAGTGGTGACCCATGATCTTGACCAGGGGATCAACCATCTCAAAAATGAAAGGAGGATTGACTCCAAGGACTTGGCCGAATCGGGTAGCCCTTCTTAGAAGCCTTCGTAAAACATGACCTCTGCCTAGATTGCTTGGCAAAATACCATCAGCGATGGCAAAAGTAATAGCCCGTAGATGATCGACGATTACTCTAAAGGCGATGTCTTTTTGAAGCTGGGAGTTGGAAATCTCTTTTGATGAAGAGGGAAATGTCCCCGTATAAGTGGTTTTAGATATATCTTGGAGTTTCTGAATAAGGGGAATGAAAAGATCTGTGTCGTAATCGGAGATAGGGGTATGAAATTGCTGGAAAGAGGAAGTTCCCTGAATTATGGCACATACTCTTTCAAGCCCCATACCCGTGTCAACATGCCTTGAAGGGAGTAGTGACAAAGATCCATCTTCATTAGCGTTGAACTGAATGAAAACAAGATTCCAAATCTCGATGCATAGTGGGCTGTTTTTGTTGATCAATTTCCCTTCAGAATTACCCTCTACAGTAAGATCTACATGAATTTCAGAGCATGGACCGCAGGGTCCAGTTTCGCCCATCATCCAAAAATTGTCTTTTTTAGTTCCAAAATGGATATGCTCGAGGGGATTTAACCTGGCTTCCTGAAAAAGCTGAAACCAGATTCTATACGATTCTTCGTCAAATTCCGCAGGTTCACCAGGGGCAGGCTTGTAAACCGTGGCGTATATCCGTTCCTTGGGAAATCCCCATCGTTCGGTCAACAGTTCCCATGACCAGTAGATCGCCTCTTCTTTAAAATAATCATTGAAAGACCAGTTACCCAGCATTTCGAAAAAGGTGTGGTGATAGCCATCGTAGCCGACTTCTTCCAGATCGTTGTGTTTTCCTCCCGCTCTGAGGCATTTTTGACTATCAGCTATACGAGGGGGTACATAGGGGCATTTTTGTTTGCCCAAAAAAAAGGGAACAAAAGGGTTCATCCCCGCATTGGTAAAAAGAAGATTAGGAGATTGGGGGACAAGGCTAGCCGAAAGGAGGATTGTATGACCTCTTTCTTTGAAAAACTCAAGGAAGCTTTTTCGAATCTCACTCGATTTCATCAAATTGCAAGAAAGGGTTACTCACATTGTTCTAAAATTTCTTGAGGAGCATCGAAATTGGCATAGACATTTTGAACGTCATCCTGGTCTTCAAGAATATCAAGAAGACGAAATAGGGATTTAAGCGTTTCTTTGTCTGAAAGGGAAATCGAATTTTTGGGAATATAGATCATTTGGCTAGATTTGATTACAATTCCAGCCGAGTCGAATTGTTTTTGGAGTTCATCGAGTTTTTCGGGCAAAACGATCACTTCTATTTCAGTCCCCTTTTGTTCAACTTCTTCAGCTCCAGCTTCGAGAGCGACTTCAAAAACCTTATCGAAGTCGTTCTTCTCGGCATCAACAACAATTTTACCTCTTTTCTGGAATATCCAACTCACACTTCCTGCGGCTCCAAGATTTCCTCCATGTTTTGAAAAGAGGTTTCGGATCTCTGCTGTCGTTCTATTTCGATTATCTGTAGCCGCTTCAATCAAGACAGCTACCCCACCTGGGCCATAGCCTTCATAAAGCACTTCTTCATAATGACTACCAGCAATTTCTCCCGTTCCTTTCTGTATGGCTCGCATTATGTTTTCTTGAGGCACCCCTTCGTCTCGTGCAGTAGCAATGGCCCTCCTAAGCCTTGAATTGAAAGTGGGATCTCCTCCTCCAAGCCGTGCAGCAATGGAGATCTCCCTGGAAAGTTTGCTAAAGAGTTTTCCTTTTCGAATATCGGTCAAGCCTTTCTGGTGTTTGACCTTTGCCCAATGACTATGTCCAGCCATAACTCAAATTTTTGTCCTACTAATAAAACTTCTTAAAGCTGTTTTTTTACCCGAAAAAAGCCTCTTATTACATAATAACAATCTATTTAAAAATAAATAATATAAAAAAGAGCTCAATTTATCTTATCATATCCCCAGTAAATCTGCTTGCCATGGACAAAGCTTGTTGTCTTCAATTAACTTCTGGCGCGCCGATTTAGGGTTAATCGCCATTTCGGTTAAAATGGTCCTAGAAGCGATCAATGAAGGATCTATGCCAAGAAAAGAGGCTATTTTGTTGCGTTTATTTTTCAACAGTTCAAATCTTTTGGCTGCTTCCCTATCTAAGAAAAATAATTTTTTTCCAACGAAAGGTTCTTTTTGGGCTTCATTTTGTTTTCCCTTTTCTATCGCTTGTAACAAATCACCAAGCATCTCTTTTTCCAGGCTTTTAACAGCAGGAATCTTTAAAATCGATCCACCATGAGCCAAGATGAAACTCATTTGAATGAGCTCTTCGGTAGGAATGATTTTAAAAGGAGGAATATCCCTTAGAAGAGCGAGTTTCTGTCGCCACTGTTGCAATTCAAATAAAATCGATTGACCCAAGGAATCCAGTTTGTGAATGCCTTCCATTCTTTCCAGTTGCTGAGTAGAGCTGAGAAAAGAATTTTCGATTTTTCTCTGGATTCTTTTGCAGCTCTGTTCCATCCACTCTCTCCTTCCAAGGCTTTGGAGAAGCCTGGATAAAATTTCTTTAAGTTTTTCAAGATAAAGGACATCTTTGGCTGTGTAGCTGATTAAAGATGGAGATAGTGGCCTACGAGACCAATCGGCTTTTTGATGTTCCTTAGAGAGTTTTGTTTGGAAAAATAACGAGACAAGATGAGCATATCCGACAGACTCAAAACCACAAAGTTTAGCCGCGATATGGGTATCGAAAATTGCTCTGGGTTGAGGGCAACCCGACTTTCTGAGCATTTTTAGATCATAATCCATTCCATGACAGATCCATTCGGTTGCTGCAAGAACATCCCAAAGCAGAGCTAAGTTGCCTTGGAGGCAGTCGATAACCGCTAAATTTCGTCCTTGACAGAGGGAAACCACGCATAGTTTTTCAGGATAGTGATAGAGGCTGTCTCCTTCAATATCGATGGCAATAGGTTTTGAAGGGTCAATTAAAGATAAAAATTCTTGAAGGATGTTTTTGTTATCGATCCATTTTATCGGCTGATTTAATGAAAAGAAGGGGAGTTGAATTTCTTTTTTTTGTTCCATTATTTATCATTCATTGATTTCTAATAACCTATGAGGATAAGGATTCACTATAAAAGAAAATTCTTTTCTTTGCGAAAAAAATCTATAGAATTACTTCACTCATCAAGGCATAGTGAGCCTGTGGGATTGAGATTAACAGTGATTCCAATTTTATCCAGGGAAAAGTGATCTAAAAATGAAAAGCTTTCTACCGAGAATAGAAAAAACATTTTCAGAAGTGGAATTCTCTCTTGAAGAAATCAAGCGTTATGGTCGGCATCTGATTATGCCCGAAGTGACCCTAGAGGGGCAAAAAAAGCTAAAAGCGGCCAAAGTATTAGCGGTAGGGACGGGAGGATTAGGATCTCCCCTGCTTCTTTATCTCGCTGCTGCGGGTGTGGGAACGATAGGTATAGTCGATTTCGACGTTGTGGATCATTCCAATCTTCATAGGCAGATTGTTCACAAAACAAGCAGTGTGGGTAAACCCAAAATAGAGTCGGCCATCGATACCATTTCAGAGATCAATCCCAACGTGCACATCATTCCTTACGAGATGGCATTAAAATCTGAAAACGCCTTGGAAATCATCAAAGATTATGATTGCGTAGTTGACGGAACCGATAATTTTCCAACTCGTTACCTGGTGAATGACGCTTGTGTGCTCCTGGGCAAACCCAATGTATATGGATCCATTTTTCGATTTGAAGGGCAGTCGACGGTTTTCTGGGCTGAAAAGGGGCCATGCTATCGTTGTCTTTATCCTGAACCTCCTGAACCTGGAATGGTTCCCAGTTGTGCTGAGGGAGGAGTCTTGGGAGTTCTTCCTGGAGTCATCGGCGTCTTGCAGGCCATTGAAACGGTTAAATTAATTTTGGGTATTGGCAAACCTTTGATTGGCAGGTTGCTTCATTTCGATGCTTTGCAGATGCGTTTCAGGGAATATATACTGAGGAAAGACCCAGATTGTCCGTTGTGCGGGAAAAACCCAACAATTACAAAGCTTATTGACTACGAAGCCTTTTGTGGATTAAATCGGCAACAACCTGTTGATTATAACAATGGAGTGCCTTCGATGACGGTCGAAGAGCTAAAACGGGCTCTCGACAGAGGAGAAGATTTTCTACTGATCGATGTTCGGGAAGAACATGAATATCAAATAGCCCGCATTCCACAATCCAAGCTCATTCCCCTCAGTCAATTACAAGCTAGGCTTCACGAACTGGATAGCACTAAAAAGATCGTGATTCATTGTAAGATGGGGGGAAGAAGTTTAAAAGCCTGTCACATTTTATTTAATGCTGGCTTCAAAAACATTTGGAACGTTCATGGGGGTATTGATGCCTGGAGTCAGTTAATCGATCCCTCTATTCCTCGATACTAAGGGTAAGGCCCAAAAACTTTATTCAGTTCATACTCATAAAGGCTAATCCCAATTCCTGTTTTGGGATAGGAACTCCAGTTTTATAATTTAAAAGATAGTCTTTTTTATTTTTATTTTCAGGATTGTTGATCGGCTTGCTTCGGCTAAGTATAATTGTGAGAGTCAAATTTTTCTTAAAGAAAAATTGGAGCTAAACCGTATAATTTTTAGATAATGAATTTTGATATGTTTTTTTTATAAATATTATTTTTTTATGACCATTCCAATCAATGACTGAAGGGAGGTGGTTGATGGCGGTTGCGCAACTTACAAGTCCTGAAGTGGTTAAAGAAGAGTCGGTCGAAGATAAGGTTAAAGAAGCTTTTGACCAGCTTTGGGGTGTAATTGTCTGGAATGACCCGATAAATTTAATGAGTTACGTGGTGTATGTTTTTCAGAGGGTTCTTAAAATGAGCAAACAGGATGCTACCCGTCACATGTTAGAAGTCCATAATAAGGGCAAGAGCATGGTAGCAAAAGAAACAAAAGAAAAGGCAGAACTCCTGGTACACCAGCTTCAAGGTTTTGGTTTGCAAGCGACGATGGAGAAAACGTGAAAATTCGGGAGGATAAGGATGAGTTGATTATCCAGTTTGAACCGACAGAAAGAGAACTCCTTTTGACTTCTCTTTTTGAGCTTAAAAAACATTACAAGCAGGAGATTACAGAACTTCCCGATCCTTTAAAGAAGTTTTGGATTGGGCAGTTAAGTCGAAGTACTGACCCAGAAGAGGTTGAGGAACTTCTCGAAGATTTGGCTGCTGAAAGACTTGAGTTACGTTCAGAAAGGCTCAAGTTGCTTGAAAATTGGCTTTCAAAGGATAGCTCTTTGTTAAACCCAACCAAAGGTTACCTTCGCATAGCCAAAAGGGATATTGATCATTTTTTGTGTTTGTTGAACGACCGCCGTATCACTCTTGCACTTATTCATGGAATAACTGAAGAGCAAATGGATTGGGATCCTTTCCTTATAAAATCGAAAACCCTACAACAAGCTATTTGGGAAATTCATTTTTTAGCTTATCTCCAGGAAAACTGTATT
This sequence comes from Methylacidiphilum caldifontis, assembly GCF_017310505.1. NCBI lineage: Bacteria > Pseudomonadati > Verrucomicrobiota > Methylacidiphilae > Methylacidiphilales > Methylacidiphilaceae > Methylacidiphilum (ex Ratnadevi et al. 2023) > Methylacidiphilum caldifontis. Next base: position 729,722 of record NZ_CP065957.1, on the reverse strand, counting down.
TCTTATCTCATGGGATAAATCCAATCCTGTTTGAATGACCTCTCAATAAACTGTGTTATTTAGGCAAACAAGGAGAGAGATCCCAAATGTTGGTAGCATATTGTTGGATAGATCGATCGCTTGAAAACCATCCAAGAGAAGCGGTATTAAGGATAGCCTTTGAAATCCACATTTGCCTGTCCTTATATTGCTGATCAACTTCAAGCTGAGTTTGCTTGTAGGCATGAAAATCGGCTAGAACAAAAAAGGGATCTCCTCCATCAATAAGGCTGTGAACTACCGGATAGAGAACAGATGGAGGTTCGTTTTGGCTAAATTCACCACTTTTCAACCAATCCAAAAGGTATTTTATCTCGGGATCCGATTCGTAGATTTTTCTTGAAGAATAACCGGATGTTGACAATTTCCTGATTTCTTCGGCTCTGAGGCCGAAAATAAAAATATTGCGTTCTCCGACCGCTTCTAAAATTTCTATATTAGCCCCATCCATGGTGCCCACGGTCAGTGCACCATTGAGGGCAAGTTTCATGTTACCTGTGCCGGAAGCTTCTTTGCCCGCCGTGGATATCTGCTCAGAAACATCTGCTGCAGGAATAATTTTGCTTGCTGACCAGACTCCATAGTTGGGGACAAAATAAACTCGCAGTTTTTTATTTACCCGAGGGTCATTATTAATTTTATAACCGACCGCGTTAATGGCCTTGATGATACATTTTGCAAGATCATATCCGGGGGCAGCTTTCCCGGCGATGAGAAAAACCCGGGGATGAATATCGAGGTTGGGATTATCTAAAAGCCTGCGGTAAAGTGAAAGTATATGTAAGAGATTAAGATGCTGTCTTTTGTATTCATGGATTCTTTTAATCTGGACATCGAATATGGCCTCGGGATCTAATACAAAATTGTACTTTTTCTTGAGTAAGCTTGAAAGCTCAGCCTTGTTGGATTGTTTGACAAGGTTATACTTTTCCTTGAAAGCAGGGTCTTGGGCATAGGGTTTCAGGGCATCTAATTGCTCAAGATCAGATGGCCAGCCATCGCCAATCACTTCTGTGATGAGGTTAGACAGTCTTGGGTTGGAGGCAAGGAGCCAAAGTCTAGGAGTAATCCCATTGGTTACATTGTGAAATTTCTTGGGGTACAAGATATAAAAGGGATGAAAAAGTTCCTTTTTAAGCAGCTCGCTATGAAGGGCTGAAACACCATTGATGGAATAGCTGCCACAAATGGCTAGGTTAGCCATCCGCACGAGTTTGGGTTGGGTCTCTTCAATAAGCGAGACCTGTCGGATAAGCTTATCTCTTTCTTGTATATTTAAAGGGATGTTATCCAAAAGCTGCTTGTTTATTTCATAGATGATTTGAAGATGCCTAGGCAAGACTCTTTCAAAGAGGGGAACAGACCATTTTTCAAGGGCTTCAGGCATAAGGGTATGGTTTGTGTAAGCAAAACATTGAGAGACAAGCTCCCAAGATTTTGACCAGGAAAGATTATGTTCATCGAGGAAAATCCGCATTAGTTCAGCAATGGCGATGGCCGGATGGGTATCATTGAGATGGATGACTACTTTTGAGGGAAAATCGTCTAGATTACTATGTTCCTTGAGAAATCTCCGAATGATGTCGTGGAGAGAACAGGAGACGAAAAAATATTGTTGAATTAAACGCAGTTCTCTGCCGATTTCTGTTTTATCATTAGGATAAAGGACCTTGGAGATCGACTCAGAAAAATTTTTTTCGGCAACCGCTTCAAAATATCCTCCCCGGTTAAAGGCTTCAAGATCGAACTCTACCGTGGATTTGGATCTCCATAGACGTAACACGTTAACCACGGGGCTATTGTAGCCGGGTATTAAGTAATCGTAAGGAACTCCAAGAATTTCTTTCCCACCTACCCAAACGGGTTTTTGTTTATTCCAGTCAATGTTTCCATATAGTCGGATCACTTGAGAATACCGAGGACGGATAATCTCCCAAGGGACTCCAAATCTGGTCCAATCATCAGGTCTTTCTACCTGGTAGCCATTAATTATATCCTGATGAAAAAGGCCAAATTCGTAATGAAGACCATAGCCAAAAGCAGGATACCTGAGTGTAGATAGGCTATCAAGAAAACAGGCCGCTAGTCTTCCTAAACCTCCATTGCCAAGACCTATTTGAGGCTCTTCTTCAAAAATTTGATCTATATCTAGCCCAAGCCCAATAAGAGCTTTTTTTGTTTGTTCAAGAATTCCCAAGCTAATGAGGTTTTGATGGAGAAGCCTGCCTAGAAAATATTCCAGGGAGAAAAAATAAAGCCTTTTAACCTTTTCAGCTTTTTGCGCCCTATAGGTAGCTAGGAACCGATCAACAATATGATCTTGACACATCATTGCCGTGGATATCCACCAATCGAAAGTCGTAGCGGTATCAGGTGAACGGGCCAAGCTTAGCCTCAGATGAGAAAGTATAGATTCCCGGATCCCTTCTGGGGAGGTGTCGGTGGCAAAACGCCAAAATCCATTACGAGAAGTCATATTAAATTATTTAAACAGAGTAGGTCTATTCCCAAACCCGTATTACTATCTCATAAAATTAATTAATGAAATATTAAATGCAATTTTTTTTCATCAATTATTCTTGTCCCTCATTTCCCATGGATTAAAAACCTAATCTTAGAGCCGCATCATTTTTGTTCATGGACCAGATAACGGGGAAGGAAAGTCATTCATTGCAAATGATATTCTATTAATTAAAATAATGGTTTTTTATATTTTTTTATTTATATTTCTTACTTTTTTCTTTCTTTGTAAGATATTTTACTAAAAATGATAAACTCATAAACTATCACTATGGGCAACATAAACCAACACCTTTTTGAAAGAAAACCTGAACCTCCTCCTATCCCAAAGGAAGCGAAAAACGGGAGCAGTCGGGGACCTTTCTTGTTTGATTCCCTGAAAACGGCTACTCGAATCCCTACTGGTAAAAGACCAAGAAGACAAACCTTATTTTTCTCTGTTGGAATTTTGCTTGGAGTCGTCACTTTGGCTTTTTTAATTTATTTTTTTACAAAGCCTTTACCCGGCTCTACGGCCAACGATGAAATCAATTCTTCAGAAATTGCTTATTCAAAATATCTTTTTTGGAACGAACAAATAAGTAGATACATGCAAAATAGCGTCGTTCCTTTTGAACCCCTTAAGGAGTTCAATCGGCCAAATTTCTGGCAGCTTTATCATGATCTGCCCAATATTAAAGCTGTCAAAGCGGCGTTGTTGAGACATTTGCCTCAAGGCATAACGGTACTTAAAATAGAGCCTGTCCAGTTCGAAAAAACAAAAGATTTCATTCAAGTGACTTACAATGTAAAGGTTCTTCCTACCTATACGGAGTGGATTGTGCCGAGGGGTAAAGCCATGCTACCCAGCTCAAATGAGGATAAGATTCAAAAGAAACTTGTACAGCTCGTTCTTTTTACACGGGATCTTCCTCCGGGCTTTATTTACTTTTTTGGAGAAAAGAAAATCCTATGTAAGGCCCAGGAAAATTACGAGTTTAGTTGGACTGTAAAAAAAGCTGCTGTTCAAGGAGGCTATTGGAGGATATTAGAAGTGGGGCCTACGCCCTTTGAAGATGCCGATAGCCTGAATATTCGAAGGTCACTTTTAGCCCCGACCGAAGAGGTCTTTTCTATAAAATCTGATCCAGTTCTTAATGAACTCATGCGCGAACAAGACCAGAGTTGGCAGAATTTTTTTTCACGTATTAACCAGATCCGTGATCAGGTTATCGAGTATAGAAACCAGCTGGTAAAGGATATACCCGGAGTTCCCAGGATGGGTAAACCTTTTGCCTCAGGATCTGGAACTCCGACCACCACTCTTGAAGGGGCTGGTATCGGGCTGTTAGGCGGTGCGCTCATTGGTGGACTTGCAGGAGGTGGATTGGGTGCGGGTATTGGTGCAGGGTTAGGACTACTCGGGGGAGGTTTAGGAGGATATCTGTACAGCCATGAACGCAGAAAAGGCATTTATAGAAGAAGACTTGCCGAGCGACGAGAAAAAATAAGGGAAGTTAATGAAAAGGTTGAAGCTTACAGGGATAAGTTGGTCAAGGAGTATGAAGAGGAGCTAAAAGAAAAAATTCAAGAAAGACAGGGGCAATATCCAGGAAGTCAAGGTTCTCCTTTGATGTTAAACCGCAGTTAGTTTTAGGATAATTGCAATTGTATCTTAAATCTTTAGATTTATTAGTCGGTTTTTACTAAATTTAAAAAAGCGCTCGTGGCGGAATTGGCAGACGCGCTAGATTCAGGTTCTAGTGGGGCAACCCGTGGAGGTTCAAATCCTCTCGAGCGCAAAGCGATTTCTAATTAAGGTTTGATTCTTTCGTTTGGTTATCGAGTTTAATATAACCCGCAAAGCAAACCCGCTATCCTTTATTCCAATCGATGAATGATCGTTTCTTTGTAAAGGAGCTGAACAAGGAGGCCTATTTTGTGGCCAAAGATGGTGCTTTTTTAAACGAACTTTTTCATCCTGAGAAAGAAGGCCTGTCTCTTTCTTTTTCCATCGCTTATGGGAGGGTTGATCCCAAAAAATCGACCAAAGCTCATCGACTGAACCAACCCGAAATTTATCTTTTTCTCAGTGGTGAAGGTATCTTTAAAACGGGTGCCGAAAAGAGCTATCCTGTTCGGACTTACAGTCTAGTCTATGTGCCTGCAGGCTGCCTACAATGGGTGGAAAATCCAGCTGAAGAACCCTTGAGTTTCCTATGCATAGTGAGTCCACCCTGGAAAGCGGAGTGGGAAAATGAGGAAAATTTGTGATTTTTTAGCTTGAAAAACAAAAGGAAACAGACTATGGCTTTGCTGCCTTTTCTTTTTTATTAGATTTTCAACATTGTTCAGGCTTTAAGTTTTCAAAGGATCTTAGAAATACAACCTATAGGCGATGATGAGAAACGCAACAAAAGAAAAGAAGCCCGTTGAAGAAAAAAAATGGAGGAGTCTTTTCTTTAGCCTATTTCTTGGAAAAGTTCGACTAGGGGAAAGAAAAAAAGAAGCTTTTTTAAAGGAAAGAGAAGAGAGCATTTTTAAAAAGCTTAAAGAAGCCAGTGTTATTTCCCTTAACGATCTTTACGAACAATTGGGCACTCGTCCCGAAGGCTTGACTGAAGCAGAAGTCGAAGAGCGGTTGGAGAAATACGGCTATAACGAGATCAAACAGGAAGAAGTTCCCCATTGGTTCGTTATGCTTCTGCAGAGCTATTTTAATCCTTTTGCCCTGCTTTTAACTTTTCTTGCATTAGTAGCATGGTCTGTGGGTGAAAAGGAAAGTGTCATTGTCATGATGATCATGGTCGTTGTGAGCGTACTTTTGCGATTCGTCCAGGAGTTCCAGTCGACTAAAGCGGCTGAAAGGCTCAAAGCCATGGTGAGAACGACCGCTACGGTGAAGAGAATTTGGGAACAAAAAGGAGATGACACAGAAAAACCCCTTGTTCCTGAAGTAAACCAAGCTAGAGAAGTCCCTATCAGCCAGATTGTTCCTGGAGACATTTTGCAGCTATCCGCTGGAGATATGATTCCAGCTGATGTGCGGTTAATCTTTACAAGAGATCTATTCGTAAGCCAGGGAGTGCTTACGGGTGAGTCTATGCCCGTAGAAAAATATGATAGCGCTTATCCCTCTTCGTTGACAGAACAGAAAAGAACTGATCCGTTTTCCCTGCCCAACATAGCTTACTTGGGGACAAATGTGATTAGTGGAACGGCTACGGCCGTGGTGCTTTCAACAGGTGAAAATACCTATTTTGGTGCTTTTTATAAGAGCCTTCGCGGTTATAGGACGGTAACCAGTTTCGATCTCGGTGTAAACCGAATTAGCTGGTTACTTCTCCAGATTATAGGCACCATGATCCCCGTTATTTTTCTCATCAACGGGTTCACTAAAGGGAACTGGATGGACGCTTTCCTTTTCTCTTTGGCTGTAGGAGTAGGACTCACTCCTACCATGCTGCCGGTGATTGTCAGTGGTTGTCTGGCTCGAGGCGCATTGTTGCTTTCAAAAAATAAAGTGGTGACTAAGCGGCTCAATGCCATTCAGAATATAGGGGCGATGGAGATCCTTTGTACAGATAAAACAGGCACCTTAACTCATAATAAAATAATTCTTGAAAAATATCTGGATCCAGAAGGAGAAGAGAACGAAGAGGTTTTAAAGTACGCTTACATTAATAGCTACTATCAGAGTGGGCTACGTAATCTGCTTGATCAAGCTGTCCTCGATAAGAAAGAAGAAGCTAAAAACTTCATTTTTCATTATTCCAAGGTAGACGAGATCCCATTCGACTTTTCCAGGCGTAGAATGTCAGTTGTAGCGCGAGAAGTTGCTACAGGAAAAGACCTTTTAATTACCAAGGGGGCAGTAGAAGAGATGATGGCTATTTGTAAGACGCTCCTTAAGAAAGGAAAAGTCATCGAATTAAGTCCAGAGATGAAAAAAAAGGCCCTGGCCCTGCGTGATGACCTGAACAGCGATGGATTGAGGGTATTAGCTGTGGCCTATAGAGAATTGCCGCTGGACATGAATAGGCCCGTGTCGGTAAACGATGAAAAAGAGATGACCCTTTGTGGTTTCATCGCCTTTTTGGATCCTCCAAAGCATGATGCCGAAGAGGCTTTACGAGCGTTGAGAAACTTTGGTGTGGAGGTCAAAATTATTACAGGAGACAACGAGATCGTTACCCGGAAAATCTGTGATTGGATAGGATTGGAAGTCAAAGGGGTAATGCGAGGGTATGAAGTCGAAAGTTTAACGGATGACGAACTCATTACCGCTTCTGAAAAAGCCAATATTTTTGTTAAAATGTCGCCTTTGCAAAAGGCCAGGGTAATCCGAGCCTTAAGGACAGGAGGACATGTTGTTGGCTTCTTAGGTGATGGGATAAATGATGCCCAAGCATTAAGGGAGGCGGACGTGGGTATATCTGTAGATACGGCGGTGGACATAGCTAAGGAGTCAGCCGATATCATTCTGTTGGAAAAGAGCCTTATTGTTCTCGAGCAGGCGGTTATCGAAGGCAGGATAATGTTCGGCAACATGGTCAAGTATATAAAAATGGCGGTGAGTTCAAATTTCGGCAATGTCTTGAGTATCTTAGGCTCTGGGATATTGCTTCCCTTTTTACCGATGAGTCCCCTGCAAATACTCATTTTAAATTTGATTTATGATCTTTCACAGACACTTATTCCTTGGGATAGAATGGACGAAGAGTTCATTGCCAAGCCTAGAAGGTGGGAAGCGGAGGGAATTTTAAGGTTCATGCTGATTATTGGGCCTCTGAGTTCCATTTTTGACTATGTCACCTACGGGGTAATGTGGTTTGTTTTTGGTGCCAATTCTATAGAAAAACAAGCTTTATTTCACTCAGGTTGGTTCGTGGAGTCCTTGCTTTCCCAAAGCTTGATTGTTCATATGATTAGAACAAGGAAGATTCCCTTCATACAGAGTATAGCAACAAGACCACTGGTGTTGGCTACGGCGGTCGTTATCGTCATTGGGCATTTGATTTCAAAAAGTTATTTTGGAGAGGCTGCAGGACTTGTTCCTTTACCTATAAACTATTATTTCTGGCTTTGGGGAATCCTTCTTGCTTATTGTATTGTCGTGCAAACGGTAAAAAGTTGGTACATAAAGAAGTTCAATGGAGAATGGCTCTAATGAGGTAGGCCAGAAGATCTCAATTGATCGGCTTTGATCTTAGACAGCAAAAATAAGATCGCTTTAGAAAAAGAAGGAAACAAAAAAAACCCAAGCAATTGGGTTTATAATCTTGGTTGATTTTCTGAAAATAACCTTGAATTTCTTTTGTTCTCCTTGTTAATCTTTTTTTTCCTTTGTTCGAATTAAACAACCATGCAAATGGACATAATCGGTTTAGCAAAAAGAGTTTTTGAGCTGGAAATGGATGCTTTGCGCATCGTTCAGAAGCAGTTGAACTCTGATTTTGAAAAAGCCATTGATGTTTTAGAAAAGACCATCCTGGCTGACAGAAAAATTGTAGTGACTGGAGTGGGAAAGTCAGGTCATATAGGAAGGAAAATAGCGGCCACTTTAACAAGCACAGGAGCTCCTAGTGTAGTGCTTGATGCTGTTAATGCTTTTCATGGAGACCTAGGGATGGTCAATAGGGGTGATGCCATTGTGGCTTTGAGTTATAGCGGAGAGACGGACGAAATTCTTAGGCTGGTTCCCCATTTGAAAAGATTGACGACCTCTTTGATTTCGATTACAGGTAATGAACATTCAACCCTGGCTAAAAATTCAGATATTGTTCTGAGCGTGCGTATTGACAGAGAAGCTTGTCCCCTGAACTTGGCTCCTACCTCTAGCACGACGGCGATGCTTGTCCTGGGGGATGCCTTAGCTATGGTGCTTTTGGAAAAAAGAGGGTTTAAGAAGGAGGATTTTGCTCGGTTCCATCCCGGTGGGACACTTGGTCGTAATTTATTGCTTAAAGTCGGGGATATCATGAGGCCCATGTCCCAAATGGTTATTCTAGAGGAAGAGGCAAAGGTCAAAGAGGCTTTGAAGTTGTGGAACATAAAAAGAGTTGGGGCTGTTGTGGTTGTCAATCCCGAGAGAAAGGTTATAGGGATATTTACTCATGGAGATTTTGTAAGAAATTACGAAATCAATCCCCGGATAGGAGAAGAACCTTTAGGCCGAGTGATGACTAAAAAACCTATCACGGTCAGGGTTGACAAACTTGCAGTTGAAGTACTCAATGTTTTTGAACACAATAAAATAGAAGATTTGATTGTTGTGGATGAGCAGTATCGGGTAGTCGGATTAATTGATTCCCAAGATTTAGCTATTCATCGATTATTATAAGGGAGATTGTTATGTTTGTGAATGCGACGGATGTAGGAAAAGGTCAAGCGATTAGGCATAATGGGGCCATTTGTCTTGTCCTGGAAACGATGCATAGGACACCGGGTAACTTGAGGGCATTTGTCCAGATGGTTTTGAGAAATCTTAAAACGGGGAAATCTTTTGTTGAAAGATTTGGCTCACAGGACAAAGTGGAGTTGCTTTCCCTGGTGCGAAAGCGTTGCGAATACAGCTATAGGGAAGGAAACAACTTTGTTTTCATGGATCCTGAAACCTATGACACGTTTCCGGTTTCGGAAGAAATGGTCGGTAAAGCCAAGGATTTTTTGAAAGAAAATCAGCCTGTGGATCTTCTCTTTGCTGACGACTCCCTTGCCGCCATCGAACTGCCCCAAAGTGTGGTATTGAAAGTTGTTGAAGCCCCTGAAGGAGTAAAAGGAGACTCAGCAACCAATGTCATGAAACCAGCGATCCTAGAAACAGGACTTTGTATACAGGTTCCACTTTTTATCAAAGAGGGGGAGTTGGTGAAAGTGAGTACAACCGATGGGAAATATTTGAGTCGAGCATAGGGAATCATAAGGCTCTCAAGGGAGATAGCTCTTCTTTATAAGAAGTCTGAATTTAACCATATGGGCAACGGCAAGAAGGAGGGTTTGGATGAGGGTGGTTTTTGGAATGGGATCCTGCTCAAAGCTCAGAAAGAAGAATTGATCGATATGATCAGTCCCCATGGATCAGAAGTCTTATTGAAAGCTTTAATAAAGCTTAAAGAAACTAGGTTAAAGAAAAGAGCTTTTCTTTTTGTTTCTCCTGCTTTGTCCTTGAGTAGAGAGATTTTGCCCTCAAGCAGAGGGCATTTTATTCGTCAAATAGGCTGGAGCCCTCTCAACGATAGGCTCGTCGAATAAGGCTATAATCCTTTTTTCTCAATATGAGTTTTTTTTGCTCTTTTCAATCGGTAACCAAAATTTAAAAGTCAGAATTGATCCCTAATCCTATCCAAAAAATGAAGAGATCATGCAATTTATTGTTATGAAAATGAAAAAGAAAATGATTAATTTTAGGGAGGGTTCTTTGGAATGAATGAAGATTATCAATTGCTTAAGATTTTTTCTGGAAGAGCCAATCCCTCTTTAGCCACAAAGATCGCTCAGTATGTGGGAATTCCTCTTGGACAAGCGACCATTTCTTCATTTCCAGATGGAGAGACCTTTGTCAAGTTTAACGAAAATATTCGGGGCAGAGATGTTTTTATCGTACAGCCTACTTGTCCTCCCACCAATCACAACCTGATGGAGTTGCTAATCATGATTGATGCGGCTAAAAGGGCCAGTGCGGCAAGAGTTACGGCTGTCATTCCATTTTATGGCTATGCCCGCCAAGATCGAAAGGATCAACCCCGAGTATCTATAACAGCTAAGCTGGTAGCCAATCTGCTTGTTGCTGCCGGGGCGAATAGAGTCTTGGCCATGGATCTCCATGCTCAACAAATACAAGGGTTTTTTGATATTCCGGTGGATCACCTCACCGCCGTCCCTGTATTCTACAAGTATTTAGAAACAAATAGTCTGCTTGATCTAGTAGTTGTATCTCCAGATGTGGGAGGGATTAAAATGGCCTCAACCTATTCCCAATTACTGGGCAAGGGTCTTGCGCTAGTTGTTAAAAAAAGAATAGATGCTTATCATACGGAGGCGGATTTTGTGGTGGGCGATGTACAAGGAAAGGATGTCTTGATCGTCGATGATTTAACCGAAACGGCAGGTACGGTTGTTTCTGCTGCCAATATTTTGAAAAAAAAGGGGGCAAGGCGTGTTTTTGCTGGCATTTCCCATGCCGTTCTTAATCAAATTGGCATTAACCGGTTAAGGGATTCTCAACTTGAAGCATTGATAACCACTAATAGTGTTCCGGTGCCCATGGTTGAAGGGATTCGGCTGACTGTCTTGGATGTTGCTCCCCTTTTAGGGGAAGCCATTAAAAGAATTCATACGGGGATGTCCGTTACCTCTCTGTTTGAAGTTGACGGAAAGAAAATAAATCTTTAAAAAAGAAAAAATAGTTGCATAGCCCATTGAATATTAAAGCTCAATTATTAAATGACATAGTTAGGTTATTAGAAAGAAATGCCCGGCTAGATGTTGCGGATATTGCTTCAGCATTGGGTATTTCTACTGATGAAGTGAGCCGGCTTTTAGCGGAGTTGGAAAAAGAAAAATATATATTAGCTTATAGAACTATTTTTGATCCTGAAAAAATACAAGGAAAACCTGTCCGTGCGGTCATTGAAGTGAAAATTACTCCAGAAAGAGGGGGAGGATTTGATAAGCTTTCTCGTCGCATTGCGGCTTTTGAAGAAGTGACATCCTGCTTTTTGATGAGTGGAGCTTATGATCTTCTTGTTTTTCTTGAAGGAGAGAGTTTAAAAGAAGTTGCTCTTTTCGTATCCGAAAAATTAGCCACTCTGCCGGGGGTTATTTCAACAGCTACCCATTTTATGCTAAAGACTTATAAAGAACAGGGGATTATTTTCTCAACCCCTGTGCATTCACGCCTTCCCATTAGCCCTTAACTTGATGAAAAAACAATCGGTTGTTGACCATTCTGCAAAAATATTACCTTTTAGTTTGAGCCCAAAAAGAGCGCTGGCCAAGCAGCTTTCTCTCATCGGAAAATCTGGAATCCGGGATTTCTTTGAAATCGTCCAAAATCAAAAAGGCGTTATTTCTTTGGGCATTGGAGAACCGGATTTCGAAACACCATGGTTGATCAGGGAGGCATCCATATATGCTTTAGAAAAAGGGGAGACCGGATACACTTCAAATTTAGGGCTAATCGAGCTCAGAAAACTGATTTCTCAATATGTCCTTAAGCTGATCGGTGTCGAATATGATCCCCACGAAGAGATCATTGTCACCGTGGGAGTTTCCGAAGCGCTTGACTGTGCTCTGAGAGCATTAATTGATCCGCAAGACGAAGTCATCATCCACCAGCCTTCTTATGTATCTTATGTTCCTCTTGTTGTTCTTGCCCATGGTATTCCTGTCATTGTTGAAACACATGAAAAAGATGAGTTTCGACTCAGTCCCATAGAACTTGAAAAAAAAATTACCCCTCGGACAAAAGCCATAATCCTTAATTTTCCAACAAACCCCACGGGGGCAACAGAAAGTGAACAGCAGCTTAAAGCCCTTGCCGAAATAGTCCATAAACATAATCTTTTTGTTATTACCGATGAGATCTATGCGGAGTTGACTTATGAAGGTAAGCATTTTTCTATCGCAGCCTTTGAAGGGATGAAAGAGAGAACCCTTTTTCTTCATGGCTTATCCAAGGCTTTCTCGATGACGGGATACCGGATAGGTTATGGCTGCGGTCCCAAAGAATGGATTGAGGCGATGGTTAAAATTCATCAATACTCTATCCTCTGTGCTCCTTCGGTTGCCCAATATGCGGCTATCGAAGCCTTGTCTAAGGGGAGGAAAGAAATGGAGAAGATGGTCGAAGAATACAAGCTAAGGAGGAATTTTCTTTGGAAAAACCTTTCCTCTTTGGGCTTAACCGGCTGTTTTCCTAGAGGAACATTTTACTACTTTCCCTCTATTCGTACTTATGGCCTATCTTCTAGGGATTTTTCTTATCGGCTTCTTCAAGAAGGGGGGGTGGCCATTGTTCCTGGGTCAGCTTTTGGTCAGGGAGGAGAAGGATATGTACGGTGTAGTTTTGCAGCTCGCTTTGAAGATCTGCAGATGGCTGTGCGCCGTATAGAAAAATGGCTAAAAAAAATTGAAAAAGAGGCTAATAAATAATAGATGGAAGTAGAAAAAGGATTTTATATTAGCTACAAACTTTTTTAGAGGAGAATCGTGGGTATTCAAACAACTCAAGACAGGCATCCCGAAAAAGTTAATCAATTTAGTGTTTTTATGGAAAATAAAGCCGGTAGGCTTTTGGAGCTGGTTCGGCTTTTGGAAGGTCATGAAATCCATATTATAGGTTTTACCATTCTGGATACTTCGGAGGCTTCCACCATTCGGTTGGTTGTCGATGATCCACAAAAGGCAAGGAGAATTCTTTCTGAAAACAATATCTCATTTACGGAATGTTCCCTGATTGCCTTGGAGCTGCCTCAAACAGCTGAAGATTTAAGAAAAGTTCTGACTATTCTGCTTCAGGCTGAAATCAACATATATTTTAGCTATCCTTTTTTGACCAGACCCTATGGGAAAGCGGTGCTGGCCTTAAGGGTCGAAGATGAAGAGCTAGCTGAATCTGTGCTTTTGAGGAATAATTACCGGATACTTTTCCAAAAAGATATCAGTAGGTGATTAAATCAAAATATGATTGTCTTATTTTAAGAAAAACGCTTTTATAACTCATAAATTTTATCTCCTATGTCTAAATCATTTGTGTTTGCTTCAGAATCGGTGACTGAAGGCCATCCAGATAAGGTATGTGACACCATATCCGATGCGGTTTTAGACAACTGCCTTCAGCAGGACAAGTTCAGTCGGGTTGCCTGTGAAACGCTTGTTAAGGAAAATCTTGTCGTCCTTGCTGGAGAGATCACTACCAAGGCGAATCTTGACTATGTGAAGATTGTCAAAGAGACCGTGCAACAGATAGGCTACAATGATCCCCAATGCTTGTTTTACCCTGAGAAATTGCATATCGTTTGTGCGATTTCCAAGCAGAGTCCAGACATAGCATTAGGAGTAGATGGAAAGAAAACATCTTCGGTTCATGTTAATTATGATCAAGGAGCAGGAGACCAGGGGCTCATGTTCGGTTTTGCTTGCACAGAAACTCCGGAACTCATGCCCGCTCCGATCACCTTTGCCCATAGGTTATCTAGAAGGTTGACTGAACTAAGAAAAAAAGAAGGCTGTTCTTGGCTACGTCCAGATGGCAAAACTCAAGTTTCTCTTTATTATGAAGATCACAGGCCGGTGCGCATAGAGGCTATTGTGGTTTCGACACAGCATTCCGCAGAGGTGTCGAAGAAGGAAATAGAGGAAACAATAAAAAAAGAAGTGATTCAAAAAGCGATTCCAGAAGAGTATCTCCATAAAAAAACGGTTTTCTACATTAATCCCACGGGCAGATTTGTGGTCGGAGGACCTGATGCGGACTCCGGAGTTACAGGAAGGAAAATCATCGTCGATACCTATGGAGGTATGGGTAGGCATGGAGGAGGAGCATTTAGCGGAAAAGACCCCTCAAAGGTCGATCGGAGCGCTGCATACATGGCTAGGTATATAGCTAAGAATATTGTGGCCGCTAAGATTGCCTCAAAAGTAGAAGTTCAAATCGCTTATGTTATTGGTAGGGCTGATCCAGTGTCAGTGTCTGTTGATACCTTTGAGACAGCTCTAGTCGATGATCGAAAAATAGAAAAGGCGATTCGGGAGGTATTTCGGTTAAAACCTGCTGAAATCATTGAGGATCTTGACTTGCTAAGGCCTATTTATAGTAAAACGACAAATTATGGTCACTTTGGGAGAAATGATCAATACGATATCTTCAGCTGGGAAAAAACCGATAGAGTCGATGATCTGCTCGTTGCCGTGGGTCTGGATTAATGATCAGGCAAAAATAGACAAGGCGATAGAACCCCTTTTTTTTAAGTTTTAAAAAGAAATGAAAAGGATAGCCTTTAATGATTAAGGAGTATGTTATGGCTGACTTTAAAGTGAAAGATATGGAGCTGGCTGACTTTGGGCGTAAAGAAATAGAAATAGCTCAAGATGAAATGCCCGGTTTAATGGCCCTTAGGGAAGAATACAAGGGATTGTATCCTTTAAAAGGCACAAGAATTGCCGGCTGCTTGCACATGACTGTTGAAACGGCTGTTTTGATCGAAACTCTGGTTGCGCTGGGTGCATCAGTCAGGTGGAGTTCCTGTAATATTTTCTCCACTCAAGATCATGCTGCAGCAGCCATTGCAGCAAGAGGAATTCCGGTTTTTGCATGGAAAGGAGAAACCTTAGAAGAATATGAGTGGTGCATAGAACAAACATTGAGGTGGCCTGATGGACAACCTTTAAACATGATATTAGATGATGGAGGAGATCTTACAGAGCTTGTTCATCAAAAATATCCGCAGCTTTTAGATGGCATTGTAGGCATTTCAGAAGAAACGACTACAGGAGTACACCGGTTGTATCATAGGGAAGCCAAAGGGACATTGGGACCTCCCAGTATGAATGTCAATGATTCCTGTACGAAAAGCAAATTTGATAATCTCTATGGTTGCAGGGAATCCTTTCTTGACGGTGTTAAAAGAGCAACTGACGTGATGATCGCAGGAAAGATCGTGGTTGTTTGTGGCTATGGAGATGTGGGTAAGGGCTGCGTGCAATCGGCTAAAGGAATGGGAGCTAGGGTAGTTGTTACCGAAATTGATCCCATCAATGCACTTCAAGCCTCGATGGATGGTTACGAAGTCACTCTTTTAGAAGAAATCGTTGATAAAGCGGACATATTTGTGACTGCAACGGGTTGTATCAATGTCATAACAAGAGAACATATGGATAGGATGAAGTCGGGAGCGATTGTGTGTAACATCGGTCATTTTGATTCAGAGATTGAAGTCAGCTCCCTTTATGGGGATAGAAATCTTACACGGGTTCAGATCAAACCGCAGCTTGACATGTTTGTTTGGCCGAATGGCAAAAAGCTTTATGTTTTAGCTGAGGGAAGGTTAGTAAACTTAGGTTGTGCCAGTGGGCATCCTAGTTTTGTGATGAGTGCGAGCTTTACGAACCAGGTTTTGGCTCAAATTGAATTATGGACAAATCGCCAAACTGGCCGATATAAAAGAGGTAAAGTTTACACCCTGCCCAAGATCCTTGATGAAAAAGTAGCCAGGCTTCATCTGAAAAAACTGGGGGTTAAGCTTACCCAGTTAACAAAAGAGCAGGCTGACTATCTGGGTGTTCCTGTAGACGGTCCTTACAAACCCGATCATTATCGGTACTAAAAAAAAGCCAACTGGAGTAGTTATCATTTTATATGAAAGCAAAACAGCAAACGCTGTTTTGGCTGTGATCGTTGGCTAAACTCATCGATGTATTGGGAAATGGATTGTCTACTCTAGGCCTTCCTGTTTTCGGCTTTGAGCAAATAGCCCATTTTAAAGTGATTAGTTTTTGCTTTTTACTGAGCAGTTTTTTTCGAGATAGTCGATTATATGAGTGATCATATCATCGGGAATTTGGGCACCGAGTAGTTTCATTTTTTCAACTTCATGTCTCCATACTTGACCAGAAAATTTAGGCTGGAGACTAATGACCGTGGTGCTATGGCACATGGAGCAGAAACTCTGTACTATTTCCTGTCTTTCTCCCATAGGGAGAGGTTCAGTGGTAAGCGGATAAGCCCCCACCGAGTAAACGGAGCTGGCATCTTGAGGGTAAGCAACGAAGGGGAAGATTAAACCGGTAGAATCCAGAGTATACAATCCCGCTTCTCCTATTTCCATAGGTTCATTGGATGGAAATTCGCTAGAGGATTGAGCAAAACTCATTGAAGCGAAGATAATGAAGAAAAAATAGAAAAAAAAGTTAGAAGCTTTGCGAAGCATAGACATTGGAAAGCCTTTTTATGAATTTTTACCTACCCAAATTCTTTGAGTTTCTACCGTGTTCCAACAATATCCTCCAGGGTTCCAAATAGGTGTTAGCGGTTGAGTATTCCCTTTTTCATCCCATGCCCTTGAAGCAAGGATATATTCGCCAGCCTTCTTGGGTGTCCAGAAAATGTGCCAGTTCCGAAAGGAATATTTCCCTAGATCTTTTCCAAGAGTTGTATCTTGCCAATGGTTTCCTCCGTCAGAAGAAAATTCGACTTTCGCAACTGCCCCATAACCACTAAAAGCTATCCCTTTGACCTGGACAGGCATTTTTTCAATCAGTTTTGAGTCTCCAGCTGGCTGAATGATAAAAGATCTGACTGGCATCTGTATTGCCCCAATAGGAATGGTTTCAAAGGAAACACCCTTTTGGTAGTCTTCAAAGGAGACCGAATTATGCCTGTTCTTGGGAATGCGATAAGCTGTTTTCATCCAGAAATTCGTATCAAGGGAGTCCAAAGCCCTGATCCATGTAAGGTGTTTAATCCAGTAAGTCGCGAATTTTCCAGGAACAACTAATCTAAGTGGAAATCCATTCAATAAGGGTAAAGGCTCGTCATTCATTGCGTAGGCTAGAATCGTTTCTTCGAGTATGGGATCATCCCTATCTAGAGATTTGATGAAACTATGGGCCGGAGTTCCTTCTGGAGATCGACCGTAATCAAACCCCTGAAACTGGATTTGGACTGTGTTTTCTTTCATCTTTGCCTTGTTCAGGACGTCCATAAGACGAACTCCCGTCCATTTGGCATTTCCCATGGCTCCATTTCCCCATTGAGCACCGGGCACTCTTGGATAAAATCGACTTCTAGAGTTTCCAGAACACTGGTTAACAGCGACAATCGAGACAGGTTCAAAACGAGTAAGCAGGTCAGCAAAACTAAATGAAACGGGGTTTAAAAAATTGCCTTGGAGGAAAAGTCTCCACTTGGACAGATCTATGGAGTTTGGAATGCAATCAAGATGGTATCTCACATAAAAGGCGGCATTAGGAGTAAAGGAAAATTCAAAAAACTCCCTAGGTGTTTCAAGGACAATCGGCCTGTCATTGAGTCGAATGAGGGGCAACTTTTGAGGCTCATAGGCAAAAGGATTCTGGCTGGTCCAAAAAGGACTTGGACTTGATATGTCCAAATGGGTCTTCCGTGCTTCTTCTCCTCCAAAGGATTTCTGCAAAGACAAGGTGGAAAGCGTCGAAAGACCAAAAAGCTTTAACCATTCTCTTCTCGAAATTACGGGAAAATGTGAAAAATAGCTTAAAAAATCCTTGTTCATTTTATAAGTAATATCCTGTAATATACAGTAAACAGCCAAAAATAAAAAGGTTTTGTTTATTGTTTAAGGAAAGGACTAAAAAATTTTTTCCTAGAATTCCCAGGGTTTTTCAAAAGCTTTATCAGAAATCATGAATTGGCCGGGAGGATCGGGAAGCAGTTCATCTCTTGGTCTTAGGATATGTTTTCCTAGGGTCAGATCTTCAGGAAAAGAATCAGCAATAAAAATGGGCGTTCCGACGTTAACCAGGTTAAAAAATTGAATAGCGGATTGCCCATGAAGCCGAATGCAACCATGAGTTCGAGGAGAAGACCATACGAATCCTTCATGGAAACCATAACCTGGAAAAAACTCAACCCAGTAGGGCATGGGATAGCCCACGTAGCGCCAGTTCCCTCCAGGAGGCGGAGAAGAGGGGCTTTCGGTCATTCTGATTTCCTCACCCCTGACCCAGAAACCGTAGCTATTGGAGCGTTTTTTCATAGATTTTGAAGTCACATGAAAGGTCCCTTTAGGTGTAGGATGACCGGCTTTGCCTACTGTACAGGCAGCAACAAAAATGGGTTTAGTGCCTTCCAACACATAAACGGCTTGATTTTGTAAGGAAACTTTAACAATTCGGTGGACCGAAGTTTTTGGGCTTTCGATAGAACTATGGGCGGATTGAGCTATGAGATCAAAAGAGAGGGAAAGAAAGAAAAAAAGTTTTAAAAGGCTTCTCCATGTTTTCCCCATAAGTTGAGAAATTACATGGAGTGAGCTTTCTTGAAAAGAAAAATTAATATGAATTGCTCATATTATCTGCAGATAGGTTGACAGTATACTTTAGCCATGGAGGGTTTCCTTTTTTTAATGTTTTATTCGATATACCGACTATAGCGGTAAGGAATCAGGATTAAAGGTTCGTTACGATCCGTTGACCGTTCTTTTTCAACAGGATAATAAGGAATGTTTAGTTTTTTTTCTTCTTTTTTGTATCCTTTTTTCTTTTCTTCGTTTTTTCTTAAGCTCTTGCTCATGTAAAAACATTAAAGCAGATCTTATGCCATGTTGATTGACCAAGTGCACGGGCTTGCCCCGCCGCTTGGGGCGGGGAAGGATAGCGCGGAGGGCGTAGCCGTCCTTGGGTTCAGTGTGGCGTCTGCAGCTGCTCTGGTGTACTGGCGCACGATGGAAATCGGCGCACCGCCACAGCTTGAAGCGAAGTACGACGGCGACCACAGCACGCCTTTCCAGTAACGCTTCTGAATGTCGGGCCGCTCCTTGCGCAGCAGCCGGCTGGATACGCCCTTGAGACTGTTCATGAGGTTGGAGACGGCGACCTTGGGCGGATATTCCACGAGCAGATGGACGTGATCGTCCTTGCCATCCATCTCGACGAGTTGCGCCTCAAAGTCGGCACAGACCTTGGCGAAGATCGTGCGCAGCCGGTTGATGGCGTCGTCGTCGAACACATTGCGGCGGTATTTCGTCACGAAGACCAAATGGAGGTGCATCTTGAAGACATAGTGCCGTCCATGTCTTATATCTTGATTTTGCGCCATAGGCTAAGTATAATGTTTCTATGCTTATCCGCCAAGCCTTCAAGTACGAATTGATGCCAAACGGCCAGCAAGAGCGGCAAATGTGCCGCTTTGCTGGCTCATGCCGGTTCGTCTACAACAGGGCGCTGGCGTTGCAGAAGGAGCGCCACGAGCGAGGCGAGAAAAAACTTGGCTACGCTGGGTTGTGCAAGCTGCTCACCGAGTGGCGCAACAGCGCGGAGACGGCATGGCTCAAGGACGCTCCGGTGCATCCCTTGCAACAATCCCTCAAAGACCTGGAGCGAGCCTACGCCAACTTCTTTGCCAAGTGGGCTGGTTTCCCACGCTTCAGGAAGAAAGGCATGTCGGATAGCTTCCGCTACCCCGACCCGAAGCAGATCAAGCTGGAGCAGCACAACAACCGCATCTTTCTGGCCAAGCTCGGTTGGCTGCGCTACCGCAACAGCCGGGAGCTGCTCGGTGTAGTCAAGAACGTCACCGTAAGCCAGTCATGCGGTAAGTGGTACGTGAGCATCCAGGCCGAGCGGGAGGTTGAGCAGATCGTCCCGCAAGGGGGTACGGTTGGCATCGACATGGGGATCGCCCGCTTCGCTACGCTTTCGGATGGCACGTTCTACGCCCCGCTCCACAGCTTCAGGCGGCATGAGATGGCGTTGCGCAAGGCGCAGCAGTCATTGAGCCGCAGGGTCAGATTCAGCAACAACTGGAGGAAGGCAAAAGCAAGAGTCGGGCGCATCCACGCACGCATCGCCAATGTCCGCCGCGACTTCCTGCATAAGACCTCGACCGCGATCAGCAAAAACCACGCTGTAGTCTTCGTCGAGGACCTGCAGGTACGGAACATGTCCGGGTCGGCGGCGGGCACTGTCGAGGCTCCAGGCCGAAACGTTCGGGCCATGTCCGGCCTGAACAAGTCGATCCTGGATCAAGGTTGGTTCGAGTTCGGTCGCCAACTGGACTACAAGCTGGCATGGCGGGGCGGCCGGCTGATCACCGTGCCGCCGCAGAATACGAGCCGCGCCTGTCCGTGCTGCGGACACGTTTCGGCGGACAACCGCCAGACGCAGGCCCGGTTTGCGTGTGTGGAATGTGGTTTTGAGGACAACGCCGATGTGGTCGGTGCAATCAACATCTTCTCTTGTGGGATGCAAATGTTGCGGGACGAAGGGCAGGGCACGCTGCACGCTTGCAGCGGGATGGCGCAAGCCGTCAGCCCGGATGGCCTGTGGATCGAACCGCGCTGGCGGTCGGAAGCAGGAACCCACCGAAGCGACCCAGGAGAGGCGCCATGCCACCCCTGAGCGCCGTAGGAATCTCCGGCCTTCAGGCCGGGGAGGATGTCAATTTAAGGGGATAAACATTTGGGCTTAAGCATCCAGACTTTGGTTTCTCCCACGGATTTTTCCCAGCTCAATAACCACTGATCGGCAAGTTTTACGATGTTTTTGGAAAAGAACTCATAAATGAAAGTGCCTTCGGGATTGAGCCGGGGATAAACAAAAGAAAAAAGGGGATCATCTAATAGTTTTGGTTCTTTAAAATAGGGGGGAGAAGCAAAGACGAGATCATATTGTTCAGTATCCGATTTTAAAAACTTGTAAACATCAGCTAAAATGACTTTTCCTTCAAGATGGGTTTTTTTAAGGTTGTTTTTGATACATTCACAGCATTCTCTTGATTTATCCACGAATGTGCAGCATAAGGCTCCCCTGCTTAGGGCTTCGATGCCTAGGGCTCCAGAGCCTGCATAAAGATCGATCACTTTTTTTCCTTCTATCCAATCTCCAAGGGAAGAAAAAATGGCCGATCTTATTTTGGACAGTGCGGGTCTAACCGGGGTTTTTTGGGGTACTTTAAGTATTATTCCCTTGGCGATACCCCCCGTAATTCTTAGCGACATGGTTAAAAAGAAAAGTTGATTTCAAATTATTTAGCAGGAATAGGAAGTGGGGAAAGTAAAGTTGATCCACTAGGAGAAAGTTGGGGCATAGAATGGGTTTCTATAAATGCGACTTGAGGATTAGATAATGTTCCAGAAATTTTTACAGGAACTGAAAAAACCGAGTTTTGGGGCATTTTGATTCTGCTTAAGAGCGACTCAGGAAGGTTAGCTTTAAAAAAGGGCTTGTTGAGCAATATTTTTAAATCCATTTCCATGGAGCTATTAAATTTAACTAAGCCGCTTCCCACCATTGAAAAAGAATTGGACGAAAGGGACATATCCGTGAATAAAATTTTGCCCTCTTTGATTATAAAAGAACCTTTCCATTGATCAAATTCAGGAGTTTTCATGGAGGCATTTTTAAGCAAATTGGACAGTTTATCGAACAGGGCCATGTTTTCGAATTTTCCTCGTTCTATTTCAAACGTCCCCTTGCCTTCAAAAGAATCAAGACCCATACCATGGATCGATCCTTCAGCATTGCAATGCAGTAGACCTGAAATGGAAGAGTAACCATGGGCTTCGAGTAGTTCGAATATTTCCTGGGCTTTTAACCCAGAAGCGAAGATTTTCCAACCTAAAGTTTTTTTCTTATCTTTTTGGTTTGCTTGATTGTAGAGATCAAGATGCAATTTTCCACCAGAAAGTTGTGAATCCAAATCGAAATTTTGAAATACCTTTGAGGAAAAAAGATATTTAAATTTCAGGTTGTAAAGGAAGGGGGTCGAATTGAAAAAAACTCGTTTTGCCTGGCCTCTACTCAATGTTTTCTGATTCCTTAAATCTAGCTCTTCCTCTTCGTCGATGCCTTCGATCATTAAAAGAGGCTGTTGATGAGCAGAAAAAATCTTGATTATGCCCTTTTGGATAGAGATTTTTCGGATTGGTAAGGAAGCGGCAAGTTTACCCGAAAATAGGGAAGGGAGTTCTTCCCCATTGCTCCCTTCTTCAATTAAAGGTAGGAGCAGCCGCCGACCGCTGTTGAGTTCAAAGGATGTCTTTGGTTCTGTGAGCAGAACATTCAAATAGAGGCCATATAAAAAGGGTGATATGTGGCTTTTGAGTTTAATAGAATTACACTCGAATAGAGAAGGGCAACTTTTAGAAAGTGAGTTTTCAACCTTTAATTTTTCTAGGTTTATACCTAGAGGAAAAGAAAAGTGGATTTTTTCAACATCAACGGGTACGCCGAGGAGATCTGTGAGAGCTGACTGAATAAAGTGGATTGTAGCTTGCTTTTTTTCCATATTTTGCAAGACGAAGAAAAAGCATAGATATAACAAAAAAAGAGTAGTAATGACCAATAAAAGAGCTTCAATAAGCTTAACAATAAGGCGCACAACCTATAAGTTTATTTGGATTTGGAGTAAAGGCTAGTGCAGAATAAAATTTGTATTATTTTCAATCCGGCAGCTCGGGGAGAAAAAGCTAAACATCTGCTTTCGAAGCTTTATACCCTTGTGGGAGATGTCCCGATCAAGGTTAGTCAATATCCAGGAGATGCCGAAGCAAAAACCGAATGGGCTATCGAACAGGGATATGATCTGATAGTGGCTGCGGGAGGAGATGGGACGATTAACGAAGTCGTAAATGGGTTTAACGGCAGGGAAGTTATCCTTGGAGTCATTCCCTTGGGGACGATTAATGTCTTTGCCATGGAACTGGGACTGCCAAGAAGCATAGAAAAGGCCTGGGCAACCATACTTCAAGGAAATATAAGGGCTATTGATTTCCCGAAAGCCAATGACCAGCATTTTGTACAACTTGCCGGAGTAGGATTAGATGCAAAGGTCCTGCAATTGACTCATTGGAATGTGAGGAAAACCCTGGGGCCTCTTAGCTATCTGTTTACCGTAGCTTATCTTTTGAAAGAAACTCAGCCTTCCCTTCAAATAACATTAGAGGAAGGCAGTCGGCTGTCAGGGTCTTTTCTTTTAATAGGCAACGGCAGGTATTATGGGGGTCCTTTTGCTGTTTTCCCCAAGGCACGTCTAGACGATGGCCTTCTGGATGGTTATCTCTTTAGCCGGGTAAGTTCTACGGTATTAATAAAATATTGGTTAAGAAGTTTTATGGGTGGTCTCTATGACGAGGAGGAGTCGGAGGGGGAAGTCATTCGTTTCCAATCGCGAAGTTTTGTTGTTCAATCTAAAGAGGAGGTTCCTGTAGAACTTGACGGAGATTTTTATGGCCATACTCCAGTGAGCTTTTCTTGTGAACCTCAAAAACTTAAAGTCATTGTTCCTTAATCTTTTTTATATATGTTTTCTATGCTTGTTCCCAGATTTTCTAAGGGATTATTTATCCGATTATGAAAGGATGATGGGCAATAAATAGAATAAAGTATTAAATAAAAACTTGATTTTTCTTTCAATTTTCCCATTTTTATTAGTTCTCAACTAAACAGAGTTTTGTCTTTGTCTAGAGTAGAGGCTGTGTTCGTTTTCTACGAAGGCAGTAGGGAGCTCTAAGTGAGAGTTGGATAAGTTAAAAGTAACAATTGTAAAAAGTTAAAGGGGTTTTTAACGTAAAGCATGGTGTGAGATTATGCCTACGATCAATCAACTTGTACGCAGAGGGAGGGAAAAGTTAAAAAGAAAGACCAAAGCCCCTGCTTTGGATAGTTGCCCTCAAAGAAGAGGAGTTTGTGTCCAGGTAATGACCAGAACTCCCAAAAAGCCTAATTCGGCTTTAAGAAAGGTTGCAAAAGTAAGGCTTACGAATGGAAAGGAAGTGATCGCCTATATCCCTGGAGAAGGCCATAATCTCCAGGAGCATTCTATTGTTCTTGTGAGGGGAGGAAGAGTAAAAGATTTGCCGGGTGTCCGTTACCATATCATCCGGGGGACGCTTGATGCCGCGGGAGCGGTTGGTCCAAGCAATACCAATAAGCTTAACCGGAACGTTTCTCGAAGTAAATATGGAGTAAAAAGGCCAAAAACGGGAGCAAAGCCTCAAGCCAAGGCAAAATGAGATATTTTTATCCAGTGTAGGAATTAAGGTATTTGCATCTGTAAAAAAAACAGATATGTATATTTGAGATTTTGATATTGATGGGGCTATAGAAAATACCGCAAAGAGCAGCCAATGTAACACGGGGAGACGAAGTTTAAAATCCCTTTGCTTATTTAACGGACTGGTTTTAAAGGAAATTTTTATTTTAAAGAAGCCTATTGGAAAGTAGTAAGAGTCGATATGAGAAGAAGAAGAGCTGAAAGAAGGGAGCTTGAGCCTGATCCAAAATATGGTTCCGAGCTCATTACAAGACTTGTCAATACGGTAATGAGGAAAGGAAAGAAAAGTGTGGCAAGAAGAATAGTTTATGAGGCTATCGAGGATTTGAATCAAGATAATAAAGAAGGGGATCCTGTTGAAATTGTTAGAAAAGCGGTCGATAACGTGAAACCTAAGCTTGAAGTCAAATCGAGAAGGGTGGGAGGAGCAACCTATCAGGTTCCTGTTGAGGTTAATCCGCATCGGCAGGTTTCACTGGCCTTGCGCTGGATAGTACATTATGCCAACTCAAGAAAGGGGGTTCCGATGGCTAAGTCGCTGAGTTTGGAACTTATGGATGCCTCTAATGGGACGGGCAACTCAATTAAAAAGCGCGATGAAGTCCATAAAATGGCACAGGCTAACAGGGCTTTTGCTCATCTTCGATTCTAAAAACTGTAGTATTTTATGCATAGATCGTATGTTTAAGGAAGCTAAAGAGATTTAAATTTAAGGATGGGTTATGAGTAGCGATTTATCTCAGACAGTTAAGAGCCAACTGATGAATTCACCACATCGGCCTTTTCCCCTGGAAAGGACAAGAAACATTGGTATTGCCGCTCACATTGATGCGGGCAAGACCACTCTTACCGAAAGAATCCTTTTCTATACAGGGATGATCCATAAAATGGGCGAAGTCCATGAAGGGACAACGGTGACCGATTGGATGGAGCAAGAAAGAGAAAGAGGCATTACGATTACGGCTGCGGCTATCTCCTGTTTTTGGTTGGAAAAAAAAGAACCGGGTTTAGTGAAATTGTTTGAAGGGGAAAAGTTCAGAATCAATATCATCGATACTCCTGGCCATGTGGATTTTACAGCTGAAGTAGAAAGGTCTCTGCGAGTTCTCGATGGAGTGATTGTGGTGTTTTGTGGTGTGGCCGGTGTTCAACCCCAATCTGAAACGGTATGGAGACAAGCCAATCGCTACAAGGTTCCTCGGATCGCTTTCGTTAACAAGATGGATCGCATAGGATCAGGTTTTGACAGGGTTGTCGAGGAAATCCGGACCAAACTGGATGGTTATGCTTGGCCGGTACTTCTGCCTTTAGGCAATGAAGACCAGCTGCGTGGTCAGATCGATGTGATCTGCCAAAAAGCGATCATCTATACGGATAACGATAAACTTGGATCAACCTATGTCGTTACAGATATTCCAGAGGAGCACAAGGAGCTTGCACTCAAGGCAAAAGCCCAGCTCATTGCGGCTCTTGCCGATCGCGATGAACAGATGGCAGAGCTTTTCTTGGAAGAAAAGGAGCCTACTCCCGTTCAGATAAAGCAAGCTATACGCAGATTGGTGGTCAAAAATGAGTTTGTCCCTGTTGTGGGGGGATCGGCTTTCAGGAACAAAGGGGTGCAGTCTTTAATTGATGCGGTCATCGATTATCTGCCTAATCCTCTGGATATTGAACCGGCAAAAGGACATAATCCTTATACGCAAGAAACTATCGAGGTTGTCTCCAATGATCAGGCTAAGTTCTGTGCTCTCGTTTTTAAAATATGGTCTGATCCTTACGTGGGGAAGTTGGTCTTTTTTAGAGTCTACTCAGGTGTGTTGAGAAAGGGGGATAGCGTATATAATGTAAGGACAGGAAAGAAGGAGCGGGTAAGTCGGATTGTTCAAATCCAAGCCAACGAGAGAAAAGATATAGAAGCGGTCTATTCAGGGGACATTGCAGCTCTGGTGGGTATTAAAGATGTGGCTACAGGAGATACTCTAGTTGAAGAAGGTTTTGAGGTTTCATTAGAACCCCCGGTTTTCCCTGAACCGGTCATATCCATGGCTGTTGAACCTAAGGCACAGTCTGATAGAGAAAAGCTTTCTCATTCTCTACAACGGCTCATGGAAGAAGATCCAACCTTTAGGGTCCATACGGATACCGAAACAGGCCAGACTATTATTTCAGGGATGGGAGAACTTCACCTAGACATTATTACCGACCGACTAAGAAGAGAGTTTGGGGTAAATGTCAACGCGGGTGCTCCACAGATTTCTTATCGAGAGACAATTAGAAGAGCAGCTGTGGGAGAAGGGAAATTGATCAAGCAGACGGGTGGCCGGGGCCAATATGGACATGTGATTTTGGAAATGGTTCCTCTTGAACGAGGTAAAGGAACAGACTGGGAAAGTAAAATTGTGGGAGGGACGATCCCTAAAGAGTACATTCCAGCTTGTTTTAAAGGAGTACAGGAAGCATTAAGTTCAGGCATACTTTATGGAAGCCCTGTTACAGATGTCAAAATTACCATTATCGATGGAAGCTATCACGAGGTGGACTCCAGTGAACTAGCCTTTAAAATGGCGGCTATTTTTGCAGTCAAGGACGCATTGAAAAAGGCTGATTGTTACTTGCTTGAGCCCATTATGAAGGTAGAAGTGTCCACCCCTACCGAATTTCAAGGAGACATCCTTGGGGATTTGACCAGGCGAAGAGGCAAAATTCTCAATGTCGAAACAAAGGGAAATACTTCCATTATCAGTGCTGAGGTTCCTTTGGCTGAAATGTTTGGTTATGTGAATGACATTCGCTCCATGTCTAAAGGACGAGCGGCTTATTCGATGGAGCCCTCTCATTTCGAAGAAGTGCCCACTCATATCTATAACGCACTTTTAGATCAGAAGAAAAAATAAAAAGAAGGGAGGGAACAACGGTGGCTAATAAAATTAGAATTCGGTTAAAATCTTTCGATTATCGTCTTCTTGACCGGGCTGCTTCCGAGATTGCCGAAACAGCTCGAAGGACGGGGTCTGCTGTATCAGGTCCGATCCCTTTGCCTACGAAAATAGAGCGTTATGCGGTTAACCGATCTCCTCATGTCGACAAAAAGAGCATGGATCTCTTTGAGATTAGGACTCATAAAAGACTAATCGATATAAAAGAGCCGACCTCTAAAACGGTAGATGAATTAAAAAAATTAAATTTACCTGCAGGAGTAGATATTAGTATTCGGATTTAATTTGGCTAAGAACTCAAACTGGTGTGATGAGGTTAAGAAACGGAAGGCAATATTATGAGTGTGAAGGGTTTTGGGATAATGGCAAGAAAAGTGGGCATGACCCAGCTCTTTGATGAGAAAGGGACACTACACCCCTTGACCGTGTTGGTAGCTGAGTCGAATGTCGTGGTTCAGTGTAAAAAAGAAGCCGAGGGCAAAGGAGTGCGGCTACAGATAGGCTATGAAGAAGTAAAGGAAAGCAAACTCAGCAAGCCTCTACTGGGTCATTACAAAAAGAATGGGATAAGTCCAAGAAGACATCTGAAAGAGTTCGTGTTCAATACCGATCAGAGTTGGACTTCTGGCCAAAGCCTAGATGTAGGACATTTTAAAGAAGGGGAAAAGGTTGATGTAATAGGGATAACTAAGGGAAAAGGTTTTCAAGGGGTGATCAAGAAACATGGATTTGGAGGACAGCCCGCTTCTCATGGATCGAAAACCCATCGAAGAAATGGAGCTATAGGAGAAAGATCGTTTCCGGGCAGAGTGTTTAAAAATCAAGGGATGCCTGGACATATGGGAAGAAAAAAAGTGACGATACAAAATCTAGATCTGTTTAAAATCATACCCGAAGACAACGTTTTACTGGTGAGGGGCAGTGTTCCTGGAGCCAAAGGGGATATGGTCGTTGTAAGAAAAGCGATCAAAGCGACGACTGTTTAAGCAACATGGATTGTACCCTCTTAACTAAAGGTTGGTTATGGAATTGATGACTTTAGAAAAAGCGAAAGCTTATGGATTTGTACTTCCTGAAGTAGGGGAGAGAGATCAGGTTTTGCACGATGCTCTCAGTGGATATCTTGCTAATTTAAGAAGTGGGACACGGGCAACGAAAACCAAAGCAACGGTCAAGGCTTCAGGCAAAAAGCCGTGGAGACAAAAAGGAACAGGCAGAGCCCGGGCCGGTTATGTTTCTTCACCGCTGTGGGTTGGGGGAGGAGTGGTTTTTGGTCCCCAACCAAGGGATTTTTCAAAAAAGTTGCCTAAAAAGGTCAAAAACCTCGCTTTTCTTAAAGCTTTTGCTGCGAAGATAACCAGCGAAGAGCTCTACTGCTTGGATAAAGTAGAGTTGGATGAAATTAAGACCAAAAAAATATTCTCGCTCCTGGAAGGATGGGATGGTAGAGAAAGTTGCTTGCTTGTTTTGAAATTGCCGCATAGGAATGTGCTTTTATCGGGAAGGAATATTCCTCATCTGGCTATCGTAAGGGCACAAGATGTTAATGCCCTGGACTTATTAAGTTATAAGAAAGTTTATATAGAAAAAGAAGCCTTGGATGTGTTTGTTGAAAGGGCAAAAAAATTGATTAGCAAAAACACCCAAAATGATGAAGGGGAGGCTGTGCGATGACCGATCTTTTTTCGATCCTACGGAGTGCGCGCATTACGGAAAAAGCGACGATGCTAAGAGAACAGAATCAATACATTTTTGATGTGGACCCGAAGGCTACAAAAATAGATGTCAAGAAAGCGGTCGAAAAAGCTTTTGGGAAAAAGGTCCTGAAGGTTAATTTATTTAATGTACAACCCAAAAAGAAGTGGAGCAGGTTAGGCCGTCCTGGCAAGACTCCACGAACAAAAAGGGCGATTGTTCAATTAGCCCCTGGTGAGAAAATTGATATAACGGTTTGAACCTTGTCGAATTAAGGAAAGCGTATGGGAATCAAAAATTTTAGACCATTGACACCCGTTCAACGCTTCATGGCGCTGGATGATTTCTCGGATATTACAAAAACAGAGCCCGAGTGGGAACTGACTGAACCCTATAAAAAGAAAGGAGGCCGCAACAACTACGGCAGGGTAACAGCACGCCATAGAGGGGGTGGACATAAACAAAGATACAGGATTATCGATTTTAAAAGGGACAAGAAAGGGGTTTATGGAACAGTCGAAGCCATTGAATATGATCCCATGCGGACGGCACGGATCGCCTTGATTAAATATGATGACCAAGAAAAAAGATATATTATTGCTCCCCAAGAGCTTAAAGTAGGTAGCCGGATCATTAGTGGTCCTGATGCTCCTCCGGAAGTGGGCAACTCTTTGCCTCTAAAAAGAATCCCTTCTGGACTTCCTATCTATAACATTGAGCTTGTCCCGGGCAAAGGTGGCCAGCTTGTACGTTCAGCGGGAAGTAGTGCACGAATGATGGGATTAGACAAGGAATATGCGATAATCAAACTGCCTTCTGGAGAAGTGAGAAAAGTTTTGTCTGAATGTTATGCGACGATTGGACAGGTCAGCAATCCTGATCATTTCAATCAATCCTTGGGTAAGGCAGGTAGAACGCGCTGGCTTGGCTGGAGACCTAGGGTAAGGGGGGTGGCTATGAACCCTGTTGATCATCCTAATGGAGGAGGTCAAGGAAAAAGCAAGGGGGGAGGAGGCTGGCAGCAGTTGGAGTCCCCATGGGGTAAACCTGCTAAAGGGAAAAAGACAAGGCAAAAACGTAAAACCACGACAAGGTTTATTATTGAAAGAAGACCGAAGAAAAAGAAGAAAAAATAAACAAAAGGGAGATGGTTTATGGGCAGAAGTCTTAAAAAGGGTCCTTTTGTAGATGAGCATTTATTAGAGAAGATTGAAAAAATGGGAACAGCAAAAAAACCCATCAAAACATGGTCGCGCCGTTCGATGATCATCCCCGATTTTGTGGGTCATACTTTTCTTGTGCATAATGGAAAATCTTTTCAATCCGTTTATGTCACCGAGAATATGGTGGGCCATAGATTGGGGGAGTTTGCTCCAACGCGGACCTTTAAGAAACATGGTGCCCATACAGAGAAGGCTTCAGTCAAATAGGAGAAAAGTATGGAAGTGCGTGCAGTGTATAAAATGGCTCGAATATCCCCTTTCAAATCCAGGGATGTTGCTCGTTCCATAAAAGGCATGGATGCGCGCGATGCTTTCCAGGTCCTGGCTTTTTATCCAAAGAAGGCAGCGCGGCTTATACGAAAAACTCTGGGTTCGGCCATAGCCAATGCGGAAAATAATTATAATTTAAGGGCCCAAGATCTGTATGTAAAAAGAGTTTTTGTGGATGAAGGACCTAAATTTCGTCGGTATCAACCTAAAGCACGGGGTAGTGCAGGGATAATAAGAAAGCGGACAAGTCATATCTGTGTTATCCTGGATGAAAAAGAAAAATAAGAACTAATTAAGGTATTATTATGGGTCAAAAAGTTAATCCCATTATATTTCGGTTGCCAATAAACAGGCAGTGGCGATCGATATGGTATGCGGACAAAAAGACATTCCCAAGATTTATTTGGGAAGATTATCAGATTCGAAAATTTATAAAGAAACGGTTAGAATCGGCGGCTGTATCGAAAATTGTTATAGAAAGAGCCGGTAATAGGGTAAGAATAAACATCCATACCGCAAGACCAGGATTGGTTATAGGAAGAAGAGCAGCCGAGCTGGATAAAATAAAAGAAGAGATCATGGATCTTGTCGAAAAAGGGAGGGAAGTTTTAATTGACGTTAAAGAAGTTAAACATCCTGAACTGGAGGCACAACTTGTTGCTGAAAACATAGCGCTGCAAATTGAAAGAAGAGTGGCTTACAGGAGAGCCATAAAAAGGGCGATTCAATTGACCATGGATGCGGGTGCGGTAGGTATCAAAGTGAGGTGTGCAGGGCGGCTTGGTGGAGCAGAAATCGCTAGAGCTGAACGGTATCATGAAGGAAAAGTGCCTTTACATTCATTAAGGGCTGATATTGACTATGGGTTTGCGGAAGCAAAAACGGTAGCCGGTAAAATCGGTGTAAAAGTATGGATCTGTAGGAAAGAAGACATCGCAACAGCTGTTGTTTAACTCATTTGAAGGGAGAAAGATATGGCTCTATTGCCTCGAAGAGTAAAATACAGGAAGAGTCAGCGGGGAAGTCGGAAAGGAAGTGCAACGAGAGGGACCGAGCTGGCTTTTGGTTCATATGGAATGCAGGCCCTGGAAAGGGCATGGATTACGAACACGCAGATTGAGGCAGCTCGCGTAGCTATCATGCGTAATGTAAAGAGGAAAGGAAGACTATGGATCAGGATTTTCCCTGATAAATCGGTAACCGCAAGACCCCCAGAAACGCGTATGGGTAAAGGAAAAGGGCAGCCTGCATTCTGGGTTGCGGTGGTTCTACCGGGAAGGATTCTTTTTGAACTGGATGGTCTACCTGAACAGGTTGCCAAGGAGTCAATGAGGCTGGCAGCAGCAAAGCTACCGATTCATACTCGGTTTATAACTCGGGAAAGGTTGATTAAAGTATGAAAAGTAAAAATCAGCTCGTTGAACTTAGAGCACTTGGATTAAAAGAGCTTTTAGCAAAAGAGCAGGAATGCCGTGAAGAGTTGTTTCGGCTGCGGATGCAGAAATCGACAGCTGCCTTGGAAAAACCTTCGCGTATTAAGGAGTTGAAAAAGATGATCGCAAGGATAAAGACTATATCTAAAGAGAAGAGTAAGGCAGAAAATTTAAGCTAAAAGGGAGCATACTATGGAAGAACGTTTAGATACTCAAAATCGCTCCAACCAAAATGCAGTTAAGCAGAGTAAACCTAAAGAAAAGATTGGGAAAGTGGTTTCAACGAAAATGGCAAAGACCGCCGTTGTGATGGTCAGTAGGCATAAGGCTCATCCCAGATATAAGAAAATTGTTGTGGTTAGAAAAAAATTTTATGCGCATGATGAGGAGGGATTGGCCAAGGAAGGAGATACTGTCAGAATTCAGGAATGTCGACCTCTCAGTCGGTTGAAAAGATGGAAAGTGGTAGAAGTTTTGAAGTCGTAAAGAAGGGAGTCAAAAATGCTTCAAGTCCGCAGTTGGTTAGAAGTTGCCGATAATAGCGGGGCAAAAAAAGCGACCATGATTGGAGTTATCGGAAGAAAAACCCTGGTCGCTAGGGTTGGAGATATTATAACTGCTTCGGTAAAGGATGCTATACCCAATGGGACGGTCAAGAAAGGAGAAGTGGTTAGAGCGGTTGTAGTCCGGACCAAGAGCCCAATTAGAAGGAATGATGGGTCTTATCTTAAATTTGACAAAAATGCTATTGTCATTATTGATAAAGAATCTAATCCCAGGGGGACTCGTATATTTGGTCCCGTTGCCCGGGAGTTACGCGAGAAGAATTTCATAAAAATTCTATCGCTTGCTCCGGAGGTTGTATGAATAAAAGAAATAAAAGAAAGAACTTGCTTCCCTTGAAAAAGAGTCATGTTAAAAGAGGGGATGAGGTCGTGGTTATCACGGGCAGTGAGCGGGGAAAAAGAGGTAAAGTCATCAAGGTATTGAGGGAAAACCACAAGGTAGTGGTTGAAGGGGTCAAGATAATTAAAAAAGCGGTAAGACCCTCGCAGAATAATCCTCAAGGAGGCATTGTGGAAAGAGAAGCGGCTATTTCTATCTCCAATGTGATGCTTGCTTCGAAATGGGAAAAGAAGCAGGAAAAAAAGAAAGGCCAGCCTAAAGAGGAGACTTAAAAATAACCCTCGGGAAAAAGATTGGTTTTATTTTGGTTAATGAAAAACAAAAGGTTTATTGAGTGGAATGAAAAGTAACGTCCCTAAATT
Source organism: Methylacidiphilum caldifontis (assembly GCF_017310505.1). NCBI lineage: Bacteria > Pseudomonadati > Verrucomicrobiota > Methylacidiphilae > Methylacidiphilales > Methylacidiphilaceae > Methylacidiphilum (ex Ratnadevi et al. 2023) > Methylacidiphilum caldifontis. The sequence goes on along the minus strand of NZ_CP065957.1, from coordinate 696,605 downwards.
TTTGAAAGCCTACCGGGAAGTTGTTGTTCCCTATCTTATTGAGAAAAACGGGTATAAAAACATTCACGAGGTGCCTAAGATTGTAAAGATAACCCTTAACTGTTGCATGGGTTCATCGGGAGATATCAAGGTAGCCTTAGAAGAGGCGGCTAAGGAGATGGCTCTTATTACAGGACAGAAGCCTGTGAAAACTAGGGCTAAAAAAAGTATCTCTAATTTTAAGCTAAGAAAGGGACAAGAAATTGGTTGTAAGGTTACGCTAAGGGGGGAGAGGATGTACGAGTTTTTGGAAAGATTTGTCTGGGCGGCATTGCCTCGGGTCAGAGATTTTAGAGGGCTACCTACTCGGTCTTTTGATGCCCAGGGAAACTATACGATTGGAGTTAAAGATCATACCATTTTTCCAGAGGTAGATATCGAAAATTTAAAGAGGAACATCGGTTTTGACATCACAATCGTGACAACGGCCAAAACCAAGAAAGAAGCTATTGATCTTCTTTCTTCGATGGGTTTTCCTTTCATTGGAGAAAAAAGCAAGCCGCTTGTGTTATCGGCTTAAAAAATAGAGGGGAGACAAACAGATGGCTACTAAAGCATGGATTGAAAAGCAGAAGAGAAAACCGAAATTCAGCACAAGAAAATACAACCGGTGTAGAATTTCTGGTCGAAGAAGAGCTTATATGCGAAAGTTTGGATTGAGTAGGATTCAGTTTAGAGAACTTGCTTCATGGGGGGAAATTCCTGGCGTAATGAAGGCCAGTTGGTAATTTAATAAAAGAGAATATGACAACCGATCCCATCGCTGATTTTTGTTCCGCTATACAAAATGCGGCTTATGTAAAGAAGAAAGAGGTCAAGATGCCTCATTCTTTGTTAAAGGAGAGAATTGCTCAAGTGATGCTTGATGAGGGTTACCTGGAGAAAATAGAAAAAATAGAGATAGGGAAAAACAAGTATGAGTTGAAAGTTGTGATTAAAGAACCCGCTCTCATCACCAAGATAAAGAGGATTAGTAAGCCAGGATTGCGTCAGTACGTGGGTTCTAAAGAAATTCCTAATATTTTAAGAGGATTGGGAATATGCATACTTTCTACCCCAAAAGGGATCATGGCGGGTCACAGAGCTAAAAAACTACGTTTGGGTGGAGAGTTGCTTTTAGCCATTTATTAAAAAGGATCTGAAAATGTCAAGAATTGGAAGATTGCCCATTAAACTCCCGTTGGGAACAAAAGTAAGTATTGAGGGAAATAATGTAACCATAGAAGGGAAAAAAGGCAAACTATCCCACAGATTACCCGAATTTTTAAAGGTTCAACTCAAAGACGGTTCTTTGATTTTAGAGAACACTTCTGATACTCGGCAATCAAAGGCGATGTATGGGTTGCATCGCTCTTTGTTATATAATGCGGTCATGGGGGTACATGAGGGTTTTCAGAAGAAACTGGAGATTAATGGAGTTGGATTTAGAGCTGCGGTAGAGGGCAAAAAGTTAGTCATGAACCTGGGATTTTCACATCCGGTCGTGTATGAAATTCCTCAAAGTATATCGGTTAAGGTTCAAGACAATACGAAATTAACCATCGAGGGGATCGACAAATGCTTGGTTGGTGCGGTGGCAGCGGATATTCGAGGATTTTATGTTCCTGAACCCTATAAAGGAAAAGGAATAAGATATGAAGGAGAAGTTATCCGTAGGAAAGCGGGTAAAACGGCTCAAAAGTAAATGAGAGATCACTAAACAGACTATGAAGAAGACAAGATTGGATGCAAGGCAACTACGCCATCGGCGCATTAGGAAAAAAGTTTTTGGATCTTCTGAAAGACCGCGGTTGAGTGTATATTTTTCAAACAAGCATATTTATGCCCAGCTCATCAATGATGAAGAGGGCCGTACACTTGCTTGTGCATCTACTATGGAAAAAGCCTTTTCTGAGATAAAACCGAATATCGATGGGGCAGCCAAAATTGGAGAAGCTTTGGCGATAAGGGCCTTAGAAAAAAACATTCACAAAGTAGTTTTCGATCGAGGAGGGTTTCTCTATCATGGAAAGGTTAAAGCTCTTGCAGATTCTGCTAGAGAAAAAGGATTGGAGTTTTAACGAATGAATCCCAAAGACGTTAACTTATCGGCAACTATTTTAGAAGAAAAACAATCTCTAGACCAAAAGGAAGAAGAACAGATTCTTGAACCGAAAGGGCCTCGAAAGAAGGTTCGACGTCAGTTTGAAAAAAGAGATTTTAAACAGGAAGAGTCTTACCATGAAGAACTCATGGATAGGGTAATTCATGTGAATCGGTGTGCCAAAGTGGTTAAAGGAGGCCGACGTTACAGTTTTGGAGCCTTGGTGGTTGTCGGAGATCGTGCTGGACGGATCGGAATAGGTTTTGGGAAAGCCAATGAAGTGACTGACGCTGTAAAAAAGGCAACCGAAAGTGCAAGGCAGAAAATGCAACAGATTGTTAGAAATGGCGATACCATTCCTCACGAAGTCATTGGTGAATTTAGTGGAGGAAAAGTTTTATTGAAACCTGCTTCCCCTGGTACAGGAGTTATAGCGGGGGTAACTGTCCGATCTATACTAGAGGCTGCGGGTATTAAAGATGTTTTAACCAAGTCGTTAGGGTCAAAAAACCCTTATAATGTTGCGAAAGCTACATTTAAGGCTTTGTTACAGTTAAAATCCAGAGATGAGGTCTTGCATAAAAGAGGTAAAGAAATCCATCTTTCCTCTCAACCTTTTACGGAATAAAAAATTGATAGGGATTGCATTATGATGCTACACGATGTTAAACCGGCCATTGGAGCTAAGAAACGGAAGAAAAGAGTGGGATGTGGGGAGAGTTCTGGGCATGGAAAGACGAGCGGAAGAGGGCATAAGGGGCAGAAAGCACGTTCTGGGGGATCCATCCGTATCGGTTTTGAGGGTGGACAAATGCCCCTGATCCGAAGGATTCCTAAAAGAGGATTTAATAATAAGCGGTTTCATGTTTTTTATGCTCCTGTTAATCTTTCAGCGATTGCGGGAATTGAAGAAAATACGATTGATGAAACTTTACTTAGGAAGCTTGGATTGGTTAAAGGAAAGTGGGATGGGGTAAAGATCCTGGGGATGGGAGAGGTTAGCAGGCCGTATGTTTTTAGAGTCCATGCTGTAAGTACCACCGCAAAAGAAAAGATTGAGAAAGCGGGTGGGCAAATTGAACTGATAAAATCCCATTCTTAAGAATATTTCCTCTTGAATCTTACCCTTGAATAGTTGTCTATATATTACTGATAAAACAGTAGGTTATAAAACAGTAGGTTATAAAAGATAAGTGGATAATAATTCATGCTGTCAGCCTTCGTTAACATTTTTAAAATACCAGAACTCAGGTCAAGGATACTCTTTACTCTAGGGGTTATTATTATAATTCGATTGGGCTCGGCAATTCCTACTCCGGGAGTAAATCCCAATGTTCTTGGAGAGTTTTTTCGTACCGTTGTTGACCAGCAAGCCCAGGGGTCTGTTGTGGGCATGCTCAATCTTTTTAGTGGTGGAGCACTTGAAAATTGTGCCATTTTTTCTCTCAGCGTTATGCCTTATATCAGTGCGAGCATTATGATGCAGCTGCTGACAACGGTTGTCCCAACCCTGGGAAAACTGGCTAGAGAAGAGGGAGGAAGACAGAAATTGACGCAGTATGCTCGGATGTTAACCGTTTTGTTGTGTCTTTTCCAGGGATATTTGCTCGCTATCGGTTTTGAAAATCCTGAAAGCATTCCTTTGCTTCATGGAATTCATGGAATTATTGAAAAATTAGGCAGCCCACTTGTTCCTGAACCTGGCTGGGGTTTTAGACTCATCACCATGATTAGTTTGACCACGGGAACCTTGCTTCTCATGTGGTTGGGAGAGCAGATTTCGGATAAGGGTATTGGTAATGGGGTCTCTTTGATTATTACAATAGGCATTTTGGCTCGCTTACCCGCTGGCCTTGTCCAGGGATGGTCGAAACTCATTTCTCCTTCGAGTATTACCGCTTCAAGTCCTTTCCTGATAGCCCTTCTTCTCCTTTTTCTCTTCGGTGTTATTGCTACGACTGTGGCTATGACTCAGGCGATGAGAAAAATTACTATACATTACGCAAAACAGGTAAGGGGAAACCGAATTTATGGTGGTCAAACTTCTTTTTTACCCTTAAAAGTGAACTATGCCGGGGTGATGCCCATCATTTTTGCCCAAGCTATTCTTCTGTTCCCTTCAACCTTGATTGGGTTTTTAGTTCCTAATTCAGCAACTGCTGCTAGGATTGCCAACTCCTTGTCGGCAGGCTCTCTGTATTATGCGCTTTCGGTCGTGCTGATTTTTTTCTTTTCCTATTTTTGGGTTGCTACCCAATTTAATCCCGTACAGATCGCTGATGATTTGAAAAAGCATGGAGGGTTTATTCCCGGTATAAGGCCTGGAGCTCCGACTTCCGAGTTTCTCGACTATTCCATGACCAGACTAACGCTAGCCGGAGCTGTATTCTTGTCTATCCTTGCTGTATTGCCCATGGTTGTCCAGAACTTGCTGGGTATTCCTGCGATTACAGCTCAGTTTTTTGGGGGGACAAGTTTGCTGATTGTTGTGGGTGTGATATTGGATACAATGCGGCAAACAGAAACCTATTTACTCCAGAGAAATTATGATGGATTTCTTAAAAAGAGGAAATTGAGCAAAGCTGCCGTAGGAACAATATCTAGCGATGTTGCCAAGGAAAGGACTCTAGTATGGATATACACTTTTATTGGCATTCTTGTTATTGCCGGCATTACGGTTTCTCTTTTTAAGAAATAAAGACAAGCTAAAAGTAGAAGAATTTCTTGGGCAAATATTTTTTGGCGATTGTTCTCAAAAAGAATAAACCTATTAAACTAAGCAGGGAGCAAAGGATACTTAACGGATAAATGTAGTTGTCTTCAGCTGTTTTTATCTTAACCTTTACCGTCATCCAAGGGCCAATGTTCAAGTAGTCGGAAGGTAGCGTTTCATCAAGGAGTATTTTAATAGGTATCCGCTGCGAAGTTTTGACGTAATTAAGGCTAAGGTCTTCAGAAGAATAAGGGCTAAAGGCATTTTTTGTCCCTTTTTGTATGCTGTCGACATGTGCCGATAGCCATCTGTTGGGATACGCATCAATTTTGATCCAGGTTGGTTGACCCGGGCGGATTTTATTTAACTGTCCTTCTTTGAAATTCCCAATAATCCAGAAATCCCCGGAAACTATTGAAAAAAGATATTGACCGCTGCTCACGTAATCACCTTGTTCGACCATCTTGTTGGTAATGTTTCCTTGGATGGGACTGTAAATGTCGGTATAGCCAAGAGAAAGACTTTCTAAGCGGAGAATGGATCGGGTAATCAAGTTTGAGGCTAAAGAAAGATCATAATTAAAAGCGCTTAAAGCATTGACAACACTTAATTCACGGAGTCTTAACCATTCGCTTTGAGCGAATTTTCTGATGGCATCCGCAACCGCTACTCTTGCGATGTAATCCCTGGGATCAATTTTTACCAAAAGTTCACCTTTTTTGACTTTCCAATTATCATTTACAAACACTTTCTCGACGTAACCTGAAACTTTCGAGGATATTCTCAAAACATGAGAACTCATATAAGCATCCTCAGTTTTTTGATAGCAGGATCTTTCAAACAGCATTTTCCAAACAAAAAAGGATGACAATCCAAGCAGGATCAAAAATAAATCAGCCCTGAAAGAGGATTTGCTGAAAAAATTCATAGCTCAGTAAACAATTACTATACAAAAGGAACAAATGAAAGCGAGTCTATGCGAAGGGGCTTTTTTCGAAAAGATCGAGATTTTTTCTTTTTTTAGGCGAAGATTCGAGAATAGAAATTTTATGGACTAAAGGATGGGGAAGATCTCGATTTTCAGAATTTTCATTAACCTGTTTGACAGCAGGAAAACGCAATACAAGTTCTCTAGATAATTCTTCTTCAGCCTGTTTTAATTTGTAATCGCGCATCATCGTGGTCATGGTTGTAATTCCTGAAATAGCTAAATCGACAGGAGTGATAGCTGGAATAAAACGGTTAGACATTCGTGTTGCATTGGTAGAAAGAAGTTTTTTTCCCGAATGGGCAGAAACAAGATTCAATCGTGCTCCCACTTTCCAGGCAGCCCAAACGACCGAATAGAAACCCTCGTAATGGGTCACTTCCCCATAAAGCAGAAGATCAGCCGAAAGCCATTTTCCCAAGATTTTAGGAGGAATGCTCAATAAATCTTTCATGGTTGCAAGTCCATGAGCTTTTAAGGTCGTGTCGACTTCACCAAGGTTTAAAATTTCAAAATCCCTTTGGGCCAGATAACCAGCAATGGTTCTGCGTAATCTATTACTGACTGTCCATTGCCAATTTTCTTTTTGCATTTTTGACTTGGGGAATAGTGGAATGCGGTTAACAAGAAAATCACCTCCTGTTGCTTGATCTGAAAAAGGAAGAACGGCTATTTTACCGCTTGCTTCATGAGAATAATCGGGATGGGCGATCACTTCAGGTTTTTGGATATCCATCTCGATCAACCGATCGTATATAGATTTTTTTCCATGAATCTTATCACCAATTTCGGACAGAAAGAACTTTTGATCTGAAACGTTATTAAACAGAATAGTTGGCATGGCTTTTTGTTTAGTCGGTTTTCCCTTAGGTTCATCGATAGCAGCAAGGGCAAAATCCGCTTTTCTTATTTCAATATTTTTTTGGGACAATTCATTTTTTTTGGAAAGGCGAAAGGAAAAATGAGGATTATCAGGCTCGATAGGCATTTTATGCACTGAGCCTTGTGTGAAAAGAAAAGGACTTCTCTTTTCATTTTCATGGCTAAGGGATCGAGTAGAGGGTGGAGGACTTCCAGCCCTGCCTTTTTTTTCATTCCGTATTTCTTTTGAAGAAGAGTTATGGGAAAGGGCAAGGGCATTTTCAGCCTGAGGGAAATAAGGAGTTGGCCTTCTTGTGGGAATTCTTATTACGATTTCTCTTGAGATGTCTTCTTCAGCGCGCCTCAATACGACATCTCTTAAATAAGTAAAATTGATTACTGAGTTGATGAGCAGATCAGTTGGATTTAGACCGAAATCAAAACCCAATTGATTCCTTAAACCGGAAGCATAAAAGAGCTGCTCACCGTTTTTAGTTGAAAGCATCTGTATGTCCGCAGCGACGCTATAACCACAAAGGACTCCGGCATAATAACTTTCGTAATTTTTTACTACTCCATAAATCACGGCATCGGTATTTAACCAAGAGCCCAATTGCTCAGGAGAAACTTTAGATAGATCTTTACTGTTCCAAATACCATGTTGTTTTAATACAGCATCGATTTTGCCCAGTTTAATAGGGTAGTATTCTCTTTGAGCGAGGTTTCCGTAAATGAGTTTTCGGACTCTTTGTGCCCTCGTCCACCGATATTTTTCCCGTAATTCTGGATCGCGCTGATTTAGAGGAAGTTTGTTAAGATAATAATCTCCTTTATCTTGATCAACGAAAGGTAAAACAGCAACAGTTTTCGGAGGCAACTCATAGAAAAGAGAACTTACCCCGGCCCGGATCTTTCCTGGATCAATATCGACAACATGGTCATAGAGAGTTTTTTTCCCATGGTTATGAACAGCCTGCTCTTTTAGATAAAGTTTTTGATCTTCAGAAGGAGTTCGAATTCCCGAACATCCAACGCATAAAATAAGCAAGAAAAAGAGACAGGCTGAGTGGCGCATAGACTTTAGGCCAACTCATTTTGGCTCTAAATACTTGAAATACAAGAAAAAAGAAAGCAAATGGCTATCTTTTAATCGTAAAAGGAACAAACTTTTTGAATAGGCTTGAAAAATTATGCCTTCCTAATTCCTTATTAAGGGTTTCTTGGTCAGTTACCCAGTTAAGCATTACTACTCTTCTCTGTCCTTCAAAAGGCAAATGGCCATGAAAGGAATTATCCGATCTTTTAAAGGCGATGAGCGAACCCCATTCAGGTGGAACTTCAGCCACATAATCGTTAATGTTCTTGGACCGTAACAACCGGAGCCTACCTCCTTGAGGTTCCCATTCCTCATTTAAGTAAATAAGCAAAGTGACCAATTTCCATACTGAATCGGTATGAATATTGCCATCCCTATCTTTGGAACACCATCCCCTGACGGTTGTTAAGATAGGCCTGTTAAGTAATTCGATATTGAACTTTTCTTGAAGAATTTCTGTTAGGGCTGGACTCTCCAATTCTTCAATGAATGCAGAAAAAGAGGGACCAAATTGCACTTCAGAAAGAGGAAAAACACCCGGTTTTTTTATCTGAGGAAAGTCTGAAAGAAGTTGATCTTTGTTTTCGGTTTTGACAAACCCTTTAACGACAAGGTATTCAAAAGGGTCATGTTCTACAGGAGTAGAAGCGAGTTTTTCGAGGGAGATGTATTTCATGGCGGTCTTTATTTCTATAAAAAAATTAAAAATTTTGCAACAAATATATCTGACTTTTACTAAATGATTCTCTAAAGTTTAGTTTTGTCAGGGATTAGTATAAAGATTATAATAAGGATTCATTTCATGGAGTCGTGGCCGAGTGGCTGAAGGCAGCGGTTTGCTAAACCGTTAGGGGACAAAAATCCCCTCGAGGGTTCGAATCCCTCCGACTCCGCTTTCCACCTCGAAAATCAAGATTAGATAAGCAACCGTATGCAAGAGCAAATAAATATAAGCTTTACTTATAGATCCATAAAATACTTAATAATATCTCAATATTAGGCTCATTAGGCTCAAAAAGAGCAAGAAATGAGCAAGAAAATCAAGTAGTTAGACGCATTTTCTTTCAAGGCTAGATATATGCTTGCAGCCTCTCGCATCCCGCATATATGCTGACATCAGCGACTTACACAAGTTCGGTTTTTCGAATGAGTTCACATCGTTTGGCGAGGTAAGGCGAGTGCAAGCATTACCGCCCTCATTTGCTCATATAAACTAGCTTTTCAGGCCAAGTCGCATAAAATGCCCTATAATCGTTTTTGTGTTTGTAACGAGTATGATAACGAGTGCGGTGGCCTAAAGATCTTGCGACCTGCTGTCTTTTACGCTGTGGCTGTTTTAGGCCGCATCAAAGGCAGCAGGCTCGAGCGCCCGCGGTGAGGGCAAAAAGAAAAAGGGCATTTCGGCCCACCCTCTCTTTTGTACGCTCGTTAAAGCTTCAACGTCAGATGTTCTTGCTCACTTGTCTACACTTCAACGTCGCTTTTCATTGTTCGTCCGAGTCCTCTTTCAACGTCAGCTTTAATTGTTCTGTACCGATTCAACGGCGGACTGAACTTCTGTTCGAATGTGTGGTTTAGAGTTCCCAAAAGAAAATTAATCCTTTTTCGACGTGTGAAACCGCGGACAGATACATGCTGATAAGACATGATTAAACAATTTCTTCTTCCAAGGTTGATTGAAAGGCCACTGTTTCGATTATTCTTTATGGTTTGTAGTCCATTGCAATTTATTGCATTTAAACTATCTGAACTCAATAAACCCCATCTCCCTCTCCTTTTAGCTGATACATAATGCGCAAGATTGTCCTGTAAATATAACCTTTTAGCTAAACAAGGTCCGAACCTCTTCAAGAACTACTGCCGGTTTGGTTCCAAAAGTGACAGACATTAGAATTCGCCCTAATTTATCTAGTGATTCCTGTAAGTTAGTACCACATTCAAGAAACCTTCTAGGAATTATTTGGTCCATCAATCTTACAACACTTATAGGATAATCTTTAGAACGGACGACTTCAAACACGGCATCTCTGAAAAACTTGTACTGTAAGCCTCCGATTTGAAGTATTGGTTCTCGTTTAGCTAGGCCTCCTACTAAACCAATAATCATTGATTGCATCGGAATTTGAATTGGAAATGATGTAAAGAATGGATACAAAAGAGCAAAGACAGCGATCCAAGTATTTGCATGTGTAAAAAGCCACCAAGCACTTAATGGACATGTTATCCATTGTAGGGTATAAATATAATGAATCAGCAACGCAAATTTAATATTTGCAAACGGTTCCTTATCAACAAATGCCCACACGGTTGCTACTGTCATAAAACCAACAACCACGGCCCAAGCGGGGAAGAAGCACATCATGACTGGAGCAAGTGCTCGACCAACAAAATGAGGAAATCCATCAAATTCTACAGCTAAATACCAAAGACCACTGCCACGGCAAGCTGATGTCACCCAATACAAAATAAGTGTCTGCATTCACATTCCTTAGCCATTGCTAAATAGTAATAAATTTTATTAAATTATATTTTATTTTCACAATAAAAATAAATGAAAATTATTATTGGATTAATAGCGAAATTAAAATTCAATAAAAGCATCCTAAAAAAATTGTTAAAGCATGATTTATTCCTATGGTACTCTTTCGTACCATGAATGGCTTAGATGTACGACTCATTCAAATTTGGGAAAGATATGCCCTAGGTCAAGATCCACTTCTAGCCCTAATTTTATCTCAAAGATCTGACACCAATCAAGAAGGCAAACCTGGTGTTCCGATCACTGTAGAGCTTATGCAATCGTGAACGATGATTTGAATTTGAATCTGGATCATTTAATCTCTTTTTCGGTTGATAACAGTATTAAGAAATTGGTCCCTCGATTATATGACCTGTTATAGGAATTAATCGTTAACTAAACTTCTGAAACTCTGAGATATAAGACATTGAAGCAGAACGACATAACATTTTATTCTTTCTGCATGGCCCACTTGGGCGGGCGAGCAAAGAGCGAAAGCATGTCGAGTTTTTGAAGCAACGCGTTGAGCTCAGCAGGAATCAGGAGTAAGAGCCCAATCACAGGCTTTCCTTTGGTAGAGAGTTGGACCAAACTTGCTCGAGGACCGCCAAGCCCCCGTATGTCAAAATATTTGAAAATGGTCAAAGCCCAAGATAATTTGTCTTGAGACATTTGCCTACGGATTGATCATCATTAACTTATGGTTTCTGTTTTTTCTTGAGAACATTTTTCTTCAGCAAAACCTACATTCTCATGAAGAAAATACAAAGAAACGAAAATCAATTTATGCAGAGTATATTGTAAAGTAACAAAAATCTCATTCCTTGTTATGTTCTCAACTGTTCCATCAGAATTCCGTTGAAAACTAGCTTTAATACTTTTCCCACCGATTAGTTATTAAATGACCGATTGCAATGAACCCTGATCCCAAAAACTACCCTCCATACATCACAATGAGTGATAACCAATTATGTTGTGCAATTCCAGTATGCCAGAGTATAAATATGAAGGTAATTGGCAAGATCATAAAGGCAATAAGACCACCCCAATATTCTGATGCTCTTATGATGATGGAAAGATTTAAAACAAAAGATATGACAGCTGTGACCGCATATATTATCCATCTACCAAAACAAAGGATATAGCTATTAATTTAGAGATAGAGATTGATCGTAACTTTTCTACATAATGCCCCCAAGCATTGCAGGGATTATTATCAAAATTGCATACGGTTTGTTATCATGAACATTACGCGCACCAATTGCAAGACTCAATAACTCTAAATAAACGGTGCTGATATGACCAAAGCTCCGAGTATTTTGTCGTGTTTGACCGCTATCTGATCTGCTAAAAAGTCTCCAAAGGGTGCTGAAAAAATACAGTTCAAAAAAAGTGTGCAATATTGCCATTCGGAAGGCCTCTGCTTATAATGAGAAACAATAAAATCGTAACTAAAATGATAGTCAACCACATGACTAGAGTCCCAACTATAAATGCAAAAATTATCAAGGAAAGATCCCACACCCACTGAGGTAATTTCGATGGATTTATACTAAAGAATCTTGTTTTTAGTAGATTCCAATCAATTATAAAGCCAGCCTCAATCAAGGCTGTAAACCTCCTTCGGGTTAGGGCCATAACGGTTCTCACCAGGTGTACTGTCTCGCAGAAAAAATGGTAAAAGCACTGGAAACCCAAGCGGCAAGTTTATTATCAGTACCAACCATAACCAACCACTACGTGAGATATCATGCAAACGTCGAACGATGACTGCCAAGGTAGGAACTATTGTAACTAGTAGGTAAATGCCACTGAGCGGACCACTAATAAGAAACAGAAGACCAGGAAGACCATAAATTCGATCTGGATGACTCAGGTTCCATATTTCGGGATGTTCAGTAATAATAAACTCATCCAAAATTCTGAAGCCTACAAAAAAAAGAGTGTTGAACAAAAAAAAATACCAAAACTCACGGCGTCGCGCTCGCCCAGAAAAGTCTGCATATTTCCGCAATGCAGATAAGTACCATTCCATACACCCCATTCTTTTATCTATTTCAGGCTAAAAACTTTCTCAGGGAAGTAAGTAACATTTCAGATTTTTTCATGATATTATAAAATCCTTGTAAAAGCAATACATCTTTTTCTATCCTAAACACATCCTTGAAAAACTTTTTCACTAACCTCGGTAAGGAAATTGTCTTATTTCATCTCTACTCTGTAAATAAAAACCTAAACATCCCCTCTGTGTCTGCATAAAAGGATCGAATCAATTATACGTACCTAGTCTCAGTTTCTTGTTTGTCAATGAATGTCTATGTAAGTCCAACTGTAGTTTTCCTGTATAATGCCTTCCCACAATAATCCTTGAGGCATCGTTAAAGTACAATAATATTTAAAGGCTATAATATCATTCGGAGAAAACAAATCAGAATGCCAACTTTTATGAAATCGTCTGTGAGAGCTTCCTTCATTGTCGAGCAGTAGTGTAGACTGTCGACTGACCGCCTATTATCTTTCTTTTTGTTTCTCCATACTATCTTTCCATACTCTTTTTGGAAAATAACTCTGACCGATAAAACGCTCGTTTTCCTCTTTTTTAATAAGGTAACCCATGATGATCCTGCCAACTACAGCATCATACACATCATAAGGAAAAGAAAAAGAATACGCCTTCCGTTCTAATGAGTAGTCTAGATTTAGTTTCAACAAGCATAATTATCTTGTAAGGGTAGAGTAAGTTCCTTTGGAGGGCAACATAATATTTTAACCTAGCAATTGATCTATTAACACACCGTTTCCTTAAGCAATTTTTCAGAGGCTTTTCGTAGCTGATAAGTAATAGAAAGCCTCAGTTTTTTGACAATTAAAGATGCCACTAAACATTGTTCCAGCATTAAACAACTGCTGTCAGGGCTGTCTTGCAGAGAAAGAAGCTTGTCCCTATGGAATTAGGCTCAGCTTCTTAACCTTTTGGATTAGCGATAGGTACAAAATAGAATTGAGAGAGAAGAAGTTCACTGAAGAATTTCCTAAAGCGATCACCCGCTTTCAGGAAATTCGCTTGGTTTAACTCTCTACCAAGGAAAAGCCTGTGATCGTCCTCTTATCTCGGATTCATACAGAGCTCAACGCGTTGCTTCAAAAATTGACCTGCTTCAGCTTTTCGTTTATTCGCCCAAGTGGGTTAGTTAGGCAGATAAAAAGCCAATGTAATTCTACTTCAATATATTTATCTTGGAGTTTCTGAAGTTCAGTTAGCACTTCTATAAAGTAAGAAAAAGTTTTAACGAAATATTGTAATCAGAAAATGAAAAGGTTAATCTCATAAAAATAATCTGAAGAGAAATGTGAAAATCATAAAGGACATATTAATGGTGATTGGAGCGATGTTCGTTCTTTTTTTATGCCTTACTTTCTTTACATATTCACCATCTCCTAATAAGAAATTGGAAAAGTTAGCTGGTTTAACAGCTGAATTAGATGTATATGCTCATGAATTTATTAATGAGGTTGATAAGTGTATTAGTGAAGGCTATTTGACGGATGACTTATATCAAAGCAAAAATACCTTTGAAGAAACATTACAACAAGCGAAAACTGTTGCTAAAGAATATATTTATGAACTTAATAAATATCCAAGAAGGAAAATAGATGAGGAATTAAGATACTTCAAGAAACTAAAGAATATTACTCGAATGGTATATAATGAGCTTTGTGATCGGACGGATTTTCTTAAACATGAAATAACTCATTTAGTACAAAATGAGCCTAGTGGTCTGAGAGATCTAAAACAGATTGGTGAGATAATTGTAAAACAAGAAGTGGTTCTTCTTTTACAATTAAAAGAGTTTGACGATCTGGATGAGTTTCTGAATCGGGTGTATGGGATACAACAAAGTCGAAAATAAATTAAGAAGGGATATAACATAAACTGAAAAACAAATAAGAAAAACGCTAATTACGAAATAGAGTTTGAAAATGGAAGACAATATTAAATAATCAAGTATATCGACAACTGGATTCTACTTTTTCAAAGAAAGATCAGTATCTTGCATTATTAGTGACATAAGCTGGCAGTGACAAATATCTTTGAACAAATATCTTTGATATTCAGTTATTGAATTTGATGGCTTTTTCTTATTTTGTTGGTCAAGTATGGTAAAAAAGGTCTTCAGAGGCATGCGCAGGGTGGAAAATAATTTATTGCTTTTACAAGAATTTTATAATCTTTTGAAGATGAAAAGGCTGAAAAGCTATATATTTTCATGAAAGAATTTTTTCCCTAAAATAGACAAAAAGAATTGGAGTGTATGGAATGGTACTTATCTGCATTGCGGAAATATACAGACTTTTTCGGGCGGGCACGACGCAGTGAGTTTTGGTGTTACTTTTTGTTTAACAATCTTTTTTTGATTTGTCTCAGAATTTTAGATCAGTTTCTCTACGTTGAATATTTTGAGCTAGGTAATGAAACACCAAGTTATGGTCCTCTTAGTTTTATTTATTGGCTTGCTACCTTAATACCATCCCTTGCAGTGACTGTTCGACGATTACACGATACCTCACATAGTGGGAAGTGGCTACTAATACCAATACTGTTGTTAGTCGGTATTTTCATATCTGGTGTGGCAGGTATTGAGTGGATTGTCGATTTGATATTAATACTGCTGCTTGTGTGGGTTTTAGTGTTTTTGCTTCTTTTACTGCGTGACAGCACACCTGGAGACAACCAATATGGACCTAATCCAAAAGGTATTCAAAACACACATGAAGGACATTATAAAGCAAAGTTACGATCAATTGCAATCTCCAAATTTATAGCAACTTCTTTTATTGTTAGTGGATGGATAATATATGCAGTCACAGCTGTCGTATCGTTTATTTTAAATCTTTCTATCGTTATAAAAGTAGTAGGCTTTTGGGGCGGCCTTATCGCTTTTATGGTCTTGCCAATTACCCTCATATTTGCTCCTTGGTATGCTGGCTTCGCACAACATAATTGGTTACCTCTCATCGTAACTTATGGAGGGACGATTTTGGGAGCAGGATTCATTGCAATCGGTCATTTAATAACTAATCGGTGGGAAAAGCATTTAAGCTAGTTTTCAACTGAATTCTGATGGAACAGTTGAAAAATAACAAGGAATTTGAGCTTTTTGTTATTCTACAATATATTCTGAATAAATTAATTTCGTTTCTTTGGATTTCTTCATGACAATGTAGAATTATATGTAATATGCGATTTGGGGTTTGCTGAAGAAAAAGGTTTTCAAGAAAAAGAGAAACCATAATTCTTAAGTTGATGATGATCAATCTGTAGGAAAAATGCCGCAAGACAAATTATCTTAGGCATTGATCATTTTCAAATATTTGACATATGAAGGCTTAGCTGAACTTCCGAAACTCTAAGATATAAATTGTTGCAGCAGAACGATATAACATTTTTGTTCTGCCTACATAGCCCACTTGGGCGGATGAGCAAACAGCGGTAGCAGGTCGAGTTTATGAAGCAATGCGTTGAGCTCTGTAGGGATCCGGGATAAGAAACTAATCACAGGCTTTCCCTTGCTAGAGAGTTGGACCAAGCGGATTGATTGCAAGCGACGGAGCACTTTGGGAACTTCTTCGGTAAAACCCTTCGCTAACCATTCGGTTCCGAGCTGGGCACTGATCCAGAAGGCCAAGAAGCAGAGCCTTATATGGTTACGGACTCTGTCCGGCCGCCAGTGATAGATCGGACGGATTTCCATGTAGCTTTTGAGCTCGCAAAAGGCTGACTCAACTTCTGCAAGCCTCTTGTAGTGCGTGAGGACTTGCTGATCCGAAGCTTTGGCCGAGGGAAGGTTAGTTTCCAAAAGATACCAACCATCGATCGCCTCTTCTTCCTTAACCCGCTCCAAATCGAGCTTCCACCAGAACCGGCCTTTGGCGTCAACCCCATACCGAAAGTATTTATGCGCCTGGATTCTCTGGAGCGCCCGGCCGACCCGGCTGCCCAGATTGACCGGATCCACTCCCTTCCGCATCGATCGTGCTATTTGGCGCAGCAGCTCTTCTCCTTGCTCGATCCGTCTTTCCCGTCGCTCCCTATCCCGTTGCGCTCGCCACTCCCCTCCGGCGATAACATAGCGAACTCCCTGGTGTACAATCTCCAGGACCCGAGTCCGATCCGTAAGCCAAAGCTGGCGATCTTCAGGAAGGCTTCCGATAATCTCCTGCAGCTTTGCTTGAGTTGCTCGTGTCACATACTGGAGTTCCAGACCCGTCAATATCTCCAGGTTCCACCGGCTCTTCATCCCCCCGTCGAAGACAAAGGTCGCTTCCTGGATCCCAAACCTTCGTCGCAGGGTAACCAAAAGCCCCGTCAGGGTCGTACTATCCGCCCGGTTCCCTCGAAGCACCTCCACATGAATTGGAATGCCCCGACTATCCGTAGCGACGGCAAGAAGAACCTGCAGCCTATCCTGCCGATGATCCCTGCTGTAGCCATATTGGGCCAAGCCAGCTGGACCATCCCCTTCAAAATATACACTGGATAGATCATAAAGCACCAGGCTTGCTCCAGCCGGTTGAGATTCCTCGTAGAGCTTCCTCTCGATCCCGCTCCAAAGCCACCCGAGTCCATCCATCGCTTGGTAGAGATCTCCCTCCTCCAGGTCATCCTCCTCCAACCCACAAGCCTTGGCTATGAGTGTCCCCCGGGCTTCCTCCCGCAGGGCAAGCTTGGATGAGGGAAAGAGAATCCGCCCGTAGATCATCGCCTTCAAAAGTTTCCGTTTCCGTTCCGATTTGACTCCGCCAAGAGCTTGATCCAAACCGAATCGTTGCCAAGCTTGCTTGAGGACTGCCAGGCCTCCATAATCCAAAGCATCCGGGGCTTCCCACTCCTCCAGGGGGACAAGCTTCTTCCCCTGCAAGATTGCTCTGACCGCATCCCGGACTTCTTCAGGCATCCGAGTTAGATTGGCTAAAATCCTCGTCTTGACCTGTTTGCCCACTCGGTAGGACTCCCGGACGAGATAAGACCGATAGATCTTGCCTTTCTGGTAGGTACGCACCTCCTGCAAATACATGCCTACAGTATGTCAAAATATAAGAAAATAATCAACAAATATTATTCATATTTATTCACATATTACGTCCTACTTTATTGACCCTAAGTCCTTTGTCTGCCTAAATATTGCTCAAAATTATAAGGAAGATCGGTTAGCGATCATCAAGCATGCTTAGTCCAACTCTATACCAATGGAAAGCATTTAATTGAACTCTTATCCCAGATCCCTACAGAACTTAACGCGTTTTTTCATAAAATCGATCTGCCTTTTTACTTTATGTTTTCTACCTTTTCCTTACCATGATCATAATGATATTCATCATTGCCAGCCATGCTCATCATCTGATGATCTTTTAACATTGTTTCAAATTAACCAGAAGCTCCTCTTGATCTTATTGATTCTCATGATATAACTTTGATCGAACCAGTTTTATTTGATCACTTAGAACTCAAATATTTTTTCAAAAATCAAAAAAACCATTTCCCTTCTTTTTTGTCTTTTCAAATAGGCTGTATAGAATTAAAATTTTTTCATCTTTTGTTTAAAGCCCTATTAAAGATCAGAATTTCAGAATTGAGGATATGAAAAATCTCTGGGGACATAATAAAAGATTGGTTTTTTTAAAGAATAGCGGACACCGAATTGATCAATAAGTTCAAGTAAATTGGCTTGGAATGACCCTTCATGGGATATATATTCAGAAGGTAAGTGGAAAATACTGATTACATCCCTAGTTGTATTTTTAGGAATATCTTCTACTACTACGCGACCATCACTCACTATTAGAAATTTATGTTCAAAGAGATTATTCTTCCCATTCTTATTACAGTACAAAACTGCTCTTTGTATACGCGCGGACTGTCCTCCATCATTTGTTGCACGTACACAGCTATAAATACATATATTTTGACCCAAAAAGCCATATAAGTTCTTTTCTTTAGGTCCTGGTTGCAGTGTTAATGAGGGAATATCGGCCCAATAGCGCAGGAAAGGTGGAATTTTAGACTTTAATAGACGTAAAATAGATAAAAAGAATCCTTTAAAATCGCCTATTTGCATAAGACATTTGAGCGCTTAGAAATAAGCTAAGGATGACCTAGGTAATGTCAATAGCGACCTTTTATTAAAAAATTAGACATCGATTGAGAATTAATTAGATTGAAGTACCATGCCTTTTTTGAAGTTGATCGAGAATCGATATCTGAAGTGGCTGTATAAGCACTTTCTATAGAAATAGAACGTGATTAAATCAAAGATTCGATGAATAGATAGCTACTACCTACTATCTGAATTTATATATAAATTTCAACGGAAAAGATTAAAAGGATTTACTTCCTTTTTAAACTTCATTACGTTTCTTTCAAAAGCAGGAAAAATCTCAAAATACCTCTGCCCATCTTCTTCACTGACTAAAGCCCGATAATGCCGAAAAACAAGTGTCGGACTCATGTGCCCAAGCTCCAAAGACACACGTGGCGCGTCATTGCACTGTGCCCTGTAGCTTGCGTAGCTGTGCCGCATGCAGTTGTGCCGCCATCCGATACCTGTCAGAGCTGATAGCTTCTCGAGTTTGTGTTGAACGTTCTTTGGCTTTATATTGCCAAGAATTATGCCATTTTTTCTTAAGCTTATAATGAATATTTTTGGTTTTTATATCTTGACGTTAAGAATATATCCATAGTATAAGGAAAAGTGGCTTTCATGATGGAGTACATAGGAAGGAGAGAAATTTTTGACGTCCTCGATTTTCTGCGACATGTCACTTTATTGAAACTTTTATCCTTGCGTATTTTAAAAACATTATGAAAAAGAATCCAGCGGGAAGAGAGCTATTGTATGAAAGAAGAGGGCTCTTTAGGAAAATGTATTTATTTACTTCCAAATGAAGTAAAAAACCTGCTTCAACAGAAAGGTGATAGTTTTATTTCTCCATCTCTTTTGCTATCGAAATATGCTGACCCTCGTCTTAAAGGAGATGATCGAAAAGCTTTACTAAAAAAGGTTATTGATCAAGTTGAGCATACGCGGGATTCTATAAAACTTCGGTGTGAAGACCAACTTGAATTTCTCTTAGATCTTTGGCCAAAAGATACGGAACTCAAGGACTATATTCTTTTTGGTCGGTTACAATCTCGGCTCGTTGTAAACATGAGCGGTGGTGTACTGGAAAATGCAAATCTTTGCTTGGACCAATATGGAGTTTCTTATATCCCCGGTAGTGCAGTGAAAGGATGTGCCCGTCGTGCGGCGATTGCGGCTCTAAACATGTGGAAAGATAGGGAAGCTCCCAAGGAAAGCCCTTGGCCGGAATTATATGAAGGTTTTCTAAATAAAAAGCAAATGATTAGAGAAAGCCTTCTGGTATTTGGTTGGGTCTCAAAGGATTGGGAGGAAGGTAGTGATTGGGAATATGCATCTGGAGGGAAAGCATCCTGGAAAGAAATAAGTTCAGATTTAGCTAAAGATTTTATGTTACATTTAAAGCCTTTCTATCAAGAAGAAGAGGAAGAGCTTGGCATTGCAAATTTTGCTGGAATGGTGCAGTTTTTGCCGGCTTATCCAATGCCCCTCTCAAATGGAGATAAAAGCCTTCCAATACGATTAGAACTTGATGTTATTTCTTGTCATCATATGGATTATTACAGAGGAGCTAAAGAGATTGCCACCGATGACGAGGGTCCTAACCCGGTATTCTTTATTACAGTCGGTCCAGGTGCTATTTTTTCTTTTCCGCTTATAGGGAGGAAGAATAACAAAGAGTATGTCAATTTAGCAAGGAGATTTCTCTCCGTAGGGCTTAGAGTTTTTGGAGTTGGAGCAAAAACTTCATCGGGATGCGGCTATTTTGATTTGGAGTCAATCCAACAAGCAGAATCCCTTGTGAAGAGTAGAAAAGAGAAAAGGGAAAAAGAAGCTCTGCTGGCTTCTTTAAAACCAGATCCAACAATCCTAGAAGAGCTTAAAGGTCTTAAACAAGATCAGTTACGCCAAAAAATTAAATGGTTTTCAGTAGAAGAAAAATACTGGGACAAGAGATACACAAAAGACGAAATTTATCAGTATACTCTTCTCTATTATCTCTTAAGGGAAAATACTTCTCTATATGAGAGCGTGAAAAACTCTCCAACAAACAGAAGCTATCTTGGAATTCAAAACCTTGCGAAAAAGTTTTCTTTTCAACTTCCTTAATTGCTATGCAAGAGACTTATACGATTACATTCATAACTCCATGTTTTTGTGGTGGAGCTGATCCTAGTAGAGCTGAGGCTCGAGTGAGTGCAGTACGTGGAGAACTTCGATGGTGGTTTCGCGTGCTT
The DNA here is from genome assembly GCF_017310505.1 of Methylacidiphilum caldifontis. Lineage (NCBI taxonomy): Bacteria > Pseudomonadati > Verrucomicrobiota > Methylacidiphilae > Methylacidiphilales > Methylacidiphilaceae > Methylacidiphilum (ex Ratnadevi et al. 2023) > Methylacidiphilum caldifontis. The sequence continues at coordinate 675,932 of NZ_CP065957.1, read as the reverse complement.
GGAGGAAGCAGAGAGCAGGAACAGCAAGTCTTTGGAGGCATAAGCTTAAATCCTGCATTAGCAAGTGCATTTCTGATGCGTTTTTTTATAAAGAAGCCTTCCGATGAAAAATGGTGGAACAAAAAGCTTAGCCCTAAAGAGGGAGGTTACCTTTGGTACTTTATTAAAGCTTCCGACCGTTGGAATAAGGAATGCGCTATTTCCCCTGGTAGCTCCTGTGAAATTCAGTTTATATGGCAAAGGGATCCTTGTGAGAGGGATCCCCAACTTTTTACTCTATGGAACAATGCCAAGGAAGCTTTTCTTTGTTTTGGTTCTTTGGGATATCGAGCTACTCGATGTGCTGGGGCTTTCCAATGGGAGAAAGCTCCAAAAACACTAGAAGAGTGGCAGGAAAGGATTAACCAACTTCTTTGTCCCGCAGGTTTTTTATTTCACTTTCCGCAAGATGCAAAAGCAAGAGATTGGTGGGGATTAGTAAAAAAAGCCGAGGACTATTTAAAGAATTTACGAAAATGTTATTCGGCTCGAAGTAGGAACAGACATCGTCCCACTCCCCTTGGACTTGATAATCCCAGGCAGCGTAGCGCTCTTCTTTTACGACCTATACAAGTGGCGTTTCCTCAAAAAGAGTTTCATCTTTTAGTTCTTGAAGCTCCCCATGAACGGGTACTTGGAGAAAATACTCTTACGGAATGGAGATCCGGTCCGATTTTATCCCAGATTACGGAGGATTTCCATGAGCTTTAAAAATTCACATGCATTCTCACAAAAAAATAAGGCTATTGCGCTTCTTCGCTACCTTGCAGAGCTCCATAAAATTATACATTCTAAACGGAAGTTACCCAGGAACCTATTGGATTACGGGCAAGACTCAGTTTTCTTTTTGGAAGACCTTAGAAGGTTTAAGGAAGTACAAGGTTTGCTTTTAGATGCGCCTTTAGCGGATAACGAAGAAAGGACAGAACATTTGCTTTCCTTTCTTCGTCCTGAAGTACCACGGCGCCCTGACCCTCCTAAAAATCTTCGGGATTGGATAGATTGGATAGAAAATAAGGAATTGAATGAAGATCTAGATGATGTGCAAAAACCTAAGCTTAAGGAGCAAATAAAGATTAACGGCAAAATCCTGGAACCAAATCCATCCCTTTTAGAGTCCTATAATCGCTTTGTTGAGCAAGATTGGAAAGCTTGGCTTGACAAATACAAAAAATATCAAGACGTCTCGCGAGAATACCGAAAACTTTTCAAAATCTATCAACAAATTAAGCAAGAGGAAGAAAAATACGAACTTTTATATTGTATCGGTCTTTTGGTGTGGGCTCCAAAAGATCGGCAAAAAATTCGCCATCCGATTCTTGGCTTTCCATTAGGTATTGAGTATAAGGAAGATACAGGAGAGATCCAGCTTTTCTCAGATCCTGATCGTATAGGAGCAGAGGTTCAAACAACTTTTTTAGATCCTGACGAAAAGCCAAACAATCTAAGAGAGCTTGAAGAAGAAGCTAAGAAGCTAGCCAGTCCATTGGAAAAGGAAAAAATAGTAGAACTTCTTAAGCGATTCATTCATGTGCTAGATCCACATGGCAAATTTTGTCCAGATAGACTACCAAGAGAGCAATCAGATTTTTCTAGCTACCCCCAGGTCTACTGGGAGCCAATTATTTTGTTTCGAAATCGTATTACTGAGATTTTTTCTCAACGCGTGGATGAAGCCATCCAAGAAATAGAAAGACTAGAAAAACCTCCTTTGCTTTTCAGTTATCTTTGTGGGTTGTCATCATCTATTGATGAGCAAACTTTACCTACAGAAGACAAGAGGCTAAGAGAAACTTGGGATGATATTTTTTTCCCTCTCCTTTCTAACGAGGAGCAACGGGATATTGTCCTTAAGCTTGAGAAACAACCCGCAGTAGTGGTTCAAGGTCCTCCGGGTACTGGAAAATCCCACACTATAGCCAATCTTATCTGTCATCTTTTGGCTCATGGGAAAAAAGTTTTGGTAACAAGTCAAACCTCTCGAGCTTTAAAGGTTTTATACGATAAATTGCCTGACTCACTTAAACCTCTTTGCGTAACTGCCTTGGGAGATCGCAAAGAAGATATGGATAGAATGGAGAAATCTGTAAACGGAATATTAGATATGCAATCGCGAGTAACAACTGAGGTGCTTCAACGGAACATTGAGCTGTTGTCAAAATATTTGAAGGAAACTCGCGAGCAGTTACGCATGTGTAATGATGCGCTTCGAACATATAGAGCAACGGAGAGTACATCAATTCACATTCCTGGCACTTATTATCAAGGAACACCTGGAGAGTTAGTTTTGCGGTTGAGGCAAGAAGAAAAGGAGTTGGGCTGGATATGCGATCCTGTGAACCCTGACTACCAATATCCAACTATTGTAGAAGAGCTTGTACATGCATACTGGACCCTTCATGAAATTTCCTCAGACCGAAAAGAAGAATTGAAACTTCTTTACCCATCTATAAAAGAGCTTCCTCTTCCTCAAGACCTCGAAGAACTTTGGAGAAAAGAAAATCTATTGCAACAAGAGATTAATCAGTTGGGTTTAAGAGAAATTGAGTACAATTCTCTTCTCACAATTGACAAAGAAATCCTTAAAGAAAGATCTGATGCAGCAAAAGCTCTTTTTCAAGAGTTTTCCTTAAAAGGATCGAGATCCGATTGGCTCAAAAAAGCACTGGAAGAAATTCTTTTAGGATACCGGAGCAGTTGGCAAGAGCTGGAAGGACGTTCAGCTGGATTGATAGCAGAGATTGAGCAGGCTAAAGAAGCCAGGGAAATAATTGTTGATGGTCTTACTCAACCATTACCCTTGGCGTTAAAACAAGCTCAAACACTTCTCTCCCACTTAGAATCTGGCGGCGGGTGGGGTTTTTTGATTTTTCAGCCAAAGGTTGTTCGACAAACCCGTGCGTTGTGGGCCTTTGTAAAAGTCAATGGTCATCCTTGTCGAGATCGAAAGACTCTCTCTAATCTTCTTGTTTGGCTGCGGTGCCAAATGTGTTTTGAAGAACTTAGCTCTCTTTGGGAAACTCACTTAGGTAAGATTTCTTCTTTTTCTTTACCAGAGAGAATGGCTATTTTTACAAGAAATCAACAACTATTGCGTGAGCTTCTTTGTGCTGAGCTAGAAGTGAGGCAATTGGAAAATTGGCTTGCTTCCCAGCTAGACTCACCAATCTCGATAAAAAGTCTTCCTGAGCTTAGGAAAGCTTCCGATCTCCTTTCTGCTGCATGGATTGCTAAGGAGTTACAAAATATCCATAACAAATTAGAACAAATTAAGAGAATTCTTGCACGTATCGACCGTGCTTCCGCACATCCTATAACGAATGATCTGTGGGAGACACTAAAGGAAAAAGACATTCAACGCTATTGGTTGCTTTATGAGAAGCTTAGAGAAATGGAAAACGATCGAGTAAAGCTTGAGTTTGCAAGCCAAGTTATAGGGAAATGGAAACAGGTTCTTCCTAACACTATGGAAAAACTGTTGTCTACGATAGCTGATCCTGAATGGCCAAAGCGGTTGGAAAGTCTACCTAAGGCTTGGAAATGGGCGATTGCTCGAACCTATATAGAAAAACTTTTAAAAGAAAAACTTCCTGTAGAAGAATATCAAAAAAGAAAAAAAGAGCTAGAAATAAAAGAGAAAAAGCTTATTGAGGATTTGGCAGCTTCAAGAGCAAGGTTTTTTCTTAGGAAGGTCATGCCCGAAGAGGGTAATGGAAATCTTACAGCTTGGAAAAAAACGCTACGGAAAATCGGCAAGGGGACTGGAAAATACGTCTCTTTTTATCAAAAAGAAGCTAGCCAATACTTAGGAAAATGTCGTAATGTGGTCCCTGCCTGGGTGCTTCCTTTTAATCGTTTGCTTCAAACTCTTCATGTAAAGCCTGAGTTTTTTGACGTAATCATTATTGATGAGGCAAGCCAAAGTGAATTAGACTCCCTTCTTCTTTGTTTTATTGCAAAGAAGGCTGTGATCGTTGGTGATGATGAGCAAATTTCACCCGAGGCTGTCGGTATCGACAAAAAACAAGTAAGATCTCTTATTAATCAATATCTAAAGGACCATCCTTTTGCATCCTTATTTGAGGGTGACTCTAGCCTATTTGACATTGCGGAAACTATGTTTTCGCAACGGATTAGACTTCGGGAACATTTTCGGTGCATGCCAGAAATCATTGCGTTTTCTAATAAGATTTCCTACACAAATTACCCATTGTATCCCCTCAGGACATACGGCTTGGATCGCTTGGAACCACTAAAAGCTGTCTATGTTGAGAATGGTTATCGAGATGAAAAAGGTAGCCAGATTGTCAATCCTCCTGAGGCCCAAAAGGTTGTCGAAACAGTCATGAAATGTCTAGAAGACTCACGCTATGAAAACCGTACTATGGGAATAATTAGCTTGCAAGGTGAAAAACAAGCAGAGCTTATTAACAAGCTACTTTTGGATAGTAGGATCCCAGTAGAGCGTATGAATAGGCATAGAATCGTTTGCGGCGATCCCTACACTTTCCAAGGTGATGAACGAGATGTCATCTTTCTTTCTATAGTTGCTGCCCCACCTAAAGAGCGCATTGGAGCTTTAACCAAGCCTTCGGACAGAAGACGTTTCAATGTAGCGGCTAGCCGAGCACGTGATCAGCTTTGGCTTTTTTATTCTGTTTCTTTAGAGGATTTATCTCCTAATTGTATGAGATCTTTTCTTTTGAAACATTTCTTAGAAGATCCTAGGGTACCAGTGCCTGAAGGAGGCGTGCCAGATTGGTCTATTTGTGAAAGCGAGTTTGAGCGGAAAGTGGCTAAGCTTATTTGGGGAAAGGGATATAATTTGCGATTACAAGAAGCTCCCTTTGGCCCTGGCGGATACCGGATTGATATTGTTGTTATTGGACATCATGCTCGACTTGCTGTTGAATGCGATGGTCCACACCATACTGAGCTCGAACAGCAAGCTAGAGACTGGGAGCGGCAAGCAACATTAGAACGCTACGGTTGGGAGTTTTGGAGGCTTCCCCTCTCGCGTTTTGAATGGGAAGGAGAGAAAGCGCTGGACCCCTTGTGGGATCGATTGAAAGAAAAAGGTATCCTACCTAGCCGTTAGTGTTAAAAAGACACTTTATTAAGGGGTTTTGTTTGAGAATGTAATTTTTACATTGTATTTGGTTGTGATGTGCTACACCTTTCTGCTTTCTTTAAGCATTTGTTCGTGAAACGAGTTGTTGGATTTCTTTAAGGCTGCACCGAAATGATAAAAAGATAGCCTGCTCTGTCAAAACCAATTTATTGTTTCTACTAGAAAGTTATCGTTTATAAGTTTGTCTTTAGGACGTCTTTGGACATTCATTTGCTTGACAGTGCTAAGAAAAGAGGTCTACTCTCTTCCCAAAAAGTGTAGAAAGGAAAGAAAAAGAGATAATTTTAATGAAAAATCTTTCGCTAAGTGTTATTCCAGCGGACGATTTTCAGATTTTGGACATTCTCCTTTTAGGGAATGGAATAATAGACCCAAAAGAACTTCCTTCGGTTCAACTGCCTCCGGAGCTTTCCATGAGTCGAGGCATTGTTATTTGTGGCAGGGCACCAATTTGGCTCTACACTTACTTGACCCATCTTTGTCATCCAAGCCCGTGGATTGCTGTTTATGATCCTCGTCATGGCGCTATTGTTATTGAAGCTCATCGAGTAGATGCACCGCCAGTAGGAACTATTTGCCAAGTGGATAGCCGCTATCTATCCAAGCAACTGTCGACAGAAAAACGTTCTCAACATACAAGCTCTAGCTTTCATCACCGAGCTGTAGCAATCATAGGCCCTCCTCATAGTGGAAAGTCGGTGTTGGTTTACTCACTAGTCAAGAGGCTAAGAAATGCTCTTGGTGAAGAGGGACAACGTGAAGTGTTTGTACTGCGAGCATGTCCTGATGGCGAGGGAGACTGGTTTGTTGAAGGAGATCCACAACTTGTAAAGATACTACGGTATAAGGGGTCATGGAACGAAGAGTTTGTTGGCAAAGTTGTTGAAGACATTGAAAAACTTCAAGAAAGTAAGAGAGTTCTTTTAGTGGACTGTGGGGGAAAAATCGATCGATACAACCAAAGGATCCTAAATGCCTGCACATCCTGCATTATAGTTACAAGGAAAGGAGATGTGCTAGAAATGAAACAATGGGAAGGGGCTGCGCTTTGCTGTAATTTACAACTGTTAGCTTGGATACAATCCACACAACAATATGTGAGCAAGAAGCTTACCACAGATCCCCCAAGTTTCCTTATTGGAAAGCTTGAGCGTCATGCAGAGCCTCCTGAGATTCCTTCAGAACTGTTGCAACTATTTTTGGAGTAATAACAATGGTGTGTGCTTAACCTAGCAGAAATCTTATTGAGCTATAATGTCTAATGGTTTTTCCCTTAAAAAAATTTTAACAAGATTATTGTTCTTGTCTAAGAAAAGGAAATAAGCTTCGTAAACATAATGAGAATGATCTCTATAAGTCCATTTTAAAACATGAGCAGGTTCTAAATTATTTTCTAAATTTACACCAATATAGCCAGACATTATTCGACCTCTTCTGTAATGGATATTTATCACATCGTAACGCTCATAATCTTCTCCCATTATTTTAATTACTGTGGCTTGATTCATTCCTTCTTTAAAACGTATCCCTTTTACTTCCCAATTTTGCCATGTTGATTCCACAAAGGGAGTCCCATATAAAGATCGAGAAGATTGTTCTTTTGAGTTTATTGATTTAGGGTATTGAGGAAAAGGATAGATCTGGGCAAAAGAAATCTGAATGAAAATGAAGAATCCAAAGATTATTGTTGGAAATAAATCAAAAGTTTGTAGGCACATTGGATTGTTTAAAATATTGTAAGTTTGTTTATAAAAGGTTTTTTGCTTCATTGGAAGTCTAATGTTCCAGTGGCTATTATGGTAAGTAATTAATATCAATTGGATTGGGATGCTTAAAAATAATAGAAATAGAGAGTTATAGAAGAATAGCAGATTACCTTAAAAAAGGAAATCAACAATTTGGTTTTGGAAGCCCCTATTTTTTTCTTTTAATTTGCAGGAAAATCCTATTCATCATTATAATTTCTTTCTATTTTAAAGTTCTTTCTATTTTAAAGTCAGAAAATTCTATCTTCATGCATGTGATTTAAGCAATGAGTGAATAGTTGTTCAAAACTGGAGAAATGCTTGCAACCTTCTTAACTACTGAAAGGATGGATATAGATATTATACTGCACTCTAAAGGGCTCCGTTGCTTGCAATCAATCCACTTAGTCCAACTCTCTACCAAGGGAAAGACTATGATCGGATTCTTATCCTGGATCCCTACAGAGCCCAATGCTTTGTTTCAAAAACTCGATCTGCTCTCGCTGTTCGCTCATCCACCAAAGTGGGACCTGTAGGCAGAATAAAAATGTTATGTCGTTCTGCTGCAATATCTTATATCTCAGAGTTTTGGAAGTTCAGTTAGCCCCCAATTTTTCTGAAAATAATTTAAAGGCTTTTTGAACCGAGGAAATGCCGCATGCATTCCAGAAAAGGATTGATAGATGGAGAAGAGGATGAATTTTCCGATGACAGCACCTGGGATCAATTTATAGAAATACTTTCGAAGCATATAATAAAATTTTATCATCCTAACAAAACTTCATTCAAGTGGGTTATGTGGGCAGAATATAATGTTATGTTATTCTCCTTTACTATCTTATATTTTAGATTTTCGGAAATTCAGTTAATAGTTGAGATTTTGTATTTGAATAAGGTTGAATAACTTGTTGTGTATCCTAAAGTTAGCAATGGAATTTCGATTAATTTACGAGGGACCTTTAGGGAGCAATAGCAAGAGGGCTAAGTCTAGCTGATAGCTTACACAATAGCCTGGAACAATCCTAAGCTTATGCCAATTTTTCTATTATTTTGTATGCTTTCGGTTCAGAGAATGATATTGGAATTGGCATTTTAAAGACGATTCTGGATTTAATCGATAGTCTATCTAGAACTATATATTTTATCACACATGTTGACTTTAAAAGATTGACGAAAAAAGGCTACGATTTAAAAGACCGAATATATGTCGATTTTATGTATTTAATGATGAATTTTCAGTAATTACTTTGGAATAACAAAAGAATAAATGCTGAGTAGTCGCCTTTAGTTCCCAAAGGAATATCCAATTCCTGCTACACCCAATTGGAAAAACATTTCACCAAAATGTACGTTCCAGGGAGTTGTGGGGACATGCGTGGGGTAGACCGTAGAACCAAATGTGTAATTGGTGCTATCAATAAAAAGAAAACGGTACTCAAGAAAAGCCCAAAGGCGTTTTGTAATATCAAAACGTAGGCCAGCCTTTGCGTTAACAGCTAAGTTCCAGTCGGATGCGCTTGTATGGGAGTTAAAATGGTTAATTCCAGGTTCAGGTGGTGTGTCCTGCTCGGAATCCGCACCTGAAACGGAAATAATGGCAGCACCAACGCCGCCACCAACATAGGGATAAATGTGATAGGGTGTATGAAGAGAAAAGACCCCATTGACTAAGAGCGCGCCAATGTCCGTAGGAAAACGGTCGTTAAAAAGATGTTCAGGGATCCGATTTAAGGAGATTGTGTTCCGTAAAAACCCACTTTGAAAGGTCCCTAGATAATAACCGTTAAATTCAACTGCGGGAAGAATCGCCCATAGGGATTCAGGGCCGCCAAGCCTCCAGCCATCCCACTCATACCCAAAGCCAAGCCCACCCAAGGACGTAGTGTGGTTATTTGGACTGCCTACAGCCAAAACTCCAAGGGGTCCACCACGGCTTGCAGGAAGGAAAGCGGTACCACTCTGGACGATGGAGTTGTTTGATACGACTCCTCCCCCGGCCGCTAAGTCTATGTACAAACCCCTTCCTAAAGACAAGGCTTTCTTTGGGGTAACCTCCTTGGCAAGCGCTTTTATATCATCCATATCTTCTTTTTGGGAAGAGGAGGTTTCAGTTAGTCTGTTGGCAAAAGAAAGATTTGAAAATGTCAAAATACTCATGAAAATGAATAGAGTAGAAAGCTTGTTGCATGCTCCTTCTATAAGCCGATATAATGCAGTATTTTCCATTATCTCGGAGATTAAAAAAAAAATTCAATGTGTAAAGAGTATTTTTATTATTTTTAATTTTTTTAAAATTATAAAAATGCTTCAGAAAAAAACCTGATTTTGCCTTTTTGCAAAAAGAAGCTGGGCAAAAGGTGGGAGTCAGAAAATAAGCCTGAGCTCAGCAAATACTCTTATCAGGATAAATAGGATTTTATGACTCTATATTTTCGCTTAGACGAAAAAGGAAGATATTTATTTGAATACTATGACAACACTTTTACAATAATCCTACAATCTTTTTTTCCTTGGGGAGCTTAATCTAATGGATCTCTATTGTAATGATTTTATAGTGAAGTATGTGTTTATTATGCATTGGACAAGAATTGAGTTGGCTTTAAAAATAAGGATTGCCTCATAGAAACTTTTTTATTGGGCTATAATAGTTAAGGGTTTTTTCCTTAAAAATATTTTAACAAGACTTTTATTTTTATCTAAGAAGAGAAAATAGGCTTCGTATACATAATGAGAAGAATCTTGGTAAGTCCATTTTAAAACATGAGCAGATTCTAATTTATTTTTCAAATATACCCCAATATATCCTGACATTATTCGGCCTCTTCGGTAATGGATATCCATTACATCGTATCGTTCATAATCTTCACCCATTATCTTAATTACTCTGGCTTGATCCATTCCTTCTTGAAAATGAATTCCTTTTACTTCCCAACTTAGCCATGTTGATTCTACAAAAGGGGTTCCATATAAAGGTTGAGAAGATTGCTCTTTTGAGTTTGGTGATTTAGGATATTCAGGAAAAGGATAGATCTGGGCAAAAGAACTTTGCACTACAATAAAGATTCCCATGATTGAATGAAATAACACTAATTGGTTCATTGGCTTTTTTTAAGGTTGTTTATTGAAAGTTTATTTATAGGATGTGTTTTTCTAAAATGAAGATTTATAGGTTTTGCCCCATGTCTCATGGATTTCCATTTCTGAAGGTATCCAGAAAGCAATTGTCGGCTGAATTGGTTAACTCCTACCGCTTTTCTCCGTTTAAAATGACAACAGCTATGTTCTATCCCTATTTTAATGTTATGTGAAAGGATGGAATTTTTTTAATAAAGAAACACTGTTGGTTGAAATAATTTAGGCAAGACTGTAGATAAAGAGAACCTTGTTTTGGCTCTAAAATGAATCATCCTTCCATCTCCCTGTTGATCTATGTTCTAGCCTAAATCCTTTTGAAGAGCCGGCTGTGGGATTCGAACCCACGACCCACGGTTTAGCAAACCGTATTCAGATAGCAATTATATCTGGTAGATAAAATTATATCCATCTTATTGACAATTTGATGACATGTATGACTACTTTATTTTACGTTTTGTTATGGTATGAGAAAACCTTTACCGCCGAGAATAAAGAAAACTGAAGACGGTAAGTATCCCTATGTGCTGGAATGGAGAGACGCTCAGGGCAAGCGTCATAGAAGATTTTTCACGAACAAGGTTAAAGCCGAAGCTGAATGCAGGAAGCTCATAAACCAGCTTGAGGAAGCCGGCAAAGGAGCTTTGTCGCTGCGTCCCGGGGATGCTGAGATGTTGGCAGAGATAAAGAAATTGCTGGAACCTTTTGGGGTTGATCCGCTAACCGTAGTTAGAGATTGGGTAGAAAAACGCAAGAGGGAGTTGTCCAGTGTGTCTGTTGAGGAAGCCGTAACTCATTTTCTTGAGGCTAAGACTATCGAAGGATTAAGACCAAGAGCTTTACAGGACTTGAAAAACCGCTTAAATCGATTTAAGCAAGATTTTTCCGGACGGATTCTTTCCTCTCTCACTCCACAAGAAATTTACCTCTGGATTTTAAATCTTCCGGTTGCGCCTCAAACCAAAGTCAATTTCCGTAGGGTCATCAGCAATCTTCTCAACTGGAGTGCTATGCAGGGATGGTGTCCTGAAGATATCATAAAAAAAGTTCCTAACCTTAAGGTAAGACCTGCCAAGACTGAAATATTCAGCATTGAAGAGATTAAGATTTTACTGGAAGCCGCAAGGAAAGAGATACCCGACCTCGTCTCCTACCTTGCTTTAGGGTTCTTCTGTGGACTGAGGACTGCAGAACTGGACAGACTTCAATGGTCGCAGGTTAATCACAAAGAAGTTGTGATCGACGCAGGGGTCGCAAAAACAGCGAGTCGAAGGGTCGTTCCATTGTAGGAAAACGCAAGGGCTTGGATTGAACCCTACCGTAAAAAAGTTGGGGATGTAAAACCCAAGAATGTACAACATAAGCTCGAGAAATTGATGGCTCTGACAAGCATTGAATGGAAGCACAACGGCATGAGGCATTCCTATGCTTCCTACAGGTTAGCTCAATGCAAAGATGCCGGAAAGGTCGCTTTCGAACTCGGTCATTCCAGTTCTACATTGGTTTACCGACATTACTGGGCATTAGTAAGCGAGGAAGATGGCAAGCGGTATTTTCAGATTTACCCTTCATTGCCTGAGTCGAATATAGTGCCGTTTTCAGCTATTAAGGAGAATATTTAGGCGTTTGGCATGTTACTTCCTAAGTATTTACTGTGATAAGATCTTCCATGATAAAAACTCCTTATGTATGAATGGTTATATTTGTAGAAATTACTCCTTAAATGATTTTGCCTTACTCCTACTTGTCCAAATGTGAAATTGCCCACTTGAGTTGAATAAAATGGTCTATTTCCAATAGTTCCAAATGTGTAAGGTCCCATTCTATTCATGTATATCGGAGTTCTTCCGAAATAACCAAAACTGTAATTACCGACATTATTCATGTAAAACGGGTAAGCTAAGGCTGAAGTGGTCATCAATAAAAATAATAAAAATTTTTTCATGGTTGTTTTCCTTTTTCACAACATTCTAATTCATCTTTATTTTTAATAATATTTATATTACACCTCACATATACTAATATTTTTTAAAATGCTCTCACTTTCTCAAAAGATAATTTAAGACAAATCCCCATTTGAGACCAGTTGGAGCTAGTAAAACAATATATCGTCGGATTCAACAAAGGGCAAAGCTTGAACAATTAGCTTTACACAAAAATGTTTTAATAGATTCAATTAAGAAGGTAAAAGGTTATTGTAAAAATGGTTGTGAAATCATCCCAGAAAAGATTTCCTTGGAGTTAAGAGAAATTCAATCGGATTCATTTCAAGAGATTTTATTTAAGTGGTGGAATTTAACTGAACTTCCAAAACTCTAAGATATAAGATATTGAAGCAGAACGATATAACATTTTTATTCTGCCTACAAGGCCTACTTGGTCGGCTGAGCGAAGAGCGGAAGCAGATCGAGTTTATGAAGCAATGCGCCTGAGCTCTGTAGGAATCTTGGATAAGAGTCCGATCACAGGCTTTCCCTTGGTAGAAAGTTGGACCAAGCGGATTGATTGAAGGCGACGGAGCACTTTGGGAACTTCTTCGGTGAAGCCCTTAGCTATCCATTCTGTTCCGAGCCGGGTGCTAATCCAGAAGGCCAAGAAGCAAAGCCTTATGTGGTTACGGACCCGGTCCGGCCGCCAATGATAGACTGGACGGATTTTCAAAGTATCCTCTTTACTTCTTCCCGCAGGACAAACTTGGATGAGGGAAAAAGAATCAGTCCGTAGATCATCACTTTTAATAGTTTCTGTTTCTTTTTCAATTAGAATCCAGTAAGAGCTTGATCTAAACCGAATAGTTGCCAGGTTTGCTCGAACACTGCCAAACTTCTATAATACAAAGCATCCGAGACTTACTACCCATACATGGAGATAAGCATTCTCTGTCAAATAGTCCTGACTACTTCCCGAACTTCTCCAGGCATCTAAATCAGGTTGTAATTTAACACTTCAATAATTGTCTCTTATAGAAAACGTTGCAAGACCCTGCACGTGAAAGATCGGTTTGGTCGGCTTCTCAGCACTAACAAACTCATCTACTCCTGCAAACATTGCATGAGCTATATGAATTGCATCCATAGCAGAGAGACCATAGCTTTCGGCTATTGTTTGAGCCTGTTGTAAGGCTGATTTATCCCAAGCGATGTTTTCTGCTCTATTGAATACTGTTTCGTAAAAATCTATTTCTTGTTGTTGATTGAAATAACGTGCCATGGGTATGGCTTCTAAGCGAACCAAATCGCTAACAATCAAGATTCGCTCAGGATCATCAAGTACAGCGAGTGCTTTTAATGACAGATCTTCTTCTGCCTTGAAAGCTGCTAACAATACAGAAGTGTCAATATATGTGCGCTTAGGCATTTCTCACCCTACCACGGCGCAAATACAGTTCCTCATCAATTTCATCGGCTGATAGCAAACGACCTCCACTAGCAACATAGGCTTGACGAAGAGCCAAAAGCCTTTTTCCAAGTTCTGTTCTGGGATGATAATCTAGAAAAGAATGTTCCCAAAGTCTGACATTCTGTGGGGCAGTAGCTGAGGCACAACCAGCCTTGTAACCAACATCCAAAATACAATCATTCCAAGATACTTGAGTACAAACTGGAAGTTGATGTTGATAAGCAATCACCGGTTTTTTCGAGAAGGTCAATTCCGACATATCCAATGTTATTGAACACATTGTCAATACTCAGGATTAAGTTTTTGTACAGTTTCTTTAGTTAAAATCTCACGGAAGAAGAATTCCTTTGAATGATCATGGAGCAAATCGAGCTGTGCCCGCAAGGCATCCCAGTTACCTGGTTTGGTTGCTGGCAGCGTCTCCAAATCAATGATGGAACCTATTATCCTTTCACCTTTAATATTGGCATGAGCTTTAGTAGCAATTTGAAGAATATGTATACACTCTGCATCAGGGATTTCCAAACGTATCTGGACACGATCCTTAATTTGATAATCACCAAGTTGTAATTTCAATCTGAGTGGTGTAAGATCCATTGCCAACTCGTCTCTTAGCAAATCAATGTAGCGTAATGAATGACGCTGAGGATTAGAGATGAGTTCACTACTTTCTATAATTTGTGTCAGGATTTTTACGGCTTCTTTAAATTTGCACCAGCCAACATATGGTTTACGGCAATTCAGTGTGATAACCCGATCGCCTACCTGCCAAATAAATGATCCATTAGGCTCTTCAATAAGCATCTTAGGAGCGAATTGTAAATTAGGATCACCGCGAGCAACAAGGGCTGGAATATCGGCAGAAGGAAGACGTCGCCATTGCAGTATAGGGTGTGTTTTCTTAAGTTCAGAAAAAAGAATTCCTATTAACACATCACCAACATCTTGCATAACTTCAAATTGAACCTGCCAAATCGCCTCGATAAGGGGCTCTTTCTTTAGCCGTTTAGGTAGAAGATTCATTAAATAGTTCTGTTTTATAATAAATTACAATATTTTTATAATAGATTACAATATTATATGTGAGAGTTCAAATTAGACCATTTGAACCACAAAAAGACCGTTTTTATAGCTTTATAAGTTCCGAACAAATTTGTGAAAAAGATCAGCTAATACCAAAGGCCGGTTCTGGTGGAAGCTCGATAGGGATCGGGTCAAGGAAGAAGAGGCAATCGACGGCTGGTATCTTTTGGAGACTAACCTTCCCTTGGCCAAAGCTTCGGATCAGCAAGTCCTCACGCACTACAAGAGGCCTGCAGTGGTTGAGTCAGCCTTTTCTGAGCTCAAAAGTTACCTGGAAGTCCGTCCGGTCTGTCACTGGCGACCGGACCGGGTTCGTAACCATATAAGGCTCTGCTTCTTGGCCTTTTGGATTAGTGCACGGCTCGGAGCAGAACGGGTAGAGAAGGGTTTTACTGAAGAAGTTCCCAAAGTGCTCCGCCGCTTGCAACCAATCCGCTTGGTCCAACTCTCTACCAAGGAAAAGCCTGTAACTTGGCTTTTATCCCGGATCCCTACAGAGCTCAACGCATTGCTTCATAAACTCGACCTACTACCGCTGTTTGCTCATCCGCCCAAGTGGGCTATGTAGGCAGAATAAAAATGTTATCTCGTTCTGCTGCAATAAATTATATCTTAGAGTTTCGGAAGTTCAGTTATTATGCGAGAAGATAGCTCATAATGTATTATGAGAATTTTCGTTATTCCATAGTTTTGAATAGGCTATACGGATCGAAAAGGAATATTAGAGGTCTTGATTGGTACATTAAGATAGCCTTTAGAAGATAGCAGATAACGAACATTTGCACGTGAAATATCTGGATAAGCACAAGGACCAATAACGACTTCGCGGATTAGCTCAGGCAATAAAAGTGAATTTTCCTTATTTTTCGATCCAAAAAGTGCCACGTGCCGAGCAAGGAAACCTCGATGCTGAGTAAACCGCATACGTGAACTGTCATTACCATCTGGAAAATAAATTATGCGCCACTCTTTTTCTGCTTTATATGCTTCGTGCTTAAAACAAGGTGCAAATTGACCAAATGCCTTGAGGAATGCTATAGCTGCAAATGCTGCCTTGTTTGATTTTTCCAGTTCTTCATAATTTTGAGGCAGTTGACGATCTAAATCCTTAGCAATCTCGTAATCGGTAAAGAATTTTTCAGCAGCATTAATGATGGATTCTATCATTTTTTCTTGTTCACTTACATCATAAATTACTTGAGTAATCTTAAATGATCGATGCATATTTTCCTGAATCTTCGTGAAATCAATCCCGATTGCATAGCCTTCTTCTCCCCGTGAATAAGCCCTCCACTGGCTTAAATCATCCGATTCGGTCGAAAAACACGCAACAAAGATTGGAATATCAGGTAGGTTTTTATCGATCGATTCTTTTGTAGTATCCAATAATGCTTGATAAATCCGATCTGGACATACTCCACCATTTTTTTTAGACTTTCGTTTCTTTAGTGCTTTTTGGATAAGTTTATAATAACCATGACACTCTTGCTTATCGTTAAGGCAAGCCACCTGAGTGGCCCAGAGCTCTCCACTCTCAATGATTTTAATGAAATTTTCTCCAGTGGAGTAATGGTAGAGTTTTGGTAAATTTGAATAAGGAGAAAGTTCCTCCCAAATCTTCAAAAAATATGGACTTATCTTTTTTTCCCAATCAGCTATCATGTCTTACATATAGTATCGATAACATTTAAATAGATTATGTTTAAGTTTAAAGTAAAAGAAGTGCTGTCCTTAAGTAAAAGATGTGCCCCTCTCGTAAACATTTAATTAATTGTTTACAACATTTTTTTTTGAAAAAACTCTATTAATTCTTTGAATTTATAAAAATCGTTGAATATTATTTAAATCATGAATTTTCGCATCCCACAAGAATCTGATTACGATGTTGCACAAATTTGTTTGAACGGACACCTCATTAATGATGCTGCACAGCGATATCCAATGCACAACAAAAACTATTGTACTATTTGTGGCGCAAAGTCTATAACAAAGTGCGAAAATTGTAATGAAGATATACAAGGTATGTATTATAATCCAAAATATATTACTATCAAGGAATACACTATACCATCCTATTGTCATTTCTGTGGAACCCCATATCCATGGACTCAAACAAAAATTGAGGCGGCACGGATTCGAATTAAAGAAATTGAAAGCCTTTCAGATGAAGAAAAAGAACTGCTTAATCAAAGTATTAACGATCTAATCAAAGATACTCCCAAAACTAATTTGGCTATAGACAGAGTCAAAAGGATTATGCTTAAAACTAAACAAGATATAGCGATGATAATTAAATCTATTATCGCGGATATTGCAGCGGAGTCTGTCAAACAGCTTTTGAACCTCTGATCACAATTTTCTCACAGTTTTTGGCAACGATTTTCGTATTTTTTTTAGGCATTTTTCAGTAGGGAAAAGTCCTAAAATAGGTTTGCCAATTTTGTCTTTGATTTCTCTTCTGGAGAGAATTATCAGCTATTTTTGTTGTGAGCCGGCTGTGGGATTCGAACCCACGACCCACGGTTAGCAAAACGCAAATCATATTTGAAATAGATCTGGTAGAAACACAATACAAAATCTTCCTTGCATTTTCCTTGATCGTTTTGGCAACAATTTTGGCGTATTTTTAGGCATTTTGCTGTAGGAAAATGTACTAAAGTGTATTGATTAAATTTAGCTTGGTTTTGGTTTCTAGACACAAGAATAATGATATCATATTATCATTAACAATCCTTTACTGCTTTTTGCGATTTATCACAAGTGGCTTTCTTGAAAACCTGCTCTTAAGATTATCTCTAATCTCAAGGAAAAAAAGTTAACCAGAAATAACATTGACTTTCCCAAGTGGAACAAACAGGTTGAGAACTTCTAAAGTACGATCGGTGGAAAAGTTGTCATAGACAAAAATTGCATCAAATTCAAATACAAGATGATAAGCAACCCACTCAGCAATGTCTCGTTCTTCATTTTTAACACACAAACAAAAAGCTTTGCGGCTAGAAGACATAGAATTAAATTCTTGGAAATTTTTGAATATTTTATAATAAAAAAAGAAAAAATTATTTGTTTGATAAGGGCAAAAATTTAACCTCTTTCATTTTTAATGTGGCGAAAGAAAAATTTTTTGGGGCGGGAAGTGTGGATAGGCGGACGACATCAATGGGGCTGAAAGCCCATCTGACCTGATCTGGGAAGCCGACTGAAAAGAAAATCGCTTTTTGGAGCTTATAATCTGGAAAAGCAAGCAAGAAGACTCGAGTAGACTGTGATGAGTGACGACTAGCTTTTTCTATCAGTTCCTTGCTGACAAGGTTATGCTTCTATTGCTTACAACCTGTTAGCAACAGCTTTTGAATGCCCTGCTTTCTAAAATCTTTTATAAGCCTTTCCTTGAGTTGGCGAGGGTTGTTATATAGCGGAAGGTCAACAATCTTTCGTTATAATGCATTTTACGAAAAGAACTTTGTAAGTTGTTGATTAAGAAAATGTTACAAGTTCATTCAACCGAAAGTATACAATTATTCTTGAACGACCGCCGAAATCGAACTTAATTTCCTTGCATTTTCCTTGATCGTTTTGGCAACGATTTTAGCGTTTTTTTAGGCATTTTGCTGTAGGAAAAAAGACTAATACGTATTGACTAATTTTAGCTCTGATTTTATATCCAATCTTGACTTTCAGCTAATTTTGACGTGAGCCGACTGTGGGATTCGAACCCACGACCCACGGTTTACAAAACCGTTGCTCTACCCCTGAGCTAAGCCGGCATTAAAACCCAAAAGTATAAAATAGTTTTCTAAATAAACAACTTTTTACAACAGAGAAAATATTTTAAAGGCGATTTTCTTCTTTTTCCTTTTGGAATCCTCTTTATAATGAATGCAAAAAAAAAGAGATTCCGAGAAAAAATATCGGGTTAAGCAAAATTCCGTAGAGCTAAAAAGAACAAGTTGGTAAATGCTTGCAATTTTTTGCTGGATTAACAAACATATAATTAAAAAAATTTTTTATGAAAAGATTTTCATTACTCGCTGCGGTTTCAAAGAAAGTTTTTCTTTTATTCTGTTTCATTCCTTTGGGGTGTTTTGCTGCTCAGATTATTTCCATTAAAGGAGGTGATCAAAATAGCGTAGTCACCACTTATGGGGTTCCTGTTCAAGAAGGAAGTGATGTCAAAGTTGGTCAGTCGCTTAAGACAGATTATTTTTCTGTTTGTACCATTGGTTGGAAGGATAGGGGGGAAGAAGCAACGCTTGATAGCTTGTCTGTTGTAACTTTGAAAAATGAAAATCCGATTGTCTTTGAGCTTGATAGAGGAAAAATAGAATTTAGTTCAAAAGATTTCAAAGTTATAACCAAAGGGGGGACTTTTACATCACAAACTACCGGTAAATTCTTTGCTTCTTATTCATCATCAGAACAAAGATATGGAGCTGAACAGGGGGATGCAACCTTAGTGCTTACTCCTCAAAACGAGACTTACCAGTTGCATTCCGGTGAAATGGTCTATGTGAGAGCCAATGGAGTTGCAGAAAAAAGACCCATTACACAAGACAAAAACCAAGAGAAAAAATAGTTTTTTGTTTTTCAATAAAAAAGAAGTTTCGTCTATATAAAAGGGTTTACTTGAACCAATGGTTTTGTTATCAAAGGATTAAATCCAATGAAAATCTCTTTTTCCCCTTTTATGCGGCTCCTTTCAGTTTTTTCCCTGCTGGTATTTCTGGGCATGACAAAAACCGTTTATGGTGCCTGGAACTTAAAGGAAATTGTTCATAATGCCTCGGCCGTTATTCATCAATTCAAAGAGGAAGGCAAAATTCCTAAATCAGTGTGGGAAAAGGCTAAAGGTGTTGCTTACTTGGAAGTGACCAAGGGAGGATTTGTGATCAGTGGAGAATATGGTAAAGGGCTTGTCGTTGTCAGGCTTCCTATAGGAGGATGGTCTGGGCCTTCGGCAATATCTGTAAGTGCAATAGGAGTAGGTCTGCAGGTAGGGGGAACAAAGACTGATTATGTCGTTATTCTTAATTCTGAAAAAGCTATAAGAATGTTTTCTAGAGGCGGGAAAGTTCATTTAACAGGAGAGATGAGTGGAGTTGCTGGACCGGAAAGTGAAAGAGAGGCGTTAATCAAACCAAGGGCCAATATTTATACCTACCGGTCCTCAGAAGGCCTTTTTGGCGGTATTGCTCTTGAAGGGGTTGATATTAGGGAAGAGCCGGAAGTGAATGAAAGATATTATCACCAGGCAGTTAGTCCCTCTGAAATATTTGCCGGCCAAGTACAACCCCCTAAGAGTGCTCAGAGTCTTATCGATACTCTTAATGAACCTTATCCTAAGTAATTATTCCTCTTTTTCCCCCGGAAAGGTTTATAACTTCATAGGGAATATATTATAGAAAATATCCTTATTTCTCTTTTGGATAAAAAATAGTAATAAAACTATTTGTCAGTTTGTTTTTTTTTCAAAATTATGCCAAAGATCATTTAAAAAGAGGTTGAGTTTTCTTCATGAAGAGAAAAGAAGATAAAAGAAAAAAAGATAATGGAAAAAGGGATTCTCTTGAATCCTCTAAAAAAGATGAGAAAGTTATGGAGACTTTCAGGGATGAAAAATTTGATAAACTGGTTCAACAAAACCTTTTTTTCCAGAGGCGTCACGAATAAAAATTTCTTCTTCCTTTGAAAAAAGGAATCATGATTTTTTAAAAATATCTTTCGCTTTTAAAAAATATCTTTAGATTTTTGTTTTACTTTTAATTGTTTTTAAGATTTTAATAATAAATGGCTGTAAGCTCTACCTATTCTCTTAAGCAGGTTCAAAGAAGACTTTTAAAATCAAAAGTACTTGGGTCATTACGACCGAAGGATCGCATTACTGCATCGATGGAGATTACTCACCGGTTATGCAGTCATCCCGTGTGGCAAGATTCCCAAGTGGTTGCTCTTTATTCTTCACTACCTTCGGAACCTGATACTTCCGATATTTTTCGTTTGGCCAAGGCGAGTAAAAAAACGGTCCTTTTTCCACGTGTGGATACGGATTATCTGCGGTTTTTTATTGTGGATAAAAAAGAGGATTTAGAAAAAAACTTTTTGAACATCATGGAACCTCGACTAAGCTGCATTGAAGCTTTAGCCGAAAGTATTGATCTGATTTTAATTCCTGGGGTGGGCTTCGATAGACAAGGGCATAGGCTTGGTAGAGGACTAGGTTTTTATGATCGATTCCTATCTACCCTTTCTCCGAGGGTTTGTCGGATCGGGTTGTTTTTTTCTTTCCAAGAAATTCCAAAAATTTATACAGAGCCTCACGATCAAAGACTGGACCTCATAATTACAGAAAAAGAGCTTATTCAAACTGCTTGATCCATCTAAGCACTTTTTTAACGAAATGTGGTTGAATCACATTTCTTGGTTTTGTTTCATCAACTACTTTAAGTGTACCGTAAACTATGGACGAGGATTTTTTAAAAGATAAAGTGGCTGTAGTAACAGGAGCAAATAGTGGAATTGGCAAAGAGATCGCTTTTGCCCTTTCGTCATCGGGTGCTCGAGTTGTCATCGCTGCTCGTCGAATGGATCTGAATAGAAAGGTTGCTTTGGAAATCGAGCAAGAAACTTCCAATACAGTCCTCCCTATCGATACGGATGTTTCTAAAGAGTCGGATTGTAAAAGGCTCATAGCACAGACAGTCAATTGTTGGGGCCGTTTAGATATTCTTGTCAATAATGCGGGGATAGGGATTTATTCCCCCATAGAAGAGTTGTCTTCGGAAGATTTCGACAGGCTATTAAAAACAAATCTTTATGGGACCTTTTGGTGTTCTAAAGAAGCTTTTAGTCAGATGAGAAGACAGCAACAGGGAGGTTATATTTTCAATATCTCTTCTGTGGCGGGTATAGAAGCTTGGGCAGGTACAGCAGCTTATAGTGCTTCGAAGTTTGGAGTCATGGGGCTTACAAAGGCTTTGGCTGATGAAGGCAAAAAATATAACATAAAGGTTAGCGCGATCTGTCCTGCAATGGTTGCAACACCAATGACAGGGGTAGAGGGAGAAGACTATATTCAACCTTCAGATATAGCCCAAACGGTTCTTTATCTTTTAAGTTTATCTGGGGCATGTTGGCCTACTGAAATTATTATTCCTAGGAAAGGGGCGGACTGAAGGTATGTATATTTGATGGTATTGGCTATATTTAATCAGGATATTTGTTTCTCTTTATCATGATATCCTTGTGAAAAGGTTTTTATTCTTTTTGTTTTTCTTTTTTTTATGCTCAAGTTCTATTCTTTTTGCATTAAGTAAGGAAGAAACAAATATAAAAAAGTTGCAAAGCCTTTTCCAGAGCGGACGGCTTGAAGAAGCTTCTACATATGCTTATGAGCTCTTACGCCATTATTCTTCCTGTGATCTTTGTTGGAGGGTAATTGGAGAGAGTGCTCTCTGCTTTGGAAAACTAGAGGAGGCTAAGGAGGCGTTCCAACATGCATTAAAACTTTTTCCTGAAGACAAGAAATCTCTCGCTCTTTTAAGAGAAGTCTATATTCGGCAAGATCGTTATTTGCAGGCAGCTCAAATTGCCTACGCTTTAGGGGAATATGGGCAAGGGGATCTTTTGAAAAGTTTTGGAGAGCATAAACCCTTTTTAGTGGAGTCAAAAAGCCCTTATGTTAAAATTCAATTTAAAGAGATCGTTCCTTATCCAGTCATTGAAGTAGAGTTGTCTGGTATCAAAGCTCGATTCATGATCGATACTGGTTCAACTTACGTCCTTTTATCACCACGTTTAGCGAAGAAAGCGGCCGTTGAGCTTTTCCGCAAAGAAAAAGAGCAGAGTACCCAAGGTAGCTTTTGGATTCAATGGGCAAAAATTCCTTCGTTATCCTTGGGTGGGGCAACGATAAAAAATATTCCTGCACTTGTTCATTCCTTATTGGATATTCCTCGATCAGGGATGATGATCGATGGTATTCTAGGAGAGAATTTCTTGTCTCATTTTATTCCCTCTTTTGATCTCCGTGGAAGATGGAAAAGAACACCCAAGTATTTTATCCTTGGGTTATCCCATGACAATGTTCAGATCCCTTTTGAAAAAGGCCCCCAGGATGAACAAAGAAAGACTCAAGTGCCTTTTCTCATTGGACCAGCTCAAACTCTATTGGTTCAGGCCAGTATTAACCGCAGTTTTCCTCTTCTTTTTTTATTAGACACAGCTACCCCTGGCTATTTTGCTTGCTCACCTTCTATAGCCAAATTTTCAAAGATCTGGATACAAAAGAATTTTTCTAACGAAGAACCCTATATTCATAGGGGTAGGGGGACAAATCTTGATGTCCAGTGGGAATTAGGGGCGAGTAGGGGCTCATCCCAGATTGGACAGGCTAGCCAGATTGAAATAAGAGGAGAAAAAATCCATGGCTCTCTGCCAGGTATAGTGGGATCACTCCCCTATAATATGGATGCTGATCTTGGGTTTTATACAGGAGGTACGATCGGTTTTGGTTTTTTCTATGACAAGCAAGTCACAATCGATTATAGAAACCAACAGCTTTATTTTTTGACTCCTATGCCTCGTTCCTCCAAAACGAAGCGATGAGATTAAGATCGATCTAAAAAATAAAGCGAAGGATCTCCTAGGGCTGCCGTATTAATAGTACACGTTCTTTCGCGCACGAAACGCAGCAGGTAATTGGGACCACCGGCTTTTGGTCCTGTACCTGAAAGCCCTTCACCTCCAAACGGTTGGGATTCGACAACGGCTCCTATCATTGAGCGGTTAACGTAGAAGTTACCCACGGGAGCACCCAAGCAAAGTTCTTGAGTCAAACTATCTAGTCTTGTTTGCAACCCCATAGTCAAACCAAAGCCTTTCTGATGAATTTCCTTAAGCCGATATGAAAGATCGTTTCTTGAATAACGGACAACAGGCAGTATAGGTCCAAAGATTTCCTGGTTTACCAAATCCACCGATGGGATTTCGAACAGCTGGGGAGCAAAGAAAAAACCATTGGAAGAAGCCGTTTTACCCATAGGTGCTTTGGCTAGCAACCGTCCTTGAGTTTCAAAAAAGCAAGAAAACTTTTGTAGCTCTTCTAAAAGAGATTGGCGGATGATAGGGCCTACATCGGTTTCAGAAAACCGAGGATCTCCTACGATCAAGGATTGGGTAGCATCGGAGAGCAAATCCAAAATCGAGTTTGATATTTCTTTTTGTACCAGCAATAGCCTTAGTGAAGAACATCTTTGTCCTGCGTTATCAAAAGCAGAAACAAGGATATCTTTAACCGCCCTTTCGATAGCAGCCGTAGCATCCACCACCATGCAGTTGATACCTCCAGTCTCCGCGATAAAAGGAACAATAGGACCTTCTTTTTGGCTTAAATATAGGGCGATATTTTTTGCCGTTTTCGTTGATCCAGTAAAAGCCACTCCTCGAACCAAGGGATGATTAATCATTATTTTCCCACTTTGGCCATCTCCCAGGATCAAACTTAAAACTTCCCTAGGAATACCCGCTTTATAAGCAAGATTTATTGCAGCCGTAGCGATAAGAGGGGTTTCTTCGGCGGGTTTAGCGGCTACGACGTTACCAGAAAGAAGGGCAGCTACAATTTGTCCTATAAAAATAGAAAGGGGAAAATTCCAAGGGCTAATGCATACCCAAAGCCCGCAACCATGGTAGTGAAGTTTATTTTCCTCGCCTCTTGGGCCAGGGAGTAAATGGGGATGGGCAAAAAGCCGGGTGGCTTCCTTTGCATAATAGTTACAGAAATCGATCGCTTCCCTTATTTCAGAGAGGGCAGAGGGCACAGTTTTCCCCGCCTCTGCACAAAGAAGATACAAGAGCTCATCCCGGTTTTCCCAGATTTCTTTGGCTAGTTTTTTGACTTTTTCAGCCCTTTGTTCTACCGGTAGCCTATCCCATTCTTCAGCATAAGAGGCTGTCAGAGAAAGCATATTCTCAATATCTTCTTCTGGGGGGAAAGGAACTTCACCTAAGCATTCTTCAGGATTAGCAGGAGAAAAGACTTTTACTTGTTTACCTTTGGGTTTGGGATAGAAAAATAAAGACCTGGGCTTGGAAGCGAAATCATCGGTGTTTTGGGCGATATTTTCCCATGCCTCGGGGTTAGAAAGATCAATTCCAGGAGCATTCTCACGATCCTTGAACAGATTGGTGGGAAGTGCAATATTGGGATTATACTTTAAGGCTCGCTTTTGTAATTTACCAAGAGGATCCCAGTACAGTTTATCGAAATCGAAAGGGAAAAGGGTGTTGTCCAGTGCTGTACCATTTTCTATTAATCTCCTTGCTAAATAGCCAAAAAGTTCCTTTCCTTCACCTATAGGTATATAGATTCGGGTTGCATAACCTGCCCGTTTTAGCCATTTTCCCAGGCTTTGACCAAGACCATAGAGCCTTTGAAACTCAATAGGGTTTTCCTTAAAAGAAGAATGAAGCTCTAAGCTTGCTGCAAGAGTAGAAGGATTATGAGTAGCTAGGCGGCTACTAAGGACTTCGGACTGTTTAAGTAACTTGGATAGACAGAGCATATAGGAAAGTTCGGTCAGCTCCTTGAGGGTGTAGACAGGATAGCAATATAGACCTAGATGTTGAGCATGGATGATTTCATGGTCCCAATACGCTCCTTTAACTAAGCGAACGGAGAGCTTTTTCTTTTTTTCTTTGCAAAGTTCAGCCAAGTAATCAATCAGCCCTTCGCTGTTTTTTAAATAAGACTGAACCACGAAGCCCATTTTATTCCAATCATTGAGGTCTGGGTCAGACAAAAGGGCTTCGAGTAGATCGACTGAAAATTCAAATCTAAAGTACTGTTCGGCATCGATACATAATCCTATATCCTTTTTACTGGCCATTAAGCAGAGAGTTTTGAGTTTAGAATAAATCCTATCGAAAGAAATGCGGCCATAATGTAGCTCATATTTGGGATCGATAGCTGAGAGTTTTACGGATATCTCAGGATCGGAATGAGGAAAGGCTCTTTTAAGATCTCCAAGAAGATTAATGACTTTTTGGCAGTTCTCCCAATGTCTTTTGCCTTCTTTTTCACCTTGAGCCTCTTCTCCTAGCAGATCCAGGGAAATCTGTTCTCCACTTCTGACAAGGTCAAAAAGTTTTTCTTGGGCTTTGTCCATATCTGGGGCAAGAACGAATAAATTGACCAGAATCTTTGTAGCGAGATGGATAAACAAGATCAGGGCTTTATCCGAAAGAAAGGAGATGAAAGGGAGAAGATCTGCTTTTTCAGTCACAAGACGTATTATTCTCAGTAAGGAAGAAAGCCAATGGGAATGGGTTGTATTTTGCCAATTTCCTTTTAAGATTTGTTCTTTAAAAAGGAGAAGTGCAGTTTGATCATCGGTTATCCTGGGGAGAGCTTCGGCAAGCCTAAGAAGGAGTAATCCTTCATGAGTATTGAGAGGATAGACTTTTGTGAGCTGTTCGGAAAGGAAGCCCTTGGCTTCTTCTCCTATAGCCTTTAGGATATGTTTTAATCTTTGGTTAACCTGATCAACAGAAAGCTTTAGATCTTGAAAAGATAGAATCAGTTCGTCAGCTCTATTTTCTTCAGCTAGAGCAGCCTTTTCCCTAAGGTATCTGCGTCCCCCTTTTTTAGCATAGGGAGAACAAAAAAACTGAAAATAGCTACTCATAAGAGTGAAGTTAAAACATTATTGTTTAGTTGGAAATGATGACCCAAAGTCAATTTTAGGGCTTTTCTATAAAATCTTTCCATGCCACGAGCAAAGTGGCGATGATCGTTGGTCCCGCAAAAAGTCCAAGTAAACCAAAAGAACTAAGACCTCCAAGTGTTCCTAAAAGAACCCAATAGAAGGGCAGATCGACCGCTCCACCAATGAGAACAGGTCTGATAAAATGATCGGCTATAAACAGCACACTAAAACCAAAAATCACAATGGCCACCGCTTGGATAATCATTCCCTGGGCAATAAGGAATAGGGCAGCGGTACAAAACACCGGTGGAGCAGCAAAGGGAATCATGGCTAAAATCCCAGTAATGCCTCCAAGGGTTACTGGATCCGGTAGTCCAACAACTGCATAGGCTATCCCAAGCAAAATACCTTCCCCAAGACTGACCAGCACAAGACCGTTAACCGTCCCGCGGATGACCGAAACGAGGTGCTGGGCATACCTTTCTCCAGGGGCACCTAGAATTTTACGGATAAACGCAAGAAATTTGGTGCCGAGTATGCTTCCGTCCCTGTAAAGAAAAAATAAGGTCAGCAGAGTAAAAGCGAGGACTTCCATCCGGTGAATAACCTGTA
This sequence comes from Methylacidiphilum caldifontis, assembly GCF_017310505.1. NCBI lineage: Bacteria > Pseudomonadati > Verrucomicrobiota > Methylacidiphilae > Methylacidiphilales > Methylacidiphilaceae > Methylacidiphilum (ex Ratnadevi et al. 2023) > Methylacidiphilum caldifontis. The sequence continues at coordinate 649,086 of NZ_CP065957.1, read as the reverse complement.
CCCCAATGGTTTTTCCCCAACGGAATAGAAATGCGGTATCAATATGAGCCAAGGTCTTGGATGCAGCTTCAGGAGTAGCTAAATTTGCATTCCAGCGTAATGTTAACCAATTGCCGATAAAAGGAATACGTTGGAACCAATCGGGAGCTGGAGCCCCCTCTTTTTGGGCATGGGCTATGTATTGACCGAGTACAATCGCTTCTTGTCCCGCTTTAAAAACACCATAAACAAGCGGAGCAAAAAGTAATACCCCGACAAGAAGAGTGAAAAATAAGGAGCTGACCCAAATCGGGATTTTCCGAGGCAGTTTTGTTCTTATCCATCTATAAAACGGCCAAGTTGCAATGGCGATTAAAAAAGCCCAGGCCATGGCCACAATAAAACCACGCAATATCCAAATAGCTAAGATAACAAAAAGAATAGAGGCAATAATTCGAGCCGTTTTTTGGTAACTAGGAGAGGTCATTGTCATGGACTTCTGGAAAAAAAGATTACCCGAATATAAAAGAAAGTCACTAAGGATCTCCTCATTAACATATTATTGGCTCGGATACTCCACACCGTTTCTTGCCTTGATTAGAGAACAACCGCTCTCTTTTTTTCTCTACTCCTTGTTCTGAAGGATTGCCTGCAACATTACCTTCCAGAGCCCAGGACTGATGATGTATCCTGGAGTAGACCTCTAACCTTCCGCAAGCGTAGTTATTTCTTCGCATTGCAGTCTTCTCCAAAGCATGGCTACTCAACCTAGCTTTCAGGTTCCCTGCGGTTAAGGAAAAATTCGATGAATAGAGTTAGGTTCATTTTTTGTTTAGTTTTGTAGAGGAACAAATTTTTCTTTTAGTAAAGCATAGGCTTGGGATAAAGATCTTCTTCAAGAGCCATTTCAGATTCGTCGATGCCGGCGAGTACTGGGCTACCATAAAAAGTATGACCTGTAGTTTCGATGATCCTTACAGGCAGAAACTCTCCTCTCCATCGTTCATTTTTAGGTATGATCACAAGATGGTTACCCCGGGTTCTTCCTTGAAACTTGGAAGCATTTTTTTTGCTTTCCCCTTCAACAAGAATTTCCACAACTTGTCCTACCCATTGTTGAGCCTTCTCCATCGTAATTTTCTTTTGAAGCTCAAGCAACCGGTAATTTCTTTCGAATTTGACCTCTTCGCTCAGCTGATCTGCCAAGGTTGCTGCAGATGTTCCTTCGCGAGGAGAGTAACGGAAAATAAAAGCCTTATCAAATCGAACCTCTTCGACTAACGAACAAGTTTGGAGAAAATCTTCTTCGGTTTCTCCTGGATATCCAACAATGATATCCGTAGAGAGGACTACTTGGGGAATTGCTTTTCTTAACTTCTCCACAAGAAAGAGAAATTTTGAACGGTTGTATCCCCTACGCATCGCCTTTAATATCTTATCGCTTCCCGATTGTACAGGGATATGAACATGTTCACAGAGTTGGGGAATATCTTTGAATGCCTGGATTAGATCGTCTTTAAAACCAATAGGGTGAGGGGAAGTAAACCGAATTCTTTTGATTTGTTCAATAGTGCTTAATTTTTCAAGAAGTTGGACGAAAGGGGATTTCCCCTTTACCCAGGGTATTTCTTTAGCCCCATAACGATTGACTATTTGGCCAAGGAGCACGATTTCTTTAACTGAAGCGGAGGCAAGGCTTTTGACCTCTTCATAGATTTCTGAAATTGGCCTTGATCTTTCTTCGCCTCGAGTTGTAGGGACAATACAAAAAGAGCAGTGCATGCTACAACCTTGCATGATGGAAACATAGGCGATAGGATTGGCAGCGGAAGAAAGGTGTTTTTTAATCGATTTATGAGCGTCTTCTTCCTCTGAGAGATCGATGTAGGGTTGTCCCCTATGGGGATTCCTGAAGAGTTTATCTGCAATTTCGGCTACTTTATGGAATTTTTGTGTACCCAGCAATAGATCCACAAAATGATATTTTTCAGCTATTTCTCTGCCCCTGTTTTGAACCATACAACCTATGATTCCCAAGATAAGGGAGGGGTTTTTCTTTTTTTCGACCTTCAGGGATAGCAACTTATCTATAGCTTTTTCTTCAGCCAATGCCCTAACCGAACAGCTATTAATGAGAATAATATCAGCATGCTTTTCGGAATGGGCGATTTCGTATCCTCGTTCAATAAAATCCTGGAGGACCTGTTCTGAGTCCCGTACGTTCATCTGACAACCAAATGTCTTGAGAAAAACTGAAGGCATGTCTTTAAGTAGTTATAGCTGAAGAAATTTGTAAAGCCATTTTATCTTTAAATCTTACAAGTCATTTATAAAGATAGTGGAGATAAAAGAGAGAAAAAGAGATTTTTTTCTTTACACTCTATGCCCTTGCTTAAAAAAAGTTAACAAGGTTTTTTAGGATTGAGTGTTGAGCTTTTTTCATCATTTAGAGAAAATATTCTCATTAGGGATTAAAGGGTACTGCTGTCTGAAGCATCAATGAGTAAGATTGATGGAACGGAAAGCGTGATAGAGGTTGTGCAAGGAGGGGGTTTTCTCATTTTTTAAATCGAGTTTATTGCTTCTGAATGGAAAAATCAAAGATGCATCCTCGTTCTTTTGTTCTTGTAGCTCGAGATTATCGCAGTGGGTTACCTCTGGAAATAAGTATTGAAGGGGGTATTTATCAGAGAATCGAAACTAAACCAAGGGAAAACTCAAAATCTTTGCCATGGATTGCCCCTGGTCTTTTTGATCTGCAAATCAACGGTTTTGGGGGAGTAGACTTAAATGGGGATGATCTTACTAAAGGACAGTTTGAGCTTCTTTGCCAAAAACTATTTGAAAATGGCTGTTCACATTTTTTAGCTACAATTATTACCCGACCCCTAGCTTCTTATTTGGGTATTCTTAAGAAGCTAGAAACGCTGCGGCAGGAACTTTCTTTGAACTGCATAGGTTTTCATCTGGAGGGACCTTTTCTTTCCCCATCTTCGGGATGCAGAGGTGTACATCGGCCTGAATGGATGACAAAGCCAGATATATCGTGGCTGGAAGAGCTGTTTTTAGCCTCTCAAGGAAATCTCAAAATGATCACTCTGGCTCCCGAAATCGAAGTTGAAACTTCCCTGCGATTTATAAAGAAAGCGGACTCTTTAGGTCTTGCGATAGCTTTGGGGCATTCCGAAGCTTCTTGGGAAGTGATACAATCCTGCGTTATAGCGGGTGCTAAACTATGGACTCATCTAGGCAATGCTTTATCTCACACAATTCCCAAGTTTAATAATATCCTTCTTAACGTCATTGCCTCGGACCTCCCCTACGTTTCTTTAATCCCAGATGGCAAGCATATTCCTGCTGTGGCTTTTCGGGCTTTAACCTCGGCTCTTGGACCCAGGGTAATACTTGTTTCTGATGCCATAGCGGCTGCAGCTGCTCCTGCCGGCAATTATTTTCTAGGCCAGATCGAGCTGGAAGTCGATAACCAGGGAAAGGCGACAGAGAAAAGTACAGGTCGGTTGGGAGGATCGACTTTGAAACCTTTCGATGGCGTTTTTGTTGCCCAACAATTGACTGGAGTATCCTGGAGATGGTGGTGGGATGCTTATTCAGTAAGACCAGCTGCAGTCTTGGGGATAAATCATGGTCTTAAAGAAGGCAATGAAGCCAGTTTTTGTCTTTTGGAGCTGTTACCCGCTCCCGTACTCAGAGCTCTTTACCTTAAGGGAAGGAAAGTGTATCCTTAGTGAGTCATTAAAGATGAGAATTACAGAACAAAAAGATGCAGTTATAGAGATAGACAAGGAGTCTATTGCGGAGTTTCAATCCTTTGGCCTTTCGGAGTACGAATATAAAAGGCTTTTTCTTTTGTTAGGTAGGAAGCCTACAGCTGCTGAGTTGGCTATTTTTGGAGTAATGTGGAGCGAGCATTGCTGTTATAAAAGTTCAAAAAAAGAACTGCGCAAACTACCTTCCACGGGGAAAAGGGTACTTGTGAAGGCTGGAGAGGAAAATGCGGGAGTGGTTGAGTTGGAGAAGGGTTGGGCTGTAGTGTTTAAGATTGAGTCTCATAATCATCCTAGCGCCGTAGAACCTTTCCAGGGAGCTGCGACGGGAGTTGGAGGTATATTCAGGGACATCTTAACTATGGGGGCAACTCCCATTTGTTTTATGAATTCCTTGAGATTTGGTGATATTAGAAAAGAAAAAAGCCCGCATGCAGCTCATAATGCATTTCTTTTGCAAAATGTCGTGGCGGGTATAGCCCATTATGGCAATTGCGTGGGAGTACCGACGGTGGGGGGAGAACTTGCTTTTGATCAAAGTTATGAGGGCAACCCTCTTGTTAATGTATTTTGCTTGGGTGTGGTGAAAGTTGATCAGATTCAGCGTGGAGTTGCTCGAGGGATAGGCAATCCTGTATTTATTGTTGGTTCGAAAACAGGCAGGGATGGACTGAAGGGAGCTGCTTTCGCTTCCCGAAAGCTAGAGGAAAACAAGTCAGAAGAAAGGCCTTCGGTACAGATCGCTGACCCCTTTATGGGAAGGATACTGATGTCTGCATGCCTAGAACTCTTCCAAATACCAGGAGTGGTAGTAGGAATCCAGGATATGGGGGCTGCGGGCATTATCTGTTCGACTTCAGAAACAGCCGCTAGGGCAAAAACAGGCATGGAGATCAATTTGGATGATGTCCCTCTGCGAGAAGAGGACATGAGCGCTGAGGAGATACTCCTTTCCGAGTCCCAGGAAAGAATGCTTTTGATTGTCAATAAAGACAAAGAAGATGTAGCCCGGGCGGTCTTTGAGAAGTGGGCTGTTCCTTTCAACCGGATTGGTGAAGTGATCCAAGAAGAAAAACTGCGGTTTTATCGTTGGGGTAAACTAGCCCTGGAAATATCTCCAGAA